>JALWHT010000036.1 GCA_026983515.1 Sulfurovum sp.
GACGAAACCTTTCTCAACCAGCTCGAATCAGATGAAGCGGTTTTGTCACTGCTTCCCAACTACAGAGATTGGTCTAAGCGCAAGGAGCTCAGCCGTAAGGAGCTGGTCGACCAGTACTACAATGTCGACTATGTTAACCTCTTCATTATGCACCTGGTACCCTATGAGAGTTTTTACACACGGGATGACCAGATGATCGAAAGCGGCGGGGACAATCCGGTACTACAGCTTTATAACGCACTCGACTTCCGGGTGGAGCTTGAGAAGGCAAGGGTAGTCAGCCCCGACCATATCGGTGTGGAACTGGAGTTCATGTATATGCTCTGTGATGCACAGAAGAAGGCGCTTGAAGCAGATGACACCGAGGGTGTCTGTGAACTGCTCAGTGTACAGCACGGCTTTCTTAAAGACCACCTGCTGGAGTGGGCGCCGCTTTTCCTGATCAACGCCAAAAGAGAGTCGCGAACACCACTCTACCACGATGGTACCGAACTGGCGCTGGAGTTTTTGCTGAGCGACTTTGAATATGTGACGCAAAAGCGTCAGGAGTACTGTGACAGTATCGAAGCCGATGAAGAGGCTGAAGCGTAGATGAGACTCAACCTCGATGTCGCCCGCTGTGTCAGGGCGACAAGCAAACTTTCCGAGTGTACCAAGTGCGTTGCCGCCACGGATGGCAAAATAAGCATCGATGAGCAGCTTCCGACCTTTGCGAAGGGAACGGGGGTAGAGGCAGCAGCCTGTGTGGGTGCCTGTCCTACCGAAGCCTTTTCTCTCTCGGACTTTTCCTTGACGGAATTCTTTTTTACTTTTGTCGAGAGTAAAGTGCGCCTTGTTTCAAGAAAACTCAATATTCCGTGTCTGTCGGTACTCAGTGTCGAGCATCTCATTTCGCTTGCACTGGCATGTGAAGAGACGGTAACACTCGATCTGAATGACTATGAAAAGGGATCGCACCTGTTCAATGTTATTGCAGAACGTATCGATGAGGCAAATTTTGTACTCTCAAGCTTTTCAGACAAACAGCTCGAGGTCAATATTGACAATGAAATGCCTGTAGCATCTGAAGAACAAATAGATTCTAATGAGAGTGAAGGAGAGCAAGCGGTATCGGATCGTAGGAACTTCCTGAGAAACACAGCATCCCTCAAAGGGGTGGTCAAGCACAAAAAAGCGTTTGATGAGGCAGTTGAAGCCGATGAGCTTTACGAGTTTGAGATCGATGAAGCAATGACACAGAAGATCCGTGACAAACATTTGCCCGACAAGCGCAAGATCCTCTTTACAATGCTCAAGCATGCATCCAAGCCCGACCACTACGAAGTGCTGGCCGAGGAGGATGTCTCTTTCGTTTCTCAGAAGTTCATAGACGAGAGCTGTACCAACTGTCAGATCTGCTACCGCATCTGCCCCACCGGTGCGTTAAGCTCCAACAAGAAGTTCTCGCTCATTCACTTCGATGCGATGCTATGTGTCAAGTGTCACCTCTGTCACGATGTCTGTGAGCCGGGCTCTATCCAGCTTCAGCCGGGTTTCGAGACCAAAGAGTTTTTCGAACCCACGCAGCGTACCCTGGCAACATTCAACATCAAACGCTGTAATGAGTGCGGCAACCCCTTCACCTACCTTGGCGGAGAGCAGACCTGCCCGCGATGCCTCATTGAAGAGGAAGAGGCGATCTTTTTGCACCAGAATGCTAAAAAACTTAGTGGAGAAGAGTGAAGAATGAAGAGTGAAGAGATTCGGTTTGCTTTTCTGCGAAAAGCCTCTATTGAAAGTGATGATAAGCTGTATGGTGAAATAAAAGCATTACGAAGTAATGCATACCACAACTCTTCACTCTTCACTATTATCTCTTCACTAAATAAACTCCAAAGGAGTTTTCATGCAGCCCCATGAAATAAAACCCGATACCCAGCTCTGTACGATCCTCGGTTACAATGCCCAGACCGGATATACGCGAAAGTATTTCAATAAGATACTCAAAAATAACGGCATCAACGCTACGGCCATTGCTCTTAACATCGGAGATGAACACTTCGACTTTACAATGAGAAACGTGGCGCAATCGAAAGTAGACAGGATGATCTTCGATCAGGAGTTTCAGGAAAAGGCGCTGCCTTTTTGTGATGTGCTCGATGAGACTGCTGAGAGAGAAAAACGTGTCGACTTCATCGAAGTCATTGACGGGAAGATTTACGGATATGCACTCGACGATGCAGCCAAGGCACTGTTTGAAAAGCCTGAATTCCTTGATGAACAGATCCTCTTTGTTGCCAAGATGATGCTGCTTGCCAACCGCTGGTACGATGCACCCGTTGATGTTGACACCATACCGTTACTGATAGAAAACTAAGAAAAATGCAGGAGAAATGATGAACGATTTACGAAAAGAGTTTGAAGACCTCAATCTGGAAAATTTTGCAGGGAGCAAACCCGCTTTCTGTCCTGATGGTCAGTGTGAGGCGGATGAAGAAGCTGATCTTAAAGATTACCCCTCCTACACAGAAGCGCTCTACGCACAGCTGATCGCACCGCATGTCAGCGGTATCTATATTTCACGCTGGGATATGAAAGACATCGCGCTTGCTGCGGGTGATTCGATGGCGATTCACCCAAGAAAGCGTATGTTTGAACTGCTGATGAAGTATGCCACCAGCCGTGAAAATATGCAGGCGGTACTTGATGCACTTGAAAACCATATGGAGGAGAAGATCGCCATCTACGAAGAGCTGATGCGCGACTTCCCTGCCAGTGAAGCAGTCTTCCAGCCAAAGATCGACAAAGCGCGCAAGACGATGCGGCTTTTCCCTGCAATCCTTGAAGAGTATTTCCCGGAAGATATGTTTGAGGATGAAGAGGCGTAACAATGCCTCACTCTGCACATGATGCGGAGTCCCTGCTATTACAGTGCCGTATTACCCCATTAAAAATGGATTTCCGTTAATCTACTTGTAGTACACTTCCTTCTACACACCAGAGGATACGCATGAAAACACTTCTTCCTTTCTTTTCCTATGTATCGGAACTTCCTTTTCTTTTTAGCAGCAGAGGCATTATCGTAGTATGAAAAGTAGAAAAAGCAGCGTATCAAAAGCGGGCGTGTAACGAAGATATAGGTGCTGCGAAAGCAGTTTGAGGTGAAATGCGGCAGGCATTTTGGTGGATGAACTCCTATCTTTACTTAGTGTATAATAGGGGTATTTAATTATCATAAAGGTTCATGATGGGAAAAATCACAAAAGAGAAGGCACTGGAGTATCATATTGGCGGTAAAATCGGTATTGCGCTGACCAAACCCTGCGATACGCAATTTGAGCTTTCTTTGGCATATACTCCCGGCGTAGCGATTCCGTGTGAGGAGATTGCAAAAGATGAAAACCTTGTGTTTGACTACACCAACAAGGGAAACCTTGTAGCAGTTGTTTCTGACGGTACGGCAGTCCTTGGACTGGGTGACATCGGTCCGATGGCGGGCAAGCCGGTCATGGAAGGCAAATCGGTACTCTTTAAAAAATTTGCCGATGTTGATGCCTTTGATATTGAACTGGATGTACACAGCATTGAAGAGATTGTGGCAACCTGTAAAGCGATCGCGCCGACATTCGGAGGTATCAACCTTGAAGATATCAAGGCACCGAAGTGTTTTGAGATTGAGAGCATTCTTAAAGAAGAGCTCGATATTCCGGTCTTCCATGATGACCAGCACGGTACAGCCATCATTACGACAGCAGGACTGATGAACGTACTTGACCTGACAGGTAAGAAAGTTGATGAAATTAAAATTGTTATTAACGGTGCGGGTGCAGCGGGGATCAGCTGTGCGAAGATGTACCAGGCGCTAGGTGCGAAAAACATTATTATGTGTGACTCCAAGGGTGTCATCTCTACATCGAGAGATGATCTGAATAAGTATAAAGCGGAATTTGCCATTGATACAGAGATGAAAACACTCGATGAAGCCATTGAAAATGCAGACATGTTCTTAGGACTGAGCAAGGCCGGGGTGCTGAGTAAAGAGATGGTCAAAAAGATGGCGCCGGAACCTATTATCTTCGCGCTTGCCAACCCTGTACCGGAGATTCTTCCAGAAGAGGTTGCCGAAGTACGTGATGATGTTATTATGGGGACAGGACGTTCGGATTACCCCAACCAGATCAATAATGTACTTGGCTTTCCTTTCATCTTCAGAGGCGCACTGGATGTCCGTGCCCGCAAGATCACGGAGGGAATGAAAATGGCGGCTGCGGAAGCACTGGCGGCTCTGGCAAAAGAGCCGGTACCCTACTATGTCAAAGCGGCATATCATAACGATGATATCGCTTACGGAAAAGAGCACATCATTCCACTGCCGTTTAACAAAGAAGCGCTTATTTGGGTGGCTTCTGCTGTAGCCAAAGCAGCTGTGGAAGAGGGCGTTGCCCGGATAGAAAACTTTGATTACGATGCGTACCGTGAAGAGTTGCGTTGTCTTATCTACGGATGCCCGGAGGAGAATGAATAGTCGATGCAGTTGAAACACTATCTTGACCTCTATGCACTGTTGCAGCAGGATCGCTCAAGCCGGGAGGAACGACGGACATTTGGACTTTCCGAAGCAGTGAGAGGAAAAGATGCGGCTGAGCAGCTGCAAGTCTGGACAGAGGCACATCAAACCTTGCTGCCCCGTCCTTTGTTCAGTGAACAGGTAGAAGGTGTGCTGTACCATGTCACGTTGCTGCTTGGCAATGTTGCATTTCTGTTGGGCATTGTTACAGCTACAGGGCTGTTGAGTTACAGCGGAAAGGAACCGGTCAACCTGGTTTATTTTCTTGCAGTGGCGGTTCTGCTGCCACTTGTGACAATGGTACTTACCCTCATAGCGATGTTCCGTGCCAACCGGGCAAGGAATTTTCTCATACATATCTCTCCTGCCTACTGGATGACCCGTATTATCGGATTTTTCGATAGAAAGGGGAGTATGAAGTTCGACACTGTCCCCCTCAACCCTTTGATTCTCAACTGGGTCATCATCCGACGTTCACAGTTGTTGGCACTACTTTTTGCCATTGGTATGCTGCTGGCACTGCTTGGTGTCGTGGCGACACGAGATATTGCGTTTGCCTGGAGTACGACACTGCAGATAGATGCAGTGCAGTTTCATGCCTTTATCGAAGCGCTTGCCTTTCCGTGGAGAGGGTGGCTGCCTTCTGCTGTGCCCAGTCTTGCACTGGTAGAGCAGAGTCACTATTTCCGGCTTGGAGGAAAATTGAGCGAAACAATGGTTTCTCATGCTGCAATGCTTGGGGCATGGTGGAAATTTCTTGCCATGGCAACTTTTGTGTATGCCGTATTGCTGCGTTTTGGCATGTATCTGCTTGCAGGATGGGGGCTTTCCCGTGCCATACGCCGAAGTATGCCGGCTATTGACGGTGCAGATGTACTGCTGCGGGATATGAATGAACTGCTTATTACTACACACCCTGATGAAAAAAATCTCTCTTCCAATACGCTTCAGGAAAGTTTGTATACACGTATGGATGCAAAGCTGAGACCTTCATACGATGCCGTTGTAGGGTGGGCTATTCCGGAAGAGACATTGGTGTCTCTTTGTGATGCTTTTTCGGTGACGGCATCAGAATGCAGGGAAGCGGGAGGCAGCCGGACACTTGAAGAAGACAGTCATACCCTGGAAATACTTCATGGAACGGTACTGCTGTTTGTCAAAGCATGGGAACCGCCGACCATGGATTTTGCCGACTTTCTTGAAGCAGTTGCCCAACGTGTTTCCAAAGTGGTTGTGGTACCGGTTGGTACACTGAAAGAGGGTTATGTGGCAGATGCACGCCATAAGGCTGTCTGGGAAAGGAAGCTTGCTTTGCTTGACTACCCCAATGTCTGGATGCTGCGATGAACCGTACCGACTATCCGCGCTTTGCAGTTGTAGGACACCCGAACAAGGGGAAGAGTTCTATTGTCGCTTCACTGGCGATGGATGATGCCATTGCCATTTCCGATACGCCGGGAACAACCACCCGAAAGGCACGTTATCCGCTGAAGGTTGATGGGAAAACACTGTATGAACTCATCGATACTCCGGGTTTCCAGCGTGCCAGACAGGTGCTTGCCTGGTTAAGAGAGCATGAAACCGATGCCAGCAGACGGCATGAAGTCGTGCGGGAATTTGTCAATACCCATAAGAACGATGCCCGTTTTCATGATGAGATAGAACTGCTTGAACCCATTATGGAGGAAGCGGGCATCATTTATGTGGTTGACGGTTCCAAGCCTTATGGTGAAGAGTATGAAGCGGAAATGGAGATACTGCGCTGGACAGGGCAGCCCTCGATGGCGCTGATCAACCGTATTGACGAGGAAGATTATACAGAGGATTGGAAACGGGCGCTTGGCGGCTACTTTCAAATGATCCGTACCTACGACCCGATGCATGCGACACTTTTGCAGCATTTGAAGATTTTGGAGAGTATGGCACAGCTTCGGGAGGAGTGGACACCACAGGTCAAAGCTTCCATTGCACTCTTTGAGCGTTACCATGCTATGATGCGCGAACGCAGTGCCGCAGCTATTGCAAAGCTGCTTTACCGTGCACTCTCCCATGTCGAACGGCTTGCTTTGAAAGAAGGGGAAGCGGTGGAAGATGCCAAAAAACGCATTGCTTCACGCTACAAACAGCACCTTCGCAGTTTTGAAG
>JALWHT010000037.1 GCA_026983515.1 Sulfurovum sp.
AAAGGGGTTGACGGCGTGATTGTCGGATCGGCATTTGTCAAAGTACTGCTTGACGACACCCTGAATGGTACACAGAAAATTGCCAAAATTTCCGAAATTGCCAAAGAGATCAAAGAGAAGATCAACGATTGAGTACTTCACACATCATCTGGAATATCGACCCGGTTCTGCTCCATATTGGGCCCCTGCAGCTGCGTTGGTACGGCATCTTTTTTGTAGGCTCCTTCCTCATTGGACTCTATATCATGCAGCAGATATACAAACGTGAAAAAAGAGATCCGGCTTTACTGGATACGCTTCTGATATATCTACTTGTAGGTACAGTTATCGGCGCACGCCTCATGCACTGCCTCGCTTACGAACCTGATTTTTATCTTTCTCATCCCATCGAGATACTGAAAGTTTGGAAAGGTGGACTCGCAAGCCATGGAGGACTGCTTGGCGTTCTTATTGCGCTCTATCTTTTCACAAAAAAATACCACGAATCCTACCTTTGGCTAATATCACGCATTACTATTCCTGGAGCCTTGGTAGCTGCATCGATCCGTATAGGCAACCTTTTTAACTCAGAGATCGTCGGTATCCCTTCAGAAAAACCATGGGCAGTCATCTTTTCCCGCATCGATATGCTACCACGTCACCCTGTACAGCTTTATGAGTCACTTTCATACTTTGCTCTATTTTGCCTTTTGTCCATACTCTATCTGACAATGAGCCCCAAACAGATCACACGACTCTTTCCCGGTCTTTTTTTTCTATTTGTCTTTACCTCCCGTTTTTTTCTGGAGTTTTTCAAGACAAAACAGGCAGACTATCAGTGGGACATCCCTCTAAGTACCGGGCAGGTACTGAGTATTCCGTTTATCCTGCTTGGGATCATATGGATCATATGGGCATTGATAGACAGGGGTACGGCAGATTAACACTTTTTCGCCAAAATATGAATATACCGTCCCATATTTCGGAAGGTCGGACGACGACAGTAGCGATACTCAACTTCCATCAACTCATCAAAGTTAGTATTCTCCAGTATCTCTTTGCCCATATAATCGTAAAACACACGGATGCCCGTCTGCACTTCAATATCAAAACCGTTTGCTTCCAGCCACGCAATAAGCGTTTCCGGTGCCTGTGGGTGGGGTGGTGTCAGGCGTTTCCCTCTACCGTACCAACGGTTTTGCAAAATAGTTCCAAGCCGCCAGCTTCCCTGCATAACGTTACGGTAAATCAATGAGTGTTGGTTGAAAAAGAGTAGGGAAAGATAACCTCCGGGCTTGACACGGTCTGTAACCACACCCAATGTCTCCAGCGGCTTTGCAGTCCATTCTATAACAGCATGGTAGAGCACCAGATCCTGCAGCGGTAAAGAGGCGGCAACCTCCTGTGCGGGTGCTTTGTGAAAGTCTGCCACACACCCAGCTTCTGCAAAGTGTGTTTGCGCCTTTTCAAGCATTTTGAAAGAGATGTCATTACAGGTAAGCCGGTGCCCCGCCTCGGCAAACCAAAGTGCCATCTGTCCCAGACCGCACCCGGCATCCCACACATCCAACGGCGCTCCCTCATGCAGTATGGCAAGATCTTCCTTAAGTAGCTTCAAACGCCACTCCCCCTTGAAAGAGCCATAGATAGAACGTTCAAACTTCTCAACAAACCCATCAAAATTATAGTCGTATTTACCCCGTTCTTTTGCCATCACACCTCTCCGTAAAGCCGATCAAGCATCGAGAGCGGATACTCTTTCATGCTGCCGTCTTCGACAAACCAGAGCCGTGTCGCCAATGCTTTGGCTTCACTCACGTCATGGCTGATCATCAGTGTTGTCATTCCAAAACGCTCATGCAGCGCTTTGATCTGTGTACTGAGTTTTCTACGCATACGAGGATCGAGTGCAGAGAGCGGCTCATCCATCATCAAAAGTTTTGGGCGGCGCATCAACGCCCGTGCAAGCGCTACTCGCTGCTTCTGCCCGCCGCTGAGTGTCGTGACATTACGTGCTGCGATTTTCCCGATCTCCATCATTTCAAGCAACTCATCTGCCAATGCTTCATCTCTATTGACAAAAAGAAGATTCTCCTTGACACTCATATTGTCAAAAAGTGCATAATCCTGAAAAACAAAACCCACATTACGCTGCTGTACAGGCACTGTTTTTTTCTCTCCAAGCCAAGTCACACCGTCACAGACAATGCGGCCATTTGCCGCTTCAAGACCAGCAAGGATACGTAAAAAGGTACTCTTCCCCGCTCCGCTCTCTCCCATGATGACAATGAAGTCTCCCCTGTCAATCTCGACATTGACAGAGAGTGTCATCTTTCCGCTGCTGCCGTGCAGTGCTTTTTCTACCGCTATCTTCAACATCCTACACCATCCCCACACGCATCTTCTGGCGGTGGTTGAAGAGGTAGACCCCAAGCAGCACCGTAAAGCTGAATGCCAACAGCACGCCGGCATAGATATTCGCCTGGGCATAATCCATCTCTTCGACCAGGTCGTAGATAGCTACCGATGCCACCCGTGTCTCGTGCGGAATGTTCCCTCCCACCATCAGTACGACACCAAACTCCCCTACCGTATGGGCAAAGGTGACGATCACTGCCGTCAGCAGTGAGGGCTTGATGTTGGGAAGTGCCACCCTCCAGAGCGTGGTACGGGTATTTTTCCCTGCCAGATAGCTCGCTTCGATCATATGCGGGTTGAGTGATTCAAAACCGCTTTGCAGCGGCTGCACCATAAAAGGAAAGGAGTAGAAACAGCTGGCCACCACCAATCCGGTAAAACTGAATGCCAGTTTAATGCCAAGAGCCTCTTCAAAAAAGTGCCCAAGGGGTGAATTGTGTGAAAGCAGCAGAAGCATATAAAAGCCGAGCACGGAAGGAGGAAGTACGATAGGCAATGCCGTCACCGCTTCGAGTACGGGCTTGAAGCGTGAACGGCTCTGCGAAAGATACCAGGCGAAGGGAAGCGCAATGAAAAAGAGGATAGCTGCCGTCAGCCCCGCCAGTTTGAACGAGAGCAGAAACGGCGCCCACTCTATCTGCTCCCAAAATACCATATCCCGCTCTACTTTTCACTCTTGGGTACGCTGAAACCGTACCGTTTCATGATTTGCTGCGCCTTTGGTGTCTGAAAAAAGCTATAAAAGGCTTTTGCAAGCGGATTGTTTGCACCGTATTTGGTAATACCGTATCCCTGCCTAAGCGGCTGGTGCAGACTCTCGTCAATCAGATAATAGGCAGCATGTGTACTCTTGGCCACAGTTGGCGCAAGCACCAGTGACAGTGCAATGATCCCCACATCGGCAGCCTTTATTTTAATAAAGTTTGCCGTCTGGGAAATGTTCTCCCCCAGAACAATTTTGGGTTTCAGTTTTGCATAGAGATGCTTACTCTCCAGTGCCTGTTTTGCCTTTTCCCCATAAGGCGCATGTGTGGGATTGGCAATAGCAATTTTCTCAACCCAGGGAGCAGTAAGATTCTCAAAGCCTCGGGAAGCATTAAAATCATCACGCATACTCCATATAACAAGCCGTCCAATGGCATAGAGCTTTGGTTTCGTTATGATGTCGCCGTTTTTATATAGGGCTTGAACATAATCCATATTGGCCGAGAAGTAAAGATCGTACGGTGCGCCGTTCGAAACCTGTACTTTTCCCTTTCCCGAAGAACCGTAAATCATGCGTATGCTGTCATTTGGGTGTATTTTTAAAAAATCCGCCTTGATCGTATCGAGCGCAAACTTCAGATCACTTGCGGCAAAAACAGTCAATGCTCCCGCCTGCAGGCTGCTCCATACTATCAAGATACCCAATATCACTTTTTTAAACATCTTCACTCCTTAAAAAAGATAATCCACTTCTACACGTAACTCATCGTAAGCAGGATCCAATTTATACGCCCCTGGGGTACCAACCAAAGGTGTTCTGGTATCTCCCCATACATGTGCATATCTTGCCTTCCAGTAAAACTGCTGTTTAGCACCAAAGCCCTGCATTATATCCAGTGTCAACACACTATTGTCCGCAGGTACCGCCGGTTTATCATCATCAAAATCCTGATAGGCATAACTTCCAACAACATTAATATCATAGGCATGCCAATCGTACCCCACTTTTGCCGCATAGGTTTTGGTATTGGCATCCCAGTTGTACTGTCCCATCAAACGGGTAAATCCACTGGTTGGGAAACCGCGCCACGGCGCAATGATATCTCCTTTGTCTGCAACACACGTATAGCCAAGGTGCATCTTCCATACATCATATTTTGCATCGAGCCGTACACCCAGCAGCCAGCTGTCAAGACTCTTTGGGTCACTGTAGCCTATAGTAACCAGCTTTTTACTTGCCCCACCGATCTCACCTGCACCATTGTCAAACTGCTGCATATAGCGGATACCCGGCCTCCATGTCCAGCTGCCGTTTTTGAACGTATAATCAGCCTGAAACATTGCTGAAGAGAGCAGTTGGGGCACTGCTGTATAGTTGGCTGTCAGGGTAAAATTTTCAATACTGCGATTCTTCATCTCTGCAATCCACAGTCTGTCTTTGATCCCTCTGGCTTCCAGTTTTGAGAGTGTCAATCCCCTGTGCATACCGCTATCATCATTTTGGGTATAGGATGAAAGAGGCTCATTCTCATCATATCCATAGGCAAACACATGATGAAAAGAACTATGATCCCGGAGTTTTTGCCGAGTAAAATAGGCTGCTTTGAAGGCTGTATCCCGAATATCCTGTGTCACCAACGTTATCCCTTCAAATGTATTGGGGATCATCTTCCCATCATTGCTTTTAGCTAAAAAACTTTCAAAAATTTGCCGCCCTATTTTAACTTTAGTATGATTATATCGGTATTCACCATATGCTTCTGCAAAGGTGGCAATGTAGGTTTTTCCATCTGTCAACCGGTCATATCTGCTAAAGGTATCTTTCCCCGCTTT
The DNA here is from genome assembly GCA_026983515.1 of Sulfurovum sp. Lineage (GTDB taxonomy): Bacteria > Campylobacterota > Campylobacteria > Campylobacterales > Sulfurovaceae > Sulfurovum. The sequence continues at coordinate 4,936 of JALWHT010000037.1, forward strand.
ATAAAGATATGCCTCATCACTTCCAAGGTTTCCTATGCCGTTGGTGAAATAAAATCCGGCAGTCGCTCCAAACCCGTTGTAGTAAGCTGTTTTATACGTCAAACTTCCTCCAACTCCTACGATTGTACTGTCCTTCCGCACATCCTTTCCATTGATCTGCAGTTCATGCCCCCACTTGTCCACAAATAGATGTGTACGCAGCCTGCCGTACCACATCCCTTTGGTGAATATCTCCTTGACATTCGAAGCATCTGTAGGCTGATTGTTGTAGACATGAATCATATTGGGTTTGAGTGAATGCTTGAAAGGTTCGGTCGTCTGTGCCTGTGCAAAAAATGAGACCACTGCCATACCAAACCATCCATATTTTATTTTCATCTTTACCTTCCTATCATAATATCTCTTGGCTTGATACCAAGACGCACCTTGTCGCCGGTTTGCAGTGTTGTACTGTATATTGAAAGTGGTACCACAGAGACAATCGTATCATGCCCGCCGATGTCTACCGTCAGCTTGATATGCTTTGTATCTTCCTCAAGCATAGTGATCACCCCTTCAAGCAGATTAACCGGTTCTGCTTCGTCCGGATGAATCACAAACACATTGGAGGATTTGCATACCGCTACTACACTGCTGCCTGTTTCAATCTGCAGATCCTCTACTGCTTCGGCAGTGATATGAGAGAGCAACTGCTGGGTACTTTTCAAGCGCAGGGCAACTGCCGCATTGATACCCTCTTGCTGCACCTGCGTTACTACTGCCTGTATCTGGTTGCGCGCAGAGAGTTGGAGTCCAAGTCGTCCGATCGTACCAAACGTACCCTCTTCCCCCTCCACCAAAGATGCCAGCCGTGCGATGAAACGGCTATGCTCTTCTTCCAACAGTGCGTAATGCTTCAAAAGCCGCTTCCCGTATGCGGTCAAGACAGTACCACCTCCCTCTCTGCCCCCGGTTTCCCGGTGGACAATGGGCTCAGGAGAGAGCGTATTCATCGCATCGACCGCTTCCCATGCACTCTTGTAGCTCATCGGCACAGCCTTTGCTGCTTTGGAGATAGAACCGTGCACCTCTATGGCATGCAGCAGCCGTATCCGCTTCTCCAGCAGAAACGGTTTTCCGAACATTTCCAAAGAGAGCGTCGACGCCAGCTCCATTCAAACCCCTGTATACCTGATTACATAACGCAAAATCCTACCATTATATACCTTAAGATACAACGCCCTTGACAAAGTCACCCAAACGTGATATTATCCGCCCAGTTGAGTGGACAGAAGCATTGTAGAGCAATGCCTACCAAAACTATTCACTCTTCACTATTAGCTCTTCACTCCAAAATGCAAAGCATTTTGAAATGGGGGTGACTTGGTTTCGACTGGAGCAGTCGGGGCTATGTGCATGTCGGACTGGGCAATTCCGTTACGCGGCCCAACGCGAATAAACGCAAACAACACAGATTATCGTCCAGCTTACGCTGTAGCGTAAGTTAACCAACTTTTGGACTGCCCTGCCGGTGAGTGTCATCTTAGCCGGATTTTAGGGTATCATATCTGATGACTATATCTTGCAGAAGCCATGCTGCAAGACGAATCTTCTGGCTGGCTCGGCGTAGTTTTGGGTGTGGTACGAAGCCGAGTGAGACCTAACAACACCGACTAAGCATGTAGAGTCATAGTCCTAGCTGTTTCAGGACACGGGTTCAATTCCCGTCACCTCCACCATTGGCTAC
>JALWHT010000038.1 GCA_026983515.1 Sulfurovum sp.
AGGGATTGGGTGATAACGATAATGCAACTAAAGAGATCGTATTCTGTCAAGTTGGATTGTAAATTGTATCATATAGAAACATTATTTCAGAAAAATATGTTATCATTATCACCTGACCCCTCTGTTTGCTGTTTTCTCTGTTTTGGTAAACTCTATCGTGTCACCATCAAAACTCAAAGTAAGCTTAGTCTCTTGTTGTGTTTGCTGTCGTGCGACACTATCGATGTAGTTTTCCGCCGCCCAGACATCACTCTCCCCCGTATAACTCAGCTTCGCCTCTCCATCAAGCTTCATGGCTTTAGCGACATAGAGCGTGGCTTGTTTGTGACACTTGGAGGAGCCTTTGGGCAGCACATCATAGACCTCATAGAGCCCCTCTTGGGCGGTGGCGAGTTTGGGTGTGGGCGAGAGAGAAGGCAGATGCGACATCTATGCTATCTCGTGAGTATCCATCTGTTGCCGTCCCAGCGGAATTTTGCCGAAAAATCATCGTATAGACTTTTTCCTATCGTTTTAAATTGAATGACTCCCGGGATATAAGCTATTTTTTTATTTTCATCAATAGTAAAATAAAGTTTTTTAACATTTTGTGTCACCAATTCATATTTTTGAGTGTCTGTAAATTTTCTAAATTTTTCACTAAGTGAATCTTTCAATTCATTCCGAGGGCGATAAAATGCTTTTGAAAACTCATCAAACCTCTCCTCAAACATCCCTACCGCTTCATCTATTCTCTTTGCTTTAAGTAGCTCGATAAGTCTTTCATAGGCTTCATAGAGTGCTTGCATCTTCGGGCTTTGGCGGAGTTTTTCGTACTCGGTATCTGAGGCTTTGTCTAAATCGAAATCAATAATATCCTCACTATCGAGAAACTTCCATCTTGGGAAAGGGGTTGGCATTATTACTTTTTGAGTAAAAGCTAAACCATTTACTTTTCTCCCTCGCCTCATATCAAATTGCTTCAATGCAAGTTTTTCAACCTCCACTTCTGCAGGGAGTGCCGTAGGCTCAAAGCCTTTGCCCGCTTCAAGGGTGTAGTAGCCCTCATGTGTGGTTCCCGCAAGCTTATCTTTGGCAGAAGCATGATAGACGATCTGCGAGAGGGTATGGACTTTGCCTTGTGCATCGTTGAGTGTGAGTTTGACACGAAACCAAGCATTTGGACTTATTTGAAAATTTTGCTTTTTCTTAGCAAATATCCTTACCTTTATCTCGTTTTCTCCTGTTGCTACATAGTCATTGAGTGTTACAACGGTAAAAAAATGATCTGGCTACAATATATGGTACAAAGAAATTCTACTAAAATAACACAAAATAAAGAAGGAGAATTGTATGCCAAGAGGAGGAAAGAGAAACGCATATCCTGAAGATTTCAGACAATCAGCTA
>JALWHT010000039.1 GCA_026983515.1 Sulfurovum sp.
TACTTAGGGCTAAAAAGCTCTTTCTAAAAGAGGATGAGGCGCAAGCCTTTGCCAAAAAGCTACGCGATAAAGGAGCCAATGCTGTTGTCGCTCCCTACTATCCTCCTACCCCTTACGGTGTGGGTATCATCCCTACAGGTTATGAAGTCACAGCAACGATCAAAGAGTATGACAAGCACGGCACGGGAGCGTATGTGCCGTTTAACTTCAATCTGCGTATGCAGTCTGCTAAAAAGATCGTGCATATGACCGCACACGATGAAGTACGCAAGAACTTTCCTTTGACCAACATCAAAAGCAGCGGCGGTTTAGAGACCTCTATGCTTGGTGTACACTCCGATATAGGCGGCGGTTATCCTCCCACCAAGATGGAGCGCCACAAGTTTGCCTACAGAGGGCACTACAGCGGTGTACAAAAAGCTGCCCAGGAGCATGCCCGCAAACTCTCGGGTACCGGAGGTATATGGCGTGTAGAGAAAGCTGCATGTGCCAGAAACGGCAGAGGATACTACATCCTGCTTAGAAAGGTGATCAACGATCTATCCAATGTCACCCTCAATCTGATGTATGAAGAGGCAATCAGACATGATGTCCCCTTTAGACCCATGCCAAACGATTACAATCATGCCATTACTCCCCAGCTGCAAGGGTATTACGACTACGCAAAGAGCCATCTTGTCAATGCCTATACCTATGAATCTACCCAAGAGGGCGCCTATATTGAGGCGACACAACGTCACCACTCTTCTGTCGATCCTGCGGGTATCTTTACACACTATACAGGCGATACTACACTCAAAGATGCTTGGCAAAAAGACTCTGCTGATGGCGGAGGTAACGATGCGCGCTATGTAGATAGCAACGGCAACCAAGTAGACGGCAGAGTACATCCCAAACTTGCCGATCATGTCCAAAGAGCTATCTATGACAACCGCCCGTACAAGGCGATTGTGCCTAAGGAGGGGTAGGCGTTTGGATGCAGACACCCTTCATCCCCTCTTCAGTCACTGCCATCGTCTCCAGTGGAAGCAAAAACACAGCGTCCACACCCAATACCATTGATATAGACAGCTTTGGACGCATTCGGGTGATCTTCCACTTTGACCCAAAATACCCGACCAGCTGTTATATACGCTTTGCAAACTTCAGTGCAGGCGATGGCTGGGGAAGTATGTTTATCCCCAGGGTCAACACTGAAGTGATTGTTAACTTCCTTAACGGTGACCCTGACCGCCCCATCGCCATAGGCAGTCTCTATAACGGCAACAACCACATCCCCAAAGAGCTTCCTGCAAACAAGACCCAAAGCTACATTAAGACACAGTCGATGCCGGGAAACACTGACGAGTACAACCTCCTGCTCTTTGAAGATAAACAAAAAGA
>JALWHT010000040.1 GCA_026983515.1 Sulfurovum sp.
TGCCAGCGCAACAAAGAGTACCAGCATCCAGTGAAAGATGCGGGTAGGCAGTGTCCAGACATAGGTTCTCATCACATATCCTTAGTCGTCCCACTTTCCGTAGTTGGGAATGAAGATGGTATGCTCACTGTAGTTGCCTTGCTCTGCTTTCGTATGGCAAGTGGCACAGTTTGCGATGCTTTTGACCTCTTTTTGGAGGATCAGACGTTTTGGGATCTCTCTATGTTCTTTTTTGAAGTAGGGAGTCTCGCTAATGCGAAGCGGCGTTTGCTCAGCCGGGATTTTTCTGCCTATTTTGCCTATATCGCCGAAGACCGGCTTGGCGTCGGAGGCATTTCGCAACAGATAGGCTTCAATGGCTGCATACTCCTCCTTTTCAAGTGTCGCATCTGTCTTGAAGTGGTTTTCAAGGGTTTGCATCATCTTCTTCCATGACCGTTTTGGCAGAAACTCCGGCTGGTAGGCCATGTGACAGGCGCCACACTCGGTTTTGTAGAGTGTGGCTGCTTTACTGTTTTCGCTCATATAGGGTTTGGCTCTCTCATACCTTTCATCGTCGGCATAGAGTATGCTTCCTGCAATAAGTGCTGTTGTGAGTGTGAATATGAAAGTTTTCATTGTTATCTCCTTTGAATGGTTTAGTTTGAGCGCATAAAGAGAAGGACATCACCCTTCTCCTGCGCCGTACCTTCGCGTTTATAGACATCTTTGAAGTTGCGTCTAAGCCACTTTTTGACCTTTTTGACATCGGTAAACCTCTTTGGATTGACAGAGGGAGAGAGGGGCTTAATCTTCTTGCCTGTAAAGATATTCTCTCCGCCCTGTCTCAGGTTGTTCGTATGGCAGCTTGCACAAGAGACCTCTTTGCCCCGTTTTCCGATATGTTTGGAAAAGTAGATCTCTTTGCCCCTTTGTACGCTAAAGCTTACAAATGCAGGGTTGTCTTTTTTTGCCTCTGCTGCAAGCTGCTTTATGTACGCATCTACCGTTTCACCGTATAGGCATGTGCCTGATATGAGGGCAAGCACAATCATCGTTTTTTTCATGACCGCTCCTTTATATAGAGGTGTTTACTCTGCTATTGTGACCAAAGAGTGTCAAGGGCGGTAGGGGATCTTTCTTGAAGTTTTCTTGACAATTGCGTGGGCAAGGCAACAGGAGTGGGATAGAAAAATCTGTTTTTGGCGACAATTAATCGTATAGAAGCGATTTTTAACACAAAATTAACAGTGCTTCTATACCATACCGACTTCAGAGTAACCAAAAACGGAGGAAGTATGAAAAAAAGTATTGTAGGAGCCTCTCTTGTACTGTCTGCACTGACAGCGGAGAGTATGGTAAATTTGGCACCGATCAATGTAGTCG
>JALWHT010000041.1 GCA_026983515.1 Sulfurovum sp.
TAGTCAACCCTGAAAAACCCATTCCAAGGTAAGACTATCCATTCTAATACCCCAATTCTACCACAACCTGTAAAGCAACAGATAAAGCTCGGCATATTTTTGCCTCTGTTTGGGCTTGATATGCATAAGAAGTACGGCTATTAGAAGGATTTTGTAGATAAAAAGAAGCACCAAGAAGCGATTCATCCACTTCTTGAGATTAAACGCCGCTGCAGCCAGTAGCAGATTGATCTCATCACCGATAAATCCTTTGAGATAGTTCCTTGCAAGCCGGTGATCGCTTTTGAGGTGTCCGATCACCGGTTCGATGGCAGCCCTTCTTCTAAACTTTTTGCGCTTTTGTTCTCTTTGGTGTTTGGTATCTCTTTTTTTTGGTTTGTCGGGTATACAGATAGCGGTACCGTCAACCTCTTTTGCCCCTCTGTATCCTCTATCGCATATTGCTTCTTTGATAGGTTTGGTTCTGTGTTTTCTCGCATGAGAGAGTGCCGCCCCCAGTGTTTTGGAATCGTGTTCGTTTGTTTGGTGTGCCACAACACCGACGATGACATTGCTTTTTTGTGTCATCACAACGGAAGCCTTGGTACCGTACTCGTATTTCTTATGATCTTTGCCCTTGGCAATCGCGTAGATGTGTGGTTCGTGAAGAGAATAGATCTTATGGGAGTCTTTTTGTTTCTGGTCGGAGACTTTCAAAAACAGTTCGAATGTCTCTTTGTACTTCTCAAGTTGTGCTTCTGTCATATTTCTGCTAAGGTCTCTTATGAGGATACCGGTAATGGTCTTTAGCCTCTTCATTGCGGACCTTGCTTTCTTGATCTTTTTGGGGTGTCTGAAGAATCTCAATGAGATGCGGTGTCCCTTTATCTCTTTGACATACGTGCGGCGCAGTTGTATCTTCTCTTCTTTGGCAATATTATGCAGATGGTGTATCATCTTGATAGCCAGTTTACCGTCTGTGGGATAGGTGATATTTTTCTCCTGAACAGTGGTATCGATGATGACCTGTTTCTCCTCAGCATCTTTGCCGTGCAGACCGACACTCATGGCAAAGATCTGCCCTACACCCTCTTTGCCTATGCGTTTTCTAAACTTTACCAGCTCTGTAGGATCACACGGAAGAGCCGGAGCATACTCTTGCATACCGCAGAAGTACTGGTAGTAAGGATTACGTTTCCACTGCAACACGATACTTTCATCACTGAGGTTCTCCACCTGTTTGAGTATCAGTAGTCCGACCATCAGGCGTATCGGCTTTGCCGGTCTGCCTTCATCACTATAGTATTTGGCAAAGCTTTCTTCGAAAGCATCCCAGTTTATGGTATCTGCAAGAGCAATGAGTGGATCATTG
>JALWHT010000042.1 GCA_026983515.1 Sulfurovum sp.
TCCTGAAGATAAAACGAACGACTCACACCACCAAACATATTGAGGATCTCTTCATAGTCGATGATCCCTTCTGTGATGAGTCTCGCACCATCTTCGAGCAGCGCACGGTTCTTGATCTTTTCGTACTCGTCGAAGCTGATAAGCTCGATGAGGGTGTTCATATCGCGAAACTGCCCCTCACCACCACTGTACTCCTCTTTGAGCAGTGCCAGAAAAATACGCTGCTCCTTCTCGTCAAGCCTTTTTTCTTTGAAAAACTCTTCAACTACAATGGGTGTTTTGGTCATCTTGACACGTTCTTCAATCCGTTTGGTCAGCAGCGTCAGCTTGTTTTTGAGCCTTCCGATACTAAGCGTATTGTCTGCAAATCCCTGCTTATAGGTAGCAATCTTATGCAGGAGGCTGATCATGTCGAACTGATCCTGCAAATATTCCAGATGGTCGGTGTAGGGTTTGATCTCCGGCAGTGAGAGCTCCAGTGATCCCTCTTCAAGCAGTCTCAGAAGCGACATGCTCGGTGTTACCGACGTATTGACAAGCTCCAACTGTGAAAAGTCATGTGCCTTGACCTGCCCGAAGCTGATCTGCACAAACCAGCCAAGATCAAGCAGGTTTTTTACCAACGGCAGCTTTTTGAGATACAGGTAAGGCTCACCGCGGAAATTCTCCTGCAGCATCTCCAGTACAGGTACCTCCTCAAGCCCCTTAACATAGCGACGGCAGACATACTGCACCAGTTTGGCTTCCTCTTCGCTACATTTCAAATGACGATAAACAACACTCTTTTTAATGTTTTTTGCTTCAATAAATTCAATTAGATATTTCAACGACTTAGTTTTCCTTTGGCAGATACTTCATAATTTTTGTCTTCAAATCATCCAGATCAAATGGTTTAAGCACAAAGTCATTTGCACCCTTCTCTTTGAGTTCCTGTTCCTCAAGGCCATTGACGGAAATGATCAACACCGGTACATCCGACTGCATCTCATCCCGGATAGCTTCAAGCACATCTTCCCCTTTCATTTCCGGCATTTGCAGGTCCAGCAGTACCATGTCAATATACTCACCGCATACCTTCAAGACAGTCAATGCTTCTGAGCCTTTGTCAGTGGATACCACTCTGACATCTGCCAGTTTTTCCAGCATTGTTTTAATCAGTTGTATATTAAAGCTGTCATCATCCACAATTAAAAAAGTCTTTCCGTTTAAATGATCCAAGTTCATAGGTTTGTCCTTATTTGTATTTCTGACAGTTTCACCTGTCTCAGTAATTGTCCAATCCGGCAATTTTGACTCAATTATATAGCAATTCCCATTATTAAGGAATAAAGGAGAAGACAATTTAC
>JALWHT010000043.1 GCA_026983515.1 Sulfurovum sp.
TTAGTGTTTTGAGTTTATGAAGAATAGTTTCTCTGTTCATAGGCACACTTTTTTTGTTTAATTATAGCAAAAATTTAGATAGCTTGTAGGGTGTTGTCACCTGACAACACCAAAAGCACAAAGGTAAATGGTGTTGTGAGGGCACAAGCACCCTACAAAATTAGTTTGAAATTTAAGGTTTGATTTAATCAAAACCTGTAAATTTTTTTAATTTTTAATTTTTAATTTTTAATTTTTAATTTTTAATTTTTAATTTTTAATTTTCTACCGGAACGTCGTTCCGCCGTCCACAACAATGGTCTGTCCGGTGATCCAGCTTGCATCGTCGGTGCAGAGGAAATAGATGGCGCCGGCGAGGTCTTCGGGTGTTCCCATACGGTCAAGTGCGGAGCGTTTGATGGTTTCGGCTTTAACCTCTTCGTAGTTGGTAAAGGCGCGGAGTGCATCGGTTTCGATGGGACCGCCACTGACAGCGTTGACACGGATGCCCATTTCGCCAAGTTCTACGGCTGCGTAGCGTGCCATCGCTTCTACCGCAGCTTTGTTGGTACCGTGACCTGCGTAGTTTTCAATGTAGATCAGGTTACCGGTGGAAGAGAGGGTGACGATGGAGCCGCCGCCTGTTTTTTCCATGCGTTTTGCCGCTTCCTGGCTTCCTGCAACAAAGGCGCCGACAGTAGCGGTGAAAATGTTGGTCAGACCCTTCTTTGGACGGAGTTTCATGAACTTCCCATAGCCTCCTACGACCGGGCGGCCGTAGATCATGGCGTTGGAAACAAAGAAGTCAATACGGTCAAAATCTTCGTCAATGGCAGCAAAGAGCGGTTTGAACTGGTCGGTGTCGAGAATGTCAAGCGGGTAGGCTTTGGCTTTGATGCCGTACTTCTCTTCAAGCTCTGCAGCGATGGCGTCGGCTGCTTCCTTGTTGGAGTTGTAGGTAAATGCGACATTGACGCCGTTTTGTGCAAATTTTTCTGCTGTGGCTCTTCCTATCCCTTTGGTCGCCCCGGTAATAACAAGGGTCTTTCCTTTCATGTCACTCATTATGCTACTCCTGCAATGGTATATTTTTTCATTGTCTCTTCAATCTTGCGCATGTTCTCGCTGCTTGGCGGTACTAATGGGAGGCGGTACTCCAGTGTCTCTGTCAGGCCGGCGATGTACATTGCCGCCTTGATAGGGATGGGGTTGCTTTCGCAAAAGAGCACTTTGTTGATGGCAAAGAGGTCGTCATTGATGGCTTTGGCGGTCTTGAAGTCACCTGCGAGCGCAGCGTGCGCCAGTTTGGCTTTAAGGTCAGGCAGCAGGTTGGAAGTCACCGACGTTACACCCTTTCCGCCACTGGCAAGAATAGGGAAGTCGATAGCATCGTCACCGCTGAAGACGTAAAGGTCAGGCACTTTTGCCAGCAGCTCTACGGTACGCTCGATGGAGCCTGTGGCCTCTTTGATACCCATGATGTTGGGTACGTCATCAAAAAGACGCTTGACGGTGTCGGGCAGAATGTCCACACCGGTACGTCCGGGAACATTGTAAAGCATGAAAGGTACTTCCACTGCCGAAGCAATGGCTTTGTAGTGCTGATACAGCCCTTCCTGGCTTGGCTTGTTGTAGTAGGGGCTTACTGAGAAGAGTGCGTCCACGCCGCATGCTTCAGCATGTTTTGCGATGTCGATAGCTTCATGCGTGGCGTTGCTTCCTGCACCTGCAAGCACTTTTGTTCTCGTACCCTTGCAAACCTCTACAGCGATCTCGATGCAGCGTTTGTGCTCATCATGGCTGAGTGTAGCGCTTTCGCCGGTAGTACCGACAGGGCATACGGCGTCGATGTCGTTGTCGATCTGTCTCTGGATCAGTTTGGCAAATGTAGCTTCGTCGAGTTTGCCGTTCTTGAGCGGGGTGATCAGTGCGGTTGTTGCACCGGTGATATAGTTTTCCATTACTTCTGTTCCTGCGTTGGTGTGTCAGTGTCGTGCTTTTTCAGTATGACCGTAGTCGAATAGTCGTGGTCGAAATACTTTTTCGCCACACGCACGATATCTTTGAGTGTTATTTTATCCAATTTCTCTTCATATTCAAGTAAAGGCTTGAGGTTCCCTTTGGCAAGGTAGTCCCCGTAGAGGCTGGTGACGTTGTTGGAGCTTTCAAGCGAATAGATGAATTCGGCCTTGGTATTGATTTTGACCTTGTCAAGCTCTTCCTGTGTTACGTCACCCGTTTTAAGCTTCTCAAGTTCACTTAAAATCTCTTTTTCGACATTTTCAATGGCAACACCCGGGTTAGCCATAGCCATAATAACGAAGACACCGGGGTCTTTCATCTCCATGTTGTAGCCGTAAATTTGGTTGACCAGATGTTTTTCGTGTACCAGTTTTTTCTCAAAACGCGAACTTTTGCCATGGCTTAAAATGTGGCTGATGGCAGAAAGTACCACCTGGTCGTCATCTTCGTAATTGGGAATGGCGTAGGCAATAGCAATGGTATCGACCTGGTTGCTCTCTTTGTGCAGCACTGCACGCTTGGCACCGTCGTTCTTTGGTTCTACGGCAGTGACCTTGGGAATGGCATGTTCGTTTTTGATAGCACCGAATTTTGCCTCTGCTTCCTTAAATACTGTTTCGGGTTCGATGTCACCTGCTACGACAAGAATGGCATTCCCCGGCTGGTAGTAGCGGTGGTAGAAGTCGCGAATGTCTTCGATTTTCCAGCTTTGGATGTCTTCCATAAATCCGATGGGCAGCCAGTGGTAGGGATGGTAGACATACTGGGTGTTGAAAAGACGGAAGTAGAGGTAGCCCATGGGGTTGTTGTCCGTACGCAGTCTGCGCTCTTCGGCAACGACGTCTCGTTCCCGTTGAAACTCTTCGTCGTCGAGTTTCAGATTATGCATCAGCTCCGCAAACAGATCGAACGTCATGCCGAGATTTTTGCTGGCAGTTTTGATGAAGTAGTGTGTCTTGTCAAACCCCGTTGCGGCATTGTTGATACCGCCGTGGCTTTTGACGATGACATCGAACTCACCCTCTTTGAGCTTTTTGGTGGACTTGAAACTGAGGTGTTCGAGCATATGCGCCATACCGCTCTTGCCCATTGTTTCGTTACGGCTGCCTACCTTGTAGTAAATGTCGGTGGTGATGACACCCGATTCGTTGTGCATAGGGATGACAACGACCTGAAGACCGTTGTCGAGTGTTTTGGTATAGTGTTTTGGCAGTGAATTGGCCATGAGTGCTCCTGTGGCAAAAAATAGTGCGAGCACTATTTTTTTGATTGATGATTGATGATTGATGATTGATGATTGAATGGTTTTTTGTATATGCATTTTTTCTCCGCGTAGGGTGCGTAGTCACGCACCAATTTATAACGGTGCGTGACTACGCACCCTACAATTACTTCCAATCTGCACCAATGGCTTCGCTGATGTGAGTGTACCCGTCTTTCTTTAACAGGGCAACCAGTCCCTCGTTGATCTCTTTGATGAGAGCAGGGCCGCGGTAGATGAGCATACTGTAGACCTGTACAAGTGATGCGCCGGCTTTGATGCGTCTGTATGCCTCTTCAGCCGAGTCAATGCCGCCTACGGAAATGAGCAGTGTCTTTCCGTAGAGTGCTTTGCCTACGGCTCTGAAGAGTTCATAGCTCTTTTCTGTCAGCAGTGCGCCGGAGATGCCGCCGAAATCTTTGGCATTGGGGGTGAGGCTGTAGTCGATAGTGGTATTGGTGGCGATGATGCCTGCTGCGCCTGCTTCGACAGCGGTGGTACAGAGTACAACGGCATCTTCGGGAGTCATGTCGGGCGCAATCTTGAGCAGGACAGCCTGGTCGGTGATGCGTTTTGCCATGGTGAAGATGTCGTTGATGAACTGTTCATTCTGCAGGTCACGCAGTCCCGGTGTGTTGGGAGAGGAGATGTTGATGACAATGTAGTCGCCATACTCTTTAAATGCATGGAAGAGTGTTTCGTAATCTTCCAGTGCTTTCTCTTCGGGGGTGGTTTTGTTCTTGCCGATGTTGATGCCGATGGGGTAGTTGAAGAAGTAGAGCTTGTTGAGCTGGTCGAGCATATAGCCCATACCTTTGTTGTTGAAGCCCATAGCATTTTGGATAGACTGCTCCTCTACAAGGCGAAAGAGTCTTGGCTTGGGGTTGCCGGGCTGCGGTTTTGGCGTGACCGTACCGATTTCGGTGAAACCGAATCCGAGCATGGGCATAGCAGTAATATACTGCCCGTTCTTGTCAAAGCCTGCACCCAGTCCAACCGGATTTTGAAAGGTTCTGCCAAAAAGGTGCTGTTTGAGCATCGGGTCGGAGACAAAAAATTCGTTTGAAAAGTGGCGCAGTGCAGGGGGACAGTAGGCCGCGGCTCTAAGTCCAAGCCCGGCAACAGTATGCGCTGTTTCAGGGTCGAGTTTGAAGAACAGTTTTTTAAGGGTATCGTAGGAAAAAAGTGACACGGGGCTCTCCGGTTTTGTTTGTGCGATTATACCCCAATATCAATAAAAGTAGTGCAGGGAGAGGGTTGCACCCTGAAGCGTGTCGAGCCCTTCGATCTTTTGAACGACATTGTAGTGGTAGCCAATGTCAATGTCAATGCGGTCGCTGGCATAGAGAATAAAGCCTGTCTGCGCACCGTAACTGTAGCCGTTGCTGTCGTCTACGGCATCGTTTTTGTAGTGAATGTAGTTGATATTGGCACCGAGGTAAGGGCGGATCTTCGGGGTGCCGAACATCGTATCGAACGGGATGTAGTCGACGTTGAGTGTGACCATGCCGAGATCCTGTCCGTACTCCAGTCCGAAAGTGGTACGCCAGCGCAGGGTCTGTTTGCCCACATGAAAGGCGCCGGTAGTGTGGTTGCTGTTATCACCGTTTTCAAGCTCTGTCTGTTGGTAACTGACCGATGCGCCGATGAACGGGAACTGCTCTTCGGCATGCAGTGTGCCTGCCATTAGGAGCAGGGGCAGCACTGCCGCAAGCCTCTTTTTGTACATCATGCACGCTCCCACACCGTGCCTTCGGGTGTGTCCATGATGGCGATACCTATCTGGGTAAGTTCATCACGGATCGCATCGGCAGTGGCGAAATCTTTTGCCTTTTTGGCTTCGGTACGTTTGGCAATGAGTGCTTCTATCTTCTCTTTGAGTGTTTCATCCACCCCGATCTGGAAGTAGCTGTAGGGCTCTTTGCCGCCAAAGCCAAGCAGTGTGTCGATGAACGCAAGATTGGCAAGCGACTCTTTCTTGAGGGCTTTGTCTTTTGGGTTCTCATCGAGTTTTTCGTTGGAAGCAGCGACCATTTCGTCAATGACAGAGAGGGCTACGGAGATATTGAGGTCATCTGACATTGCATCAAGCAGCGCTTTTTTGAATGCCGGGTTTACCGCCGAAGCTTTGCCCGGCAGCAGGCGCTTTTTGAGGCGGTAGAGTTTGTCAAGGCGTTTTTTGGCTGCAAGCAGGTCTTCTTCGTTGAAGTTGAAGTCGTTGCGGTAGTGTACCGAGTTGAGGTAGTAGCGCAATATTTCGCCGTCGTAGACCTTGAGGGCATCTTTGAGAAAGAAGCTGTTGCCAAGGCTCTTGCTCATTTTCTCTCCGTCGATCTGCACAAAACCGTTGTGCATCCAGTACTTTGCCAGTTCGTGCCCTGTTGCACAGCGGCTCTGTGCCGCTTCATTTTCGTGATGTGGGAAAAGAAGATCCGCCCCGCCGCCGTGAATGTCGATGCTGTAGGCTCCGTTGCCGTCAAAATATTTCTCGATCATTGCCGAACATTCAATGTGCCAGCCGGGTCTTCCTGAAGCGAAAGGGGCATCAAAGCAGATGTCATCCTCTCCTTTGCAGGCTTTCCACAGAGCGAAATCTTTGGGATTGCGTTTTTCGCTGTTGTGCGCTACACGGCTTTGATTTTCGTCATCGTCGTGAACCTTGTGGGAGATTTCTCCGTAGTGCGGGTCTTTGCTCGTATCGAAGTAGACATCACCGTTGCTGACAACATAGGCAAAATCTTTGTCGATGAGTGTCTGGATCATCTGTTCTATGGCATCGAGTGATTCGGTTGCCTTGGGTTCAATGTCGGCACGCTGTACGCCAAGCTGTGCCATTTCGTCAAGGTAGCGGTCGATGTAGTAGGTGGTAATCTCCTGCATGCTTTTTCCGGTCGCTTCGACCTTTTTGATGATCTTGTCGTCAACATCGGTGAAGTTCTTTGCCATAGTGACTTTGTAGCCCAGCGCGCGCAGTGTACGTGCAAGCAGGTCAAAGGCCAGTGAACTGCGTGCATGCCCGAGGTGCGCGTCGTCGTAGACAGTAGGGCCGCAGACATAGATGCTGGCTTCCCCCTCTTTAATGGGCTCGAAAGGGCGTTTGGTTTTGGTAACGGAGTCGAAGATGACCATGATGAAGATGCCTTGGTGAATGGTTTTGGGGATTATAGCAAAATTTGGTTGATG
>JALWHT010000044.1 GCA_026983515.1 Sulfurovum sp.
TCACCCATATTCTTCGGGTTGTTCATCAACTCCGTTACTTTGTTGCTGTACTCATCCCAGATGGTACCGCCAATCAAACTGTCAAATCCCATTCTATATCCTTTTTAATTTCTAATTTCTAATTTTCAGTGGTGTGCATCCAGCCCGCTCTCATGTCCCTCTGGCGCATAGGCATAGGAGCTTGAAATGCTTCTGAGTCTCTCGACGGCTTTCTTGACCACTTCGATAGTGTATTCTATCTCCTCTTCGGTCGTATAGCGGCTGAGAGAAAAACGTACTGCTGTGTGTGCAAGGTCTTCAGCTGCACCAATGGCTTCCATGACCGAGTTGGCTTCAAGGTCTTCGGAGGCACAGGCACTTCCGGTACTTGCCGCGATGCCGGCACGGTTGAGATCCCACAGCATCGACTCACCCTCGATACCCCTGAAGGAGATAAGGATGGTATTGGGTGTTCGCTTGTTGCGCGGTGTGACGACAAAGGTGTCCGGAATCTCAAGGAGTGCATCTTCCAGCATATCACGCAGTTCTCTTACTTCAGTCATTTCAAAATCAAGCGCATCGATAGCTGCTTCCATCGCTTTACCCATACCGACAATGCCCGGTACATTGAGTGTCCCGGAGCGGTAGCCGCCCATTTGTGATCCGCCATGCAGACACGGGGTAAGTTCTCTGCCCTTTTTGATGTAGAGTGCGCCTACACCCTTTGGCCCGTGGAACTTGTGTGCCGAGAAGGTAAGGTAGTCGACATTGAGGGCCTGTACATCGACAGGCACTTTCCCGATCGCCTGCACCGCATCGGTATGGAACGGTACGCCAAACTCCGCACAGATCTCACCGATCTCATAGACGGGGAAGATCGCTCCTGTTTCATTGTTTGCCCACATGACAGAGACCAGTGCAGTCTTGTCTGTAATGACTTCTCTAAGCGCTTCAGGCTCTACGATTCCTTCATTGTTGATAGGCAGGTAGGTTACCTTTGCGCCCATGCTTTCGATCCATTTTGCCGTAGCGATGACAGAAGGGTGTTCGACCTCTGAGACAACAATGTGGTTCTTCTTGCCGGTGATGATCTGCTCAAAATAGATGCTCTTGAGTACCCAGTTGTTACTCTCAGTCGCACAGGAGGTAATGACTACACTGTCCTCTTTTGGGGCATGAATACCTGCGTAGATCTTCTCCATGGCTGTTTTGAGCGCTGGGTGGGTTTCACTTGCAAAACTGTGCAGTGAATTGGGATTGCCGTATTTCTGTACGAAGTAGGGCTCCATCTCTTCGAAGACGTGCGGATCGACGATGGTCGTAGCATTGTTGTCCAGATAGACTCTCATGAAATTCCTTTGAGAACGATTTTCATTCTAATTATTTTTAATTAGGACTAAATTAGTCTTAATTGATTTGACTGAATCATACGCTCTTTTGCTTAAGTTAAGATAAAACAGAAGAGAAAAAAGACATTTTTACTCCGAATTAAATTATGATATAATCATTATATGAAATTTCATATATCTACAAGTTAAGTTCCAAAGGAATATCTTATTTCCATGCCCAATAATCAAACCGAAGCATTACACTTTGTAATTGCCTGTTGCCAGTCAGAGCTGTCTGATGAAGATATTGTACTTGTTTGTAACGTTTTGCATATACAGCATATTCCATACGAGACACTACTTATCCTGGCGCATCAGCACGGAGTGCTGCCGTTAGTGTATAAAACCCTCAAAAAGCTGTATGAAGAAGAATACCTTCCATATGTTCCCTACACCGATACACTCATCACAGAAGCAAAAGACCTCTATAGAGCTATAGCCCAAAAAAATATGCTGATGTCAGCCGAACTCATCCGTATGATGAAGCTTTTTCAGGCAAACAACATCGAAGCACTTGCTTTTAAAGGACCTGCATTGGCACAAGTGGCGTATGGTGACATTACGCTGCGGCAGTATGGGGATCTTGATATTTTGATACACCGAAAAGATTTCAGGCATATTGCCGCACTTATGCAGGAGAACGGCTACTCCCCCCACTACCCCATAGAGACGTTTGCCGGTGATAAAGTGATGTTCGAGATGAACAACGACTGTCCTTTTTATGACAGAAACCGTGGACTTGCCGTAGAGATACACTGGGACTTTTTCCGAAAACTTGCTCTGCCTACCGAACGTTTTTCTCCTTGGGAGAATACAGTGACGGTAATGATAAACGGTAAGGATATTCGTACTCTTTCTTCGGAAACGCATCTTCTTTACCATGCGCTGCATGGTGCGAAACATGTGTGGGAGCGGCTGGTGTGGATTGTCGATATTGACAGATTTATTCGCAGTACACCGGGCTTGGATTGGGGAAAAACTATTGGTATGGCGAAAAATATGGGAGCGGAAAAGATGTTTTTCTCAGGGCTTGCCCTTGCACACAACTATTTTCATACGCCGCTGCCCGATACCATACTGCATCGGTGCCAGACACTGAAGCTTGAGCCCTTTATCGCCTATGTCGGGTCGGAATTAAGCAGTGAGAATCCGGCTTCTGAAGACAGTTTGGCGAAACTTTCCAAAGTGATTGGTTTGAGAGACACCCTGTATTCTAAAACGATGACACTTTTGGAGTTTATGTTCCGTCCGGGCATTAATGAACGCCGCACCGTTATTCTCCCCGACAGCCTTTTTTGGCTCTACTGGATCATACGTCCTGCAGGTATGGCATACCGGTTCATTGTGTGTCGTATGATGAAGCTTTGCAGCTCTGATACAAAAGAGTGACTTAAACTTTCATATAGTATTTCATTTTTAAAATCGCACTGTCCTGCTTGACATCGTAGCGCTTTTGCATATAGATGCGGTTATGGGGTGTCTGGGCATGCAGTATTTTAAATTGTCGATTCATCACAGTGATCAGTATCCCTTTGGCACGGGTAAAGAAGTCGGCATGATCCAGGCGCTTGATGCGGGCATCCCACCCTACCAGCTTCAATCGTTCTGTGCGGGCAATGTAGAAATTGGGAATTTTGTCATGTACGGGTAATCCTGAGAGCAGTGTGCCTGGCGGCACGAGAGATGCTTTGGTAGTAGGATGGAGCCGTGCATCACGGTAGTCGGCTGCTTTGAAGGAGGGTAAATTAACCACTTCCCCACCCATAATGTCTATGGCAGGTTCGCGTTCTAGTATCTTCAACGCTTCTTCAAGTTTTGTTTCATAGTAAAAGATAAAGTCATCATCGAGCAGCAGCACATACGGTGTTTTTACCGCATCAAGTGCTTTCTGCCTTCCTGCAGAGACCCCTGAGTCATAAGGGAGTATGATTGTTTCGACCCCGTTGTGTTTTTGGGGTTCACGACTGTCATCAGCTACAATGACATGCATGTGGGGGTAGCACCGTCGCAGACTTGACAGAAGGCGTTTCAGTGTCTCCGGGCGTTCAAATGTTTTAATGATTGCTGTAAGTTTTGCATTGACAAGCGGCGTATCGGTAAAAGGCAGTCTGTCCCGCTCTTTTTGCTCTATCCATTTCAACTCCAGTGCGATCAGCCCTTCATACAAAGGTTTCCCGAGGCATTGGAGTTTGCCGTGCTTTAGGTGATGGGAGAGGGTTTTGCCTATCATTGTGGCGTGTATTCCAAAATAGCTTCAAGGCAACGTTTGGCCGCTTTGCCATCCCAAAGTTCCGGACGCTGCGGTTTGCGTACGGTCTTTGAGACCTTTTGGTACGCTTCCCGTATGGCTGCGACATTGTTCCCCACCAGGGTAGATGCGCCGCCATGCTCTTTGAGGGTGATGGGTCGTTCGGTGTTCCAGCGTAGAGTCAGGCAGGGGGTACCGAGTACACAGCATTCTTCCTGTAGACCACCGCTGTCGGTAAGCATACTGGTGGCAGACATGTTGAGTTTGAGCATTTCGTGATAATTTACCGGGTGAAGCAGTATAATGCCCGAATGTTTGCTCACCTTTTCCCAAAGTCCAAAGTGTTCAAGCTGTTTTCTTGTTCGTGGATGGATCGGCCAGATCAGCAGCTCTTTTTCACATACCTCATCCAGCAAAAAATTGACGATCGGTTCCAACACCTCTTTTTTATCGACATTGGAAGGTCTGTGCATCGTCAAAACAGAATACTCCCCTATGTGTCCAGGCAGTTTTTGTGAAGGATAAAGCAGATTTTCCTGTAGTATCGTTTCAATCTGCATGGCTTCGGCCTTCTTTCGATTGGCTTCGAGCGTATCGATCATCACATTACCCACAAAATGGATTTTCTCCTCGGCTACACCTTCACGGCGAAGGTTCTCTGTTGAAAGCAGATCAGGAGTAAGCAGCAGATCAGAGAGTCGGTCTGTGACAAGACGGTTGATCTCTTCTGGCATATCCATATCGCCCGAGCGCAGCCCCGCTTCGATATGGCAGACTTTGATATGTTCTTTCTTGGCTGTCACCGAACAGGCAAGTGTAGCATTGACATCGCCTACAACGACTACCCAGTCCGGTTGTTCCTCTTGGATGACCTTTTCGAAAGCCATCATGGTATTTCCTACCTGTTGGGCATGGCTGCCGGAACCGACATTGAGGTGAATATCTGCTTCAGGAATACCGAGTGATTCAAAGAAAACTTTTGACATTCGGTCATCATAGTGTTGCCCGGTATGTATTAACACATGTTCTATTTTCTCAGAGGCATGATCACGATTATACGCATCTATCGCATGCACAAAGGGTGCAATTTTCATAAAATTGGGTCTTGCTCCCACTACAGAGATAATTTTCATACTATTTCCCTACCTTTGTTATGATTTCTAACATCTTTTCGGCCAAGATTTTTCTGTTAAAATCACGTGCCAGCTTTTTACATCCCGATTGGCATCTCTCGTACAATGTTCTATCATTTTTGAGTCGTTCAAGTTTTTCAAGGAAATCCGCTTCATCTTCCGGTTTAAAACAAAGACCTGCACCATACTTTTCTATGATCTCCTGCGCCTGTCCTTCAACGCCAAGCAGTGTCGGTTTACGCATAGCGGAGGCTTCAAATATTTTAGAGGGGATAACTGTCTTGAAGGTGTCAGATTTTTTAAGTGGAGCAAGTGAAACATCTACAATAGAGAGATATCGTGGCACCTCCTCTTTTGCAATAGGATCAAGAAATGTGACATTTTTCAATGCCAATCTCTCTGCCAACTCTACAATAGTTTGTTTCATCGCGCCACCACCGACAAATAGGAAATGGATAGTTGGGTCATCCATTTTTGCCAAAGTGGTGACAATGAAGTCCAGACTGTGTGCCATGCCGTGTGTTCCAATATAACCGACAACAAACTTTCCTTCCAACCCAAGTGATTTCAGCAGTGCCTTGTTTTTCTCTCTTGAAACATACAGCTCTAAATTTGCCCCATTGGTGACAACATCGATTTTTTCTGCATTGATGCCCCGACCAATAAGATTTTCCTTGAACGCCTCTGTCACAGCTACAACCCTATGGGCATCACGGTAGAGCCAAAGTTCAACCTTTCCCAGCCAGTCAAGTACTCTGCTCTGCTTCATGGCTCCAACAGTACGGATGGACTCAGGCCAAAGATCACGCAATTCAAAGATCCATGGTTTTCTACGGATCTTCGATATGCCGACCGCTGCCCATGTGGTAAAGAACTGCGGGGAGGTCGCCACGATGACATCAGTCTTCTGAAACAACCCGACCCAAAATGCGGAAAAAGCAAAACTCATATAGTCAAGTACCCGTTTAGTAAATCCCTCATTGGCGGTGATGTAACTCCATACCCTTATAACCTCAATCCCGTCAATGATCTCTTTCTGATACAACCTGTTTTTATAACCCTCATAAACCTTTCCCTGTGGAAAATTGGGTGCACAGGTGATGATAGTTACGTCTGCTCCCTTTTTTACCCACTCTTTGCAGTGTTCGTAAGTCCGGGTGGCTGGGGCATTGGTTTCGGGAGGGAAGTTGTCTGTAATAAAAAGGATTTTCATATGGTTTTCTCATTTAAATTGCTTTTTTTCAAAAAGGACTGAATAATCTGAGGTTTCCCGGAAGCTGTGGGGGCAATGCTTTTTACTTCTTTAAAATGAATATAAAAGTCATCTTCTTCTAAACTTTTTCGAATTTCCCGTTCTATAGTATCCAAAATATCTGTCTCAAAATTTTTGTCTGCAATATACTGAATAACTATACCATCAAGTTCTTTTTGCAGTACTGTATATTGTTTTATTTCCGGATAGTGTTCAATGATTCCTGTAAAGGAATGTACCACCATATATTTACCTGAACGTGTTTTGATTAGGTCAGTATCTCTTCCGATTACTTTTTGCAGCAATGGGTAGGCATATTGTCTCTGCTTTGGGTAGTTTTCTCTTGGCAATTTAATTGCCAAGTCCCCTATTCTGTAGCGTATCAATGGCATGGAAAAGTTATTGAGCTTGGTTACAAGGACATGACCAAGTTCCCCATCTGATACTTCCTCCCCGTGATCATCCACAATTTCAATATATACATCGGTACTCATAATATACATATAGGGCAAATCTTTCTGTGCAGCGATCATAAAGCCTTCAGAAGATGCATACGTTTCATGTACCTGTGTTTCAAATGTCGTCTCTATATGGTTTCGATAATGATCAAATAACTTATCACCCCATGAAATTGCTGTTTTAAAGCGAAGACTCTGTTTATCTTTCTTAGCTATTTCTGCTAATACATACAATGATGATGCATACCCGGCCAAAACAACATTTTTTTTGCCAGAAACCCATTTAAAAGCATCTAAAGCACTTTTTTCAGAATGTGTAAAGGCAGGCAGATAGTAGGTTTTAAATAAAAGATCTTTTATTTTTTTAAGTGTGCCTCTTTTGGGTGTAATGCCGGTTTGCAAGATAGGATCACCTATTTTATATCCGCCCCACTCCCACCATCGTACTTGGTAGGCTCTTTGTATAGATTGTTCTTTCTTGTCAAAATAAACGGTTGTCTGCAGACCTGAAGATCCACTGCTTCGCTGTATTACCAAATCTGATGTATGTTTGGTTAATAATCTATCGGTATTTTCCCGCAAGGTTGTTTTATCCAAGACAGGAAACTTCTTAAGAAACCTTACAGGGTCTTCTTCGTACATATCCTTAAATTTTGCATAATAAGAAGAGTTGTTGACTGCATGCGACAACACTTTTGAAAGTTTCTCTTTTTGAAGCTGATCCAATTGATCTTCTGATAAAGTGTCCTGATATCTTAAAATTTTCAACTCTTCCATAAATGAAGAACCGACAAGTATATCTCCTAATGGCAGAATCATCTTTTCAAGAAATAGATTATAGAGCATTTAGTTGTTGTCTCCATGTAGTAATTCAATCCATCTCGTTTTCACATTTTTCCAATCAAAACTTTCAACTTTTTTCCGTGCATTTTCGGCCAACACAACAGCGCTTGAAGGATGTTCAATAAGCAATGATATCTTTTGTGCCATAGCATTTGCATCGTTAGGGTCTACAAGCATGGCCTCCTTGCCATCCTGTACAAGATAGGGTATGCCTCCGACATTGGTACTGACAACAGGCAATCCCAGTGCCATCGCTTCCATAACACTTACAGGCGTATTGTCAATATTGGTCGTATTGATGAAAATGTCGTATGATTCAGACATCTTCCACCACTCCTCTTTACTCAATTTGCCTGTAAATATGACCTTGTCACTTAATGACATTTCTGAGGCTTTTTGTTGTACTTCTTTAAGTGTGCCGTCTCTGTCCGGGCCAACCATGCATAATGAAGCATTATTATATTTTTGCAACAAAAGAGCCAGTACATCAAGTGCCATTTGGGGATTATAAACAGGACTGAAAGCTCTGACATAAAGTAATTTTGGGCGAATATTATTCCGTTTGGTAAATGGGTAGTTCCCAATCTCAATATTATTGGGGATATAATCAACATTATAGCCGTACTTTTGAAAGATCTTAAACAAATAGCCGGAAGGTGCAACGTTTGTATAGGCATGTTTAAATATGAAGTCACTCATCTTTGCATTAAAGCGTAAACGGTTTTCAAGATTTCCACCACGTAAAATAGGAATATAAGGTACACCAACATAGCGAGCCATGCCTGCACATAGTAGAGCATAGTAAAAATTAGAAGTGCTGTAGGTATCTATGAGTATAAAATGTATTTTATGCCGGTGTTTGACAATAGACCAAAGCATCTCCAAGAGGCGAAGTATTTTATTTTTTTTATGGGAAACTGACTTTATATGAAAATCTTCTGACAGTAGCTCGCCGAGTGTTTCTACTGAAGTCGGCGTATTGCCATGTCGGGAGAGTTTATTGCCTATGTAGAGGATCATTGTTTGACCATTTTAGTTTTGTAAATTTTATTTTTGGTATGTAACAGGCTTAATCCATAGCCAAACACAAACCATGTTACGGCACCCATGCCCGCAGCAATAACGTAGAAATAAATAATCATTCCCAAGAAAGATACAAAAATGAATGTTTGTGGTGTAAAGCGAAATTGTATCAAAATCTTAAAACCTTTTTTAACAACAATGAGTTCCAGTAGTAGCAAAATAGACAATGCAAAGATGCCCGCTCCTGCCAATACCTGGATATAGGTATTGTGTGCAGATAGTCGATTGTAAAATGCCATTGACTTGTTCAAATACGGACTAATAATATCCATATTCACCCAATAATACTTAAAGTGTGAAAAGCCTATTCCAAGGAACGGATGTTCATCAAAAATAGTTAAGCCTTTGACTATCATCTGTTTTCTGTCAAGCCATGATTTGTCAATACTGAGTCTCTGATCGCCCCCTGCAATCAGGTTCGACAGATCGGGGCTGTAGGGCTGCAGGGCATCTGCCAAATCCATTTTATAGCTGTCAAAATTCAAATAAAGAGCAAAAAATAAAGGCAAAAGGATAAAAGATAAAAACAATAATGTTTTTTTGCGAATATACTTTGCAGTGAACAACAAAATAAGTAATTGTACAAAAACAATGATAGCTCCTGCACGCGAAGTAGAAGCCAAAGCAAAATAGAAAAAAAGAGCAGAAAAGGGAAGAACTACAATGAAAGAGTATTTTTTAAACAAGTAATACATAGAAAATGGAATGCCCAGTACAAGGATATAGGCAAACGAGTTTTGTGTCATCACCTCCATGGAAACATTGAGTGTATAGTAAAAAGCAATGGTGGTGAGTACACCAAAAAACATATATTTACTGATCTGATAAAAATCAAACTGGTTTGACCAGGTTTTTATGAAAAGTGCCAATGTCATCCAATAGATTAAACGGACTATGGTTTTAAGGTCGGCATTGATACCCAGAGGCCTGAATGTCTCTTCTGAAAAAATAATGCTTATGATCAAAATTGTGAAAAAAACGATGAGCATATAGTCTGTCAGATACTGTACTCTGAAAAGTTTTTTCCTCTTTTTTAAAAAGAGATAGACAATTATTAGAAAAATAAAAAAAGTAATAGAAATACCGGCAATTTTCACAATACCTATCGGTAGGAAAAAAACAAATATATTTAAATACTTTTGTACCGTTCTGAAAAAGTGTTCATCCTTGGATTTGTAGGTCTGCATCTTATGGTGAATCATCTATTTTATCTCTTTCAATATCTCATTTCGTATTCGATCATTATAATATGTGTAAGTAAATTTTTTGGGCAGTTGGGCACTTTGTTCTGAAATGCTTTTTAACATATTTTTGTTAAAATCCAACACTTTTTGTATGGTTAACGCAAGGCTATCTGAAGTGACCTCTTTGATTAAAAATCCGTTTTCTTCATCTTGAATATATTGGGGAAGGGAAGAGATAGAAGAGACAATGGGTATGACACCAAAAGAGGCAGCTTCTGCGACCACTTTGGGGAATCCTTCTGAGGCAGATGGCAGCAAAAGGAAGTGCATAGTCGGAAGCAGTTCCTGTATCTGTTCGCGCAGTAGATAACCATGAAATTTGATAGGAAGGCTTCTGCTTTGGCGTTCATAATCTTTTCTTTTTGATCCATCACCTATAAAGTGGATGGTACCTATCTTGTTGTTATTGAGTTTTTTAAAAGCCTCGATGATCCTTCCTACACCTTTTGCATCGTTCAGGTTCCCGATAAAGCAAAAGTTATATGCCCCGTCAAAAGATCTTTTCTGAACAAAAGCTTTGCTCTTTCTGTATTCTTTCTCTGTCAAGCATGGATTTTCAAAAGAGAGAATATGGGCTTCCTGCCCTTCCCAATTTCCATTGATTGTGACATGTGTGTTAGTTGCTTTTTTAAGAAGGTATCGCTGTAGTTTGTAAAAGAGTGGAGCATTTTTTGTTTCCCAGTCTCCTGCATATTTATGCCAGTAAACTCTTTCCCTATCAAAAAAAGAGATAATGATTGCCAAAAATGCTGGCATTGAGGGGGCACGCGTGTGTACGACATCACTTCTTTTAATGTGAGTTAAAATAACCAAAAAGTAAGGAAATAATTTATAAATTATATTAAGTTTTTTAATAAATGTATTTCCTCCAGTTTTTGGTAAAATAATATATTTTACTTTAATGTCTGAATGAAGGCTCCTCATATTCTTTCGTTTTTGATCTGATGAGTAGTCATATCCAATCCATGTTACTTCACTGAATAATTTGTAAAAGTTTTCAACTTCTCTTCCTACGGGTTCAAATACTTTTATATCGTTTGAAAGATTGTTCATTGCAGTATCTGAAACAATTAATAATTTAGGGTTTTTTTGTAAATCTCTATACATTTATTTACATACCTTTCTTCCGAGAAATAGTTTTCATATACTGAAATTAAATCTTTTTTCGTTTTTATATCTGAATTATTGATAATTTTTTTGATTCTATCCCTCCACTTAGCTTTATTGAAATTATTGATAACCATATTTGGAAAATGATGTGATGTTATTTTGGCAACCTCTCCTGTGTTATATGATAAGAAAGGTAAACCCTGACTTAAATATTCTATCAATACCAAAGGACCTGTTTCTCTCTTGGCACTATGCAATGCAAGAAGGTAATTCCCAAGTTTTTGTTGAATATCTGTACAGTCTGTGATGAATCTAATATCTTCTTCTGCTTCCAAATTTAAAGTTTTGACAATCCGTTGTAGTTTTAAAAAATATTCATCGTCAATAACCTGTCCATAAATATCCATTTTAATTTTATGAAAATCTTTTTTTAGTTCTGAAAAAAGATCAATAATAAATTCCAGATTTTTTTCTTTTCGAATATTTGAAACAACTATAATTTTTTTATTGGAAGTTTTATTCAAAGATGGCAAATATTTTTTTCTATGAATTGTATTTACCAATTTCCAAATGTGATTTTTAGGATAACCTAATATTTTCTGGGTCCATTCACATACTTCCTCACTGGTACCAATGTATTCGTTTGATAATTTTATAAGATATTTGTATATATAAACTTTATAATCTATATCTGTTCTACTTGAATGATCATGGAAAATCACTTTCCCAGGAAAGGGGAAAAGTAGTTTTACAAGAGAAACATATCGGTAAACATGTCTCATATGAATATGTACAATATGGTATTGTTGCAATTTTTTTGATAGTTTATACATTTTAAAAAGTGAGAACTTGTTGCTTCTTTTCAAAGAGAATTTTTTGATATCTGGATAAAGATTTTTTTCCAATACTCCATACTCTAACAAACATATCATAGTGACATTTATTCCCTCTTTATGCAAAGAATTTACCAGATTCACGGCAACCTGTTCTGCCCCTCCAACATTGAGTATATCGACTACATGAGCAACTTTAATGTTTTTCATCTTTCTTAATCCAATGGTGGTTTGGAAAAAACCAAACTAACTAGACCTATATGCCTACCTATTATCTCTTCCAACGCTTTTCGCCTGTCCGGCCCTTTGATAAGACCACCTATTCTGGCATACATAAGCAAAATAGAAACAGTATACCATTTAAAAATATTTTTTGTACCAGGGGTTGGAACCGCAATTCTCCAGACACGCCAGCCATTTCGTATGGTCATCTTGCCATATTGAATATAGTTGGGACGCCCCAGAGGATCATGATAGTGTGCAAGTTTAGCATTTGTATTGATGTAATGTGAACCGAGTTGTCTTGCTCGTAAACTAAAATCTTTATCTTCATAGAGACCATATCCTTCAAAATAGTTGGAAAATGTCAAGGAATCAAAGACAGATTTTTTAAAGCACATCATCGCCCCTTGCAAATAATCAGCCTTATAAATATGACCACTGGGAGGAATGCCGCCGATGGCACGTTCATTTGCATAGCCGGAAATGGTGGAAGGTGCGTTATCAGGCATCAATCCCAAAAGTCTTCTCAATCTATTGCGTAAATCTTCCTTTCGACACCACCCATCATAACAAAACCATCCAATGCCTTTATGTTTTTTGTTTTGTTTTTCCCACTTCACTTCATTGGTTATATAGCCTGAGACACCTATTGCATCAGGATAGCACCCATAGGTCTTTTCGATTTCCAAAAAATAGTTTTTATCCAACTCGGTATCATCATCCAGAAAAGCGATTACATCCATATCTTCGGAAACACGCGCAACACCATAATTTCTTTGTTTGGTAAGTCCTCTTTGGTTGTCGGGTACTTTATAGTATTTTAGATGAAGCGTTTCAAATGTTTCAGATTCTATCATCTTTTCTGTCTCATCATCGGTTGAACCGTCTACAATGAGTATCTCATCCGGCACTTTAACCTGACTTGCTACCGTTTTAAGTAATTTTCGCAATGAACCCGGACGCATGTATGTACATATGATTAATGATATTTTCATTGTTTATCTCCGTGTTGAATAGATTGATAGTAGGCAAGATTCTCTTCGATGATGATAGATATATCAAAATATTTCTTTACATGTTTTCTGGCATTCTCCCCCAAAATATTAGCTTCCTGGGGGTTATCGAACAGATATAAGATACGATGGGCGTATGTTTCATGGTCAGTAGGGTCTACCAGATAACCACTTTCTCCATCTATGATACACTCTTTGGCCCAGCCTATATTAGAGGCGACAATGGGTTTGGTACAAGCCATAGCTTCAAGCCAGGATATGGGGAAAGCTTCTGCAAAAGAGGGAAAAACACATACAGAAGCCTGGTTTATAAAGTGTTGGATCTTTTGGTGGGGTATCTTTCCAAAGTAGGTGACATTTCTTTGTGCTTCTTTTGTAAGAATGTTCTGTATGAGTTGCCATGTTGATTTGGAACCTGTCACAATGTCAGGCGCATCCGCTCCCACCAAATGCAGTTTGGCATGGGGTTGTTTTTTGATAACTTCATTGAAAATATATGCCAGTTCCAGAACGCCTTTTTTTCTTATTAGGGTTCCCAGGTACAAAATAGTGTATTGATTTATCGTGTCCTTTGATATTTTTGTAATGAAAGAATCTGTATCGATGCCGTTATGAATAATTTTGATTTCTTTCTTTACAGCAAAAAGTGTTTTAGTCAGATGTGCAGTATAATCACTTACCGACACAATATGGTCTGCCTGTTTCAATGCAGCTTTTTCAAAAAAATAGTTTTTGTATTTTTGGTGCCTTTTCTCTATGTGGCAGAAATAGGTATCAGAGCCGTGCAGTCTTATGAGCAGAGGACACTGTAAATTCATAAAAGCGGTAATGCCGGTCCAGTCAGGAGCTTCTACGAGAGACAAACCATTGTGAACTACTTCCGAATTGATAACAGATTCAATGTATTTACGGTTTGTCCACCACGTTAGCCCTTTTTTTCTTTTCATTTTAAGTGCGACAATTTTTACCTGTTCATCATAAAAGACTTCATCTGTTTCTCTCCCATAGAGGAAAACCGTGACCTTGTGTCCCCGCTTCGTAAGACCGTGTGACAATGTGGCAATACTCGTTGCAATGCCACCATAGACTGGTGTGATATGTGGATACTCCGGGGTTAGAAAACCTATGTGCATATTTAAACTCTGCTCCCTGTAATGGTGTCAATGGCATGCCAAATACGCTGATTTGCATTGTTTAGGGGGTGTAAAACTATTTTTCTCAACCATTGCTTTGCATCCTTTAATTTATTGCTACTGTCATCCATTGCTGCCTGCAGAGTGTCTGCAATTTTGTCCGGACTGTCGGCCCAATAGACAGGATCAAGCCCATTCATACTTTGGAAATGAATATATGTATAGATCTTATGAATATCCCAAGTGGAGTTTTTAACAGGATTATAGTTGAAATAGCATGATGTTTTTTCCATACAGGCAAAATCATGCGCGATTGTTGAACCGACATTGATAGCGGTTTCACAGTGTAATGCCGTATTTACCAGAAGCTGAACATCTTGAGGTGTCGGTATGATGGAATTCCACTGAGTAGAGCCTACAGGCTGTTTCCACAAAGGAGGTACTGAACGAATCACATCATTGTATTTCTTTACGATATCATCATAACGTCCGCTCGTATCTACGGGACATCGTCTGAAAAGAATTTGATACGGAGTATCTCCCTTGGCATTTAATCGTCTTACAGCTTTAGCAGTATCTTCGAGGTAGATCGGGTCATGCGGGGATGTTCTTATGTCGTCACCGGAAAAACAGATGATCTTTGCCATAGGATCCAGCCCGTATTTTTTACAAAATACTTCACGGGTCTCATAAAGTGATTTGTCGGTATAGGGGATAAATTGTGGTGTTCCTATCACATGAATATTGTCTGTTTTGTAAAAAGGAAAATATTCCATAGCTTCCTGCTTCATATGCTCACTCCAGACAAACAGATGTTCTGCAGGTACAGAAAGGTTCCCTTTGGGAAGGTTGTCCCAAGAGAAGATGAAGGTGCCGGTAGGAATACCAAGATCCCGTGCTGCAAGAATAGGTGCTGCTGCATTGACCATGCGTTGATTGGTACAAAAAACAAAGGAAGGCATTGTCTCTTTCAGCTGCTGCTGACACTCTTTGTAATAGGAAGATTTACGTATGCTTTTCATATAATGATGCCGAAGTTTGCCAATGCTTTGGGGACGTGTATGTGTTTTGGCTATGAGATCAATAAGTAATTGTTTGATTTTTATTTTTAAATTTTTAGAATTTGGAGGGACAATATAATTCAAAAAAGCCGGGTTTCCCGTTCTTTCATGGTTGAATAGAATATTTGATTTGATCAGGGCACTTTTTAAAATATCTGTACTTTTTGTCGCAGTATATTTCGGCAGTCTCTTTTGTGGTATGCTTGTATCCAGGTAATCCAAAGGTGTCCATACTACGGCATTGCCATATTTGAGAAAATCTGTATAAATAAAGTTTCTCAGTCCGATACCGTCGGGAAGAAGAATATAAATTTTTTTATCAGATAATGAAGCCATACCTGTCCTTCATTTTGTCGTTCATTTCTTCTCTCATTTCCTTTGAAACCTTATTTTTGAGGGTATAACTTTCATTAAACGTTGGATATTCAATCATCTCTTTTTTCCTTTTTTCAATAAATTCTTCCGTTGTCATAATGATTTGAGCAGGATTTCCTGCAGCAACCATACCGGGCGGTACATCTTTTGTAACAATACTGCCTGCACCTATAATCACATCATCACCTATGTTAACGCCAGGCATAACAATAGAAGAGGCACCGATAAATACACGATCTCCAATAACCACTTTTCCTATTTTGGTGTATCCGGTATGAGTTTTTGTACTGGCATCATGTGCAAGTATATGCACTCTGGGAGCCAATGTTACATCATCACCTATTGTGATGTGCCAGCAGTGGCTGTCATCGATAATGACATCATTAAGGATTTTTAGGTTTATTCCTACTGTTAACCCCCGTTTTTGTAGTTTTGCTACATATACAGTATGTTCATATGCTTTTCCTCTACGATATAGTGCAAGAATGACTTTTTGTATGATATTCATTGTTTTTCCTTTGGAGGGAGAATTTTTATTTCAATAGCGAATTTCTTAATATGATCATACTCAAAAATGTTTTTAGGGTCAGCAGCAACGACTGTTTTTCTAAAAGAAATATGTGTCAAATCATTCGATTGATGATTGATATATAAAATCAAGTCTTTAAGTGACTCTGCGTTTATTGTTTTGCCCCGAGTATATTCTTTCAGTTTACCTATACGGTCGTTTTCAATGCTGCTGTAAACAATTAACGGTATATCATACGCTTCCTGAATAGGCGGCAGAAAACCGTGACCGTGCTTTTTTTCAGATACAAGCTCTGCATGGTCTGAAAAATAAACAAAGAGAAATGGTGCTTTCTGTTTTTTCAAAAATGTAAAAATTTTACTTAAAATATAATCAGTATAGTAGATAGAATTGTCATACTCCTCTACAATGTTCTTGGGATGTTTAAATAAAATGTGTTGTGAATCATAACGGTCTTTATATTGAAAATGTGAGCCCATGAGATGAATGAAAATCGCTTCTTTTCCTGAAATCATATTGGAGTCGGGCAGGTGAGTAAGCAAAATACCATCAGGTTTAGAACTCCCAAAGTTTTGATTCACTATATCTGTCTTGTCTGCTTCATTGGCTATTGTTGTTACATAGGTATCATATTTTCCAACTTTCGCCTGATTTGAAATCCAATATGTTTGATAATTTACCGCTTTCAGATATGAAACCAGTGAAAAAGAAGAAAAAAAGTTTTTAAAACTGTCTGCCTTTGCATTGGTAAGTTCCATAGGAATAGCGAATCTTGTTTGATTAGCAGGTGCGATAGCGTTGGCAACAAATGTAAATTTTTTCAGAGATAGATCATTTAAAAATGGTGTTGTTTTAGGTTTATATCCATACACAGACATATGGTGTTTTGAAGCACTTTCTCCTACGACAACAACTATATTGTGATAAAAGCCCCTGAAACTTTGGTTTAAGTCAGTGGGATAGAGCTTTTTTTGCATAAAGCTGATTCGGGCTTTTGCATTATCCACCCAATCTCCAGCCTCATAATACATATTGGGAATACTAAAAGGCAATATTTTAGTCAATGGATTTTTAACCATAAAAAATGAACCGAAAAGTATTAAAGCAAGCACTCCCATCCATCTTTTATAATGTATATTATTCTTAACAAAAAGGTATTTGTATAGCAGAACAAACCCTGTTAACATATAGAGCATTAAAACCATATCTCTCCAATCAAGATAGGTTTTAAGGTACTCGATACTTTCATATGACGGGGAAAGCATGGCTGCTTGTAATCGGGATGAAAGTCCATTCACTCCCCAGTGAATATATATATGGGAGAAAATGACTGTTAACAGTATGATAGCCGTTCCTACTAAAACAAAAAGATATTTTTGTGCTATACCCAGAAGAAAAAAGATACCTATGAAAATAAGCATAGTGATAAGGTGTTTTGCATTGATATATAGTATAAGGTTGGGTAGAAATATAAACAGAGCTATCAAAAAACTAAAAAGTACAAATGAACGGTTTTGCTGATGATGTATCATATATTTATTTGACCATTGCCTTATAAAATGTTTCTGCTCTTTCCCAATCTTCCATTGTATCGATGTTGATCAGCTCCGGACTCTCAATAGGAAAAGCCACAATATCATCTCCAAGCAGTGAACCTTTGTTGCGTATGGTCTCTACCGAAGTAATATAAATAGCACCGTCACGATGATAGGCGGGCGGGAGTTCCTGGCGACGGGGGATGATCTTTTTCTCCCCAGTACTAATCTTCAAACGGTTGTTCTTTTCTATTTCAAATGTCCAGTGAGGGTTAAACTCATCGGGTACTCTTCTTACCGATACCAGTGCATCTGGACGCTCCTGTATAAACAGACGTATCGCATCATCTATCACCCCTTGGGGACGGTAAGGGCTTGTCGCCTGCAGCAGACAGACTGCATCATACACTTCACCTTGTGATTCCATAAAATCCAAAGCATGTTGCACAACTTCAAGACTTCCCGAATGATCTTGCGCCAGCTCAGCCGGACGAATGAAAGGTACCTCCAATCCATATGTACGGGCCACTTCTGCTATTTTCTCATCATCAGTGGAGAGAATGGTCTTTTCAAGCAATAAAGCATTATTTGCTTGTTCGATTGTATAGGCAATCAGCGGCTTGCCTGACAGCTTCTTTATATTTTTTTGAGGAACCCCTTTTGAACCTCCCCTTGCCGGAATTAATCCCAATATTTTCATCTTAAGCAATCCTGTTAATAAGTAATCGTCTTATGAAAACGAAGTGGTATGGTTGCCAAAGTTTCTGCAATTTTAACGCCAGCCATGCCGTCTCCGTAAATATATTCCGATGCGTAGTGACCATGCTCAATATGCTTTTTAATAGCCTGTTCAATCTCTCTTTGATTGTAATCACAATCAATCACATTTTTCCCACGCCTGCGACCATGTTGACGCGTACCGATATTGACAACAGGAATTCCCAAATAAGAACTTTCACGTATACCTACACTTGAATTGCCAACCAGTACTTTTGCATTTTTGATAAGGCGTAAAAAATCCTGCGGTTGCATATTTTTAAAAAAATGAATGTTTTTAGGACTATGTATTTCTCTATATGATCTAATACCGGTTGATGTGCCATCTGCACCGGCATCAACATTGGGCCAAAACCAAAATGTCGGTATGTCCAAGGCATCAACTGCTTTTAACGTTGCTTCCACATGTGCTCGTGAATCGGCGTATTCTGTTGTAACAGGATGCTGCATCACAACAATATAGCCTCTATTTTTCCAGTCACCTATTTCTCCTACACCACCATATTTTTTTATAGGATCAAAATCAAGTGTCGGATTGTCCAAAACCTCTTTGGCAAGATCTATGGAGGGGCAGCCTGTATTGATGACATAGGATGGATCTTCCCCCATTCTAATCACCCTTTCACCTGCATCATCCGATGCAACCAAATGTATATCAGCCAACTTGGTATTGGCATGTCTTACTTTTTCGTCAATGTTTCCGGTGACTTCACCGCCCTGTATGTGTGCAAGAGGAATATTCTGATACGATGCAGCAATGGATGTGGCAATCGTCTCAAACCGATCTGCAATACTTACAACAACATCCGGTTTAATGTTGTAAAAAACATTTGCCAACTCCATGAGTGCCAAACCAGTGGTTTTAGCCATTGCTGTCGGTGTTTCACCTTCTAACACATTGTAGACCTTTTCGGTGATTTCAAAACCGTCTTCTTCTATGACATTCACCGCATTGCCGTATCTGTCTAATAGTGCAGAACCTGCTACGACAAGTTGAAGTTCCAGGTCAGGATGTTCGTTGATGGCGGTTAAAGCTGTTTTCACCCGCGCATAGCTTGGTCTTGCTGTGATTACCACACAAATTTTTCGTCTATTCATCAATATCTTCCTTTGTAAGAAAATCCCAAGCTATTTTATCTGTTTTTAGCTTCTTGCCTATTGCTTGTTGCCACTGCGAAGCGTCGATGCCGTACCCTTTTGGTTTTTTTGCTTCAAGATCATCAAATGTCAACACATGCCCGGCTTGAAGGTCTTTGTTGAGTGCCAAACTTTTTTCAAAGATGCTTTTGAGTGTACCAAATCGGTTGTTGTCCTGTTTGTCGACAGGATGGGAGAGAGCAATCTCTATGGCACGTACCCCTTCGACAAGACGGGCAATTTCGTCAATGGTCAAAGATGCTTTGGTATCAGGACCAAACATCCGTTTGTCGAATACGGCATGAAACTCCAGTATCTCCGCTCCTTTTGCCGCAGCAGCCAGACAGGCAAAAATGTCACCGGAGTGGTCGGAGAATCCAACAGGCACACCGTAGCGTGTTTTCAGTGCATCTATAACATTCAGACCCCACTCTTCAGGTTTGGTCGGGTAGGCTGTTGTGCACTGAAGCACCGAAACATCGATGTCCCTCTCTTTTAGAAACTGCACACTGGTGTCAAGCTCGTCAAATGAACTCATACCAGAAGAAAGAATGACCGGCTTGGTCGTTCTTGCGATCTTCTCAAGCATCAGCAGGTTGGTCACTTCACCACTGCCTATCTTGTAGGCAGACACTCCTGCTTCTTCAAGAAGATCTACTGCAGCATTGGAAAAAGGAGAAGAGATGAATTCCACTCCCACTTCATCACAGTGATTTTTGATGCCTTTCCACTGCTCTTGGCTAAACTCCATCCGGTTCCAGTAGTCATACCGCGTAGCATCTTCATACGAAAACTTCACTCGGAACGGTTCATACTCACTACTCTCAGCATGCGCAATATGCGTCTGAAATTTGATGGCATCCACACCAGTCTGTGCCAATGCATCAATGTAAGAGTGTAAAATACCAAGGCTTCCTTCGTGGGCTTGTCCTATTTCTGCTATGATTTTCATTTACGATATTCCTTCATATAAATCAGACGTTTGGCTTAAATCTTTGAAAAAAAGCGGCTTTATTTGTTCTAATTCATCTTTGTCTTTATCCCACCATTGCAGTTTTTCAACCTGTTTTATCATTTTATCATCAAATCTTTTTTTGATTACTTTTGCAGGAACGCCTGCGACGATACTATAGGGAGGAACATCTTTGGTAACTACAGCACCTGCGGCAATAATAGCACCATTTCCAATATTGACATTACCGATAATCAATGCATTGTGCCCAATCCATACATCATGACCAATGGTAATTGTGTTAATTTCTTTAAGCTTTGTAAGTTCACCGTCAAATAAATTTTTATTGATGTATGTACTTAAGTAGCTCGTTGGATGATTGGTAGAGTGAATGGCTACATCTGAGCCCAACTGACAATATTTTCCAATTGTTATGTCCCCTGAAATAAAATTATTGAAACCAAACGTAGTTCCATAACCAACACGAATATTTCCATGGAAAAAACACCGTTCCCACAGGCCATTATCACCTTCAAATGTAACATTTTCCAGCCCTCTGGAAAGTCCACTTACTTTAACATTGTTTTTTATTGTTTTTGTCATATTGAGTGTACGAAAAACTATTCTTTGTATAAAAAACAATACTTTTCTTTTTAACTTATTCATATTTTTTTAACACCCTCATTATTTTATGGTTTGAACTCACAAAAAGTTCAAGGCCTGAAAGCAGTTGATGTTTTTGAAAAAAATAGGTAATAAAAAGTGTAGATACTGATAAAATAAAAACAGCAAATAACATTTGAAAAAATATGTTTTCATGTGCCATTAAACTATTTAGAATAAATAAAATAGTGATTTGAAGGAGAGCAATGAGAAAAATTGAAATAAACTGCATTTTATATAAATAAGTCAGCAATGTATAGTGCATAATCTTGAGGCCTAACGCACCTTTAATCCAGTCAAATAATAGAACAATTAAAACATACATGAGGGCGTAAAAATATATATTTGAAGTAATTTGTAACAGCATTGTTAAAGATAATCCAAGTACAACCAGCCTGATAATCGATAATTTTGATACTATTTGGGGGTATCCAAAGCCTGTTAAAACACCGGTTAACGGAAATACCAGTACTTTTAAATAATTATAAACAAGAAAAATCTGAAAAAGTACAATACTGCCATTCCACTTTTCACCAAACACAAGTTGAAAAATGGGTTCAGCATAGAATAGTAAAAACAGCATAAGGGGCAAACTTAAAATACCGATCATGTAGGAAAGTTTAGAAAGTACATTGAATAGACGTTCCGGGTTGGTTTTATATTTTGCAATGTACGAGAGAAAGAGCGAACTCTGTGGATAAACAGTATAATTATATAATGTGGAGGATTGGGTATTGGCAAAATAATAATAACCAGACTCTGAAGCAGAAAAGTATTTTGTAATTAAAACTTTATCAATGTATGTTGAAAAATAATTGCCCACTCCTCCAAGTAATGAATGTTTGCCAAAATACAATATCTTTTTAAACTCATTGCTGTCCCAAATATTCAATTCAAAGGGAAAACGCTGGGAGAAAAAAATAATCATTGATCGAACCAAATTTCCCACCAATGCTCCGTAGGCAAAAGATAGGACACCAAACCCCATCACTGCCAATATAATCTTAACTATGGTTCCAACAATATCTCGTGAAACATTTGCAAAGGTTTCTGGCTTATAGTTTAGTTTTTTTCGCAAAATAAATAAATTGATTACAGAAAAACCGGTAATGAGATAATTAAAAGAAAACAGACGCAATAGCTCCCCTACAACTGCTTGCTGATAATAATCAGCCACAAAATATGAGCCAAAAAACTGAATAAAAAACATTGTAGTATTTAAAGCTATACGCATTTTAAATGTAACATTTAAAATATTTTTTTCATGCTCTTTATCTTTTATGATCTCTTGTAGATAATAGTTTTCAAATCCCATATTGGCAAGTGTCTGCGCAAAACCCGTCACAATCATTGCCATTAATAAATATCCATAATCTTCAGGAAATAAAATTCTGGCCAGTACAATCGAACCAATAAAGGTTATAAGTTTAGAAAAAAGATTCCCTAAAAAGATATATTGAGCTGATTTTCTGGCACCTGGCATGACTATTTGGCTTCTTTTATATTTTATATTTAAACTTGATAGGAAGTGAATGTTTGATGATGTTAACCATTATTTTTCCCATTTATATTTTTCACATACCATTCAATTGCCTCTTCCATCCCCTGATAAATGTCATGGGTCGGTTCATATCCTACCATGGTTTTTGCTTTGGTAATGTCTGCATTGGAATGGCGGATATCGCCAGGCCTGAAATCCCTGTAGATTGGTTGCTGGTCGATAGTTGATAGTTGATGGTATTTAGCGGACTTATTGAGTTGATCTTTTATAAGATCATACAACTCGTTGAGCGTATTTCTGCCACCAACTGCTACATTAAATGCCTCTCCGAAAGCTTCAGGGTTTTCCGTTATTGCAGCGAGAATATTCATCTGGATGACATTGTCGATGTAGGTGAAGTCACGGCTGGTTTCACCGTCACCGTTGATGTAAACCGGTTCACCTTTCATCATAGAAGCCACCCATTTGGGGATGACCGCTGCATAGGCACCGTTGGGGT
>JALWHT010000045.1 GCA_026983515.1 Sulfurovum sp.
TAACCTGCGCTATAAGTTCTAAAAGAGAGTTTATCTCTCTTTTTTCAGGTGATTTTTGAGTGCATCGATCTCATTTTGAAGACGCTGCATGTTTTTCTTGTAGAGCATCGTATATTCCATCAGGTAGAGTTTTTTCCTGCTGGACAGGTAGTACGTAAGCTCTTCAAACATCTTGACCATTTCGTTGGCCTGAATGTTGCCGTAGAGTTCAAGCATGGAGTGTGAAAACTCCTTGAGGGTAGAATATTCTTCGTTTTTGATCAGTGCTTTGAGCTTTTCATCACTCCCTTGCAGCAGATCCATTGTCTCCTGGAGTAGTTCAAGGTAGTTTTCGGGACTTCCTACATCTTCAACCCCTTTTTCAACATTGAGCACATAGGTATTGCATTTGTAGTCGAAGTCTTGGTTATGGCACTCTGTAAGACGCATCTCTATTTTCGGTGTGATGACAAGGAATTTTTCAAGTGCCGAGTAGACATCCTGTGCCGTGATAGGCTTGGTGATTGCTGCATTCATTCCAGCAAGCTGCATAGCACGTACTTCCTGCTTGAATGCCATCGATGAAATGGAAATAATAGGGATATGTTCCCACTTCGGGTTGGAGCGGATTCTTCGTGTCATGGTCAGCCCGTCAAGCAGAGGCATGTTTATATCGGCAAAGATAAAATCAATCTCTTCTGTCTCAATCAGGTTCATTAACTCTATTCCGTTATTTACCGTAAAGAGTTTAATACCATCGATATTGTTGAGAATGTTCCTCATGACACGCATATCAACCTTGCTGTCTTCGGCTACGGCAATGTGGGCACCCCGGAATTTTTGCAGATCTTCTTCGCTGAAGTCACGGTTGTCTTTGATGGCAAATGTATCGGTACTGAACGTATCCATGTTGCTGATACCCTTGACCGCTTTGCTTTTGAGAATGAACATTTGGTAAAGAATCTCCTCGACATCACCAATAATGGTAGGGTTGTAGAGTTCGGCATCGGCAATAGGTTTGGAGAAATTGATCGTTTTTTCATCTTCGAAAAGTTCGTGGACGATGATGGTCTTAAAGTCTTTCTTGCCGCTTTGGTGGATCTTCTTGAAGAAACTGATATGTTTGGGTGTGAGGCTTGAAGAGCGAAGAATGGCCATATCATACTTTTTAAGATCAGGTTTTTTGCTTTCAAAGTCGCTAAGGTTCATATGTTCAATTTTGATACCGAATGTATCGAAAATATACTGCGCACGTTTGGTTTCATACTTTGTTTTACCAATAAAAAGTGCTTTTTTCCCGGTAAGAAATTTTTTCAGCTTCTCTTGATTACTGCGGTTGTCACGGTCTTCGATATAGGGAATTTTGAAAAGAAAGTGTGTTCCGGTACGCTTGCTGCTTTTGACTTCGATGGAGCTGTCCATCGCTTCTGCAATATTACGTGCTTTGATAAAGGCGCCAAAGCGTTTGTCCGCTTCCTTCCCTGCTATCGTATCCATATAATGTGCAAGTTCGGTTTTTGAGAGTACCGCGGTAGGATTGTAGACATCAAAAACAATGTGTAGCTCTTTCTCTTTGGAAATATGGAGAACGACTTCCTGGTTACTGTTCATTGCAATAATATCTTCCATGAGTATCTCGAGCACCTGTTCGATGTAGTCATTGTCCCCTACAATATAGCGTCCTACCTCATTGTCAACATCGTAATGAAGCTGGTGACCGCTTGCTTTGAGTGGCTCACTGATCTTATTTGTCAGAATATGCAACATACCACTAAGTCTGAAAGGCTGGTTCTCTATTTTGATTTTTTTCATATCGATCCGGTACTGTTCGACCAGTTCGGGATTGGCACTTTTGGATGCCTTGACCGTACTTTTCCCTTTTTGCAGGTGTTTCTTTGTGGAAGGCTTTTTGAAACGCGAGAAGAGAATAAGCCCAATAATAGCAATCAGCAGGAGTACCACTACATAGGCAAGTGCCATATAAGGCGAGGTTGACTCTTCAGCATGAAGAAGCGTAGCGGCTGTAGTCAGAAGGAGAAGTTTTTTCATCGGAATCGTTACCTGTCTTTATGAAGGTTATATATTTTATTTATGTGTAAGTATAGCAAAAGTTATTGTATTTTAGTAAAATTTATAAAATAATTTAAGAAGAACGTCTAAATATGTCTCTTGTATTGGTACTTTACGTAATGAAGCAGAAGAACGATCGTCTATAAAGTATCACGAAAGAAAATATCCAAATATGCAACCGATATTTTCTATGCGACCTACAAGAAACTGGTCGGAGTTGGAAAAGAGGGCGGAATGGAAGCCTCAGAAAAGTACCTGAGTGATTTCCTCAAATCATATGGGGATGATATTGCGATAGGTAATCTACGTGAAGAGGTTCATCGATTAATTTAACACTAATTTAACACTGATATATTATGATAGCATATTAAAACTATAAGGAAATACTATGAAAAAAACATTCATTATTCTACTAGCTTTGGGTGCCTTAATAACGGTTTCGCAAGCAGAGATGAAGTGTGCCGCAGGTAAATGCGGTGCAGCAATGAAGCAGGCAAGCCAGTCTAAAACGATGAATAAGCCAAAAAAGATGTTGAAGCTGTTTCAGGCGGTACCCAAAGATAAAGCTGTCCTGTTGCAAAAAGGAAAAGCTAAAGCTTTCTGCCCGGAGTGTGGTATGACACTGCCGATGTTCTACAAGACCAACCATGCTGCCACTGTGAATGGTAAAATAAAGCAGTACTGCTCTATTCATTGCTTGGCAGAAGAGATGCTTAAGGGGGCAAATCCTACGGATATAAAAGTAGTAGATGTCACAACTTTGAAGTTTATTCCTGTTGACAAAGCTTTTTATGTGGTAGGCAGCCACAAAAAAGGAACGATGACCATGGTGAGCAAATACGCTTTTGGCAGCAAGGCAGATGCCGAAGCTTTTGCCAAAGCCAATGGCGGAAAAATAACTGACTTCAAAGGGGCGTTGGATGCTGCCAAGGCGGAGTTTGAGAAAGACAGCAAGATGATCGCCAAAAAACAGGCGATGATGGCAAAAAAGGGTGCAATGCTCTACGCCAACAAGTGCCAAAAGACCGATAAAAAATTTGTCTCTACCGCAGAAGCAAAAGCGTATGTTGTCAGTCATAAACTTTGTGATGGACTCAACGGCAAACAGTTGCAGGCAGTAGGACTCTATTTGCATCAAAAGTAATTGTTGCTCCTCGTTCTCATCATCTCCGATGGGAATGCATGCGTTATAATGCCATATACAAGGAAAATGATGACAAAAACCATCATCACCATACTCTTAAGCACACTCTATCTGCTTGGTACTCCTCCTGCCAGCGAAAAAGCGGTAAAACTTGCACAAAAAGGTAAACGCATTGTCTCTGTACTTTGCGATGAGAAGAAGCTGCCCGAAGCTAAGAAAACGGTAGAGGAAACAATCGAAGCGATCGAAACTTCTCACGCTTGTAGTGCTT
Organism: Sulfurovum sp.; assembly: GCA_026983515.1. GTDB lineage: Bacteria > Campylobacterota > Campylobacteria > Campylobacterales > Sulfurovaceae > Sulfurovum. Next base: position 3,465 of record JALWHT010000045.1, read on the forward strand.
TATCTAAGGCAAAGCTGGAAGCCGTGGCGTACTATCTGCAACATCAAAATATCCAGACACACCATATACATCTTGTTGTGCCAAAAGATGCCAAATGCCCCGTCTGCGGTATGTTTGTTGCCAAGTATCCCAAGTGGTCTGCAATGATGCAGCACGATGGCAAAGTTTACTATTTTGACGGGGTGAAAGATATGATGAAGTACTATATCTTTGATGGTGACTTTCCCTTTGATCGTACCCATATCTCCAAGATGATGGTAAGTGACTACTACACTATTGAGGCGATCCCTGCCAAAGAGGCATTCTATGTGCTCGATGCCGATGTGTTTGGACCGATGGGACATGAACTCATACCTTTTAAAAATGAAAAGAGCGCCAAAACCTTTTTAGAGGAGCATCATGGAAAAAAGATTGTACGGTTTAATGAGATTACGGGCAAAATGTTGATGAGACTTGATGGGATCGTTGAATAGATGGTTAGACCCTTTTTTATGCTTGTGGCATTTTTGATACTGTTGTCAGGTGTAATAATGGGACACTATTGGCTTTATGACAGGGCAGTACCGCTAAAGAGACTTGGACAGGTAGTGGCACTTACACAGATTGTTTCACCTGCGCTGAGTGTCACCTATGCTGAGCCGAGACTCCTTTTTTATGAAGAGCCCTCCAACCCTGCCTATCCGCAGATGCAGCCGATCAACCGAATGGATTTTGTCTATGCAGAGTAACGCTTTTTTCCACTTTTTGACTCTGTTGCTTTTCAAGCAGCGAAGCAAACATATCGGGGCGGTACTCATCTCGGTGATCATCATCTTTTTGCTAAGTGCCGTACTTTTTCTCTCCTCCTCTATCCAGCACACTCTCTATGCGGCGCTCCAGAAGCAGGGTGATTTTACTGTAACCCGTATTCAGGCAGGAAAGCCTGTCAATACGCCAACTGACTGGATCGACAAGATCTTGGAGATTGACGGGGTGACAGATGTGGCACCGAGGATTTATGGCAGGTATTTTTTTGCTCCGAGAGGAAATAGTTTTTTGGTGGTAGGTGTCGACTTTTTTGACCATCAAAACAGCCAAAACCTCCAAGCACTAATAGAGGGTATAGACCTCAAACATTTTCTCTCAGAGGACAATATGATTGTTGGAGAAGGGGTGAAGACATTTCTTCGGTCACACTACTTTACCAAAGATTTCACCTTTAAAACACCCAGTGGCAATTTCAAAAAAGTTGGTATCTACCAAACCCTTCCAACAGAGAGTAATCTTATTGCCAACGATATGATCGTAATGCCCATCGATCTGGCAAGAGAAATTTTTGGGATAGGTGAGGATGAGGTAACTGACATTACATTCAATGTCCCCAACCAGGCAGAGTGGGACAATATCATTACCAAGCTTCATTTGCTTTTTTATGATGTGAGGGTCATTGAAAAAAGAGAGGTTAAAAAGGCATACCGAAACCTTTACAACTATAAAGGAGGACTCTTTTTGATCCTCTACCTGATCACACTGGTGACGTTTATGCTGATCCTCTACCAGCGTTATGCGATGGTCTACTCAACAGAACGTAAAGAGATTGGTACCTTACGTGCAGTAGGATGGAGTATTAAAGATGTCTTAAAGCTAAAACTCTATGAAAATCTCATCATTGTTGTGGTTAGTTTTGTTACCGGGGTGTTATTGGCGTACTTCTATGTCTTTATCCTGGGGGCACCACTACTCAAAGAGATCTTTCTTGGTGATGCCAATCTTGCCAATAATGTTACTTTTGTGCCTGTGATCGAGTTTGGTATTTTGGGATCGATCTTCCTCTTCTATGCGGTACCTTTTTTGGCAGCGGTACTGATTCCTGCATGGAAGATCGCGGTGACACCGCCAAAAGAGGCAATGTTGTGATGAGAGATGTTATAGTGAAAAAGGAACGCCGATGGTAACATTGGAGAATGTTAACAAGATCTACCATGAGGGAACGCCACAGGCGTTTGAAGCCCTCAAGTCGGTCAATCTTTCTGTCGCCAAAGGTGAAACCGTGATACTCAGCGGGGTCAGCGGCAGCGGTAAATCGACACTCCTTTCACTTATTGCAGCACTCGATAAGCCCAGCAGCGGAAAGATCGTCGTCAATGGGGAGTTGATCTCCAAACTGCCCGATCTTCACGCTTCAGCCTACCGTGCCAAGACTATCGGAGTGGTCTTTCAGCATTTCAATCTCTTGGAATCGCTGAGTGTCGAGGAGAATGTCATCGTACCGCTTGTGCATTCGGGGATGGATAGGGCGAAGATCAAAGCGATGGCGTACAAGAGTATGGAGCTTGCCTCTATCGCACACAAAGCCTCACAAGAGGTCAAAGCACTCTCCGGTGGCGAGAAACAGCGGTGTGCGATCGCCAGGGCGCTGGTGCATTCGCCCGCACTCATTTTGTGTGATGAGCCGACTGCGAACCTTGACAGAGCCAATTCGCTCAAGTTTATAGAGATACTCCAGTCACTGCATGATCTGGGTAAAACGATCATCGTCGCCACCCATGACCCTCTCTTTGAGCCCCTTCCCTTTGCAAGCAGGGTGGTGCAGATGGAAGATGGCACGATCGTAAAGGGTAAAGAGGGTGAATGAGATACTTCTGAACAATGCGGTTATTGTCTATCTGCTCTCTGAGAGCATACTCTACCTGCTGTTGCTTGTAGCCGCAGTGGTGACAGTGGGATTAGTGCGAAAGTGGAATTTCGATGCCTTTACCGCTACGCAGTTTGCCTTGGAGAACCGCTCCTATCTTGTGATGACCATTATTTTCTTTGTCATGATCCTTAAGTTACTGTTATTGCCTTATTTTGTCTATACTATCGATACGCTCTCTGATCTTGTGCCAGGAGCGATGTGTGGTGCAGGAGTCATCAAAGCAAACCAATATGGCAATCCGCTGCTGGCACTCAAAATCATCCTTCTTTTTCTAAGTGGACTGTGGCTAAGTATCAACCATATTGATCTTCAGGGAAAGACCTATCCCTATCTCCGCCTAAAGTCATGGTTCTTTCTGCTTCTTTTTGCACTTTTTACTATAGAGATACTATTGGATATTCTTTATTTTACCCACATCGAGACTACCAAGCCTGTTACCTGCTGTTCAGTTATTTTTGGTCAGACCGAGGGTCTCAATCCTCTTCCTTTGGGGCTGGATATTCCCAAGATGCTGTTGCTCTTCTATCTGCTCTTTGCACTCATCGTATTGAGTCTCTTTTCTGATGTTTTGCTGATGACTATTGTTTCAAGTCTATTTTTTATCGTAGTAGGATATTATGCCGTAGTCTATTTCTTTGGTACCTATATCTATCAGCTTCCTACCCATAAATGTCCTTTTTGCATGCTTCAGGGGCACTACTACTATGTTGGCTATGCCGTGTGGGGGTTGCTTCTGTTAGGTACATTTTTTGCCATTGACTATGCTGTGATTCGGCTCTTTTTTGGTAAAAAAGTAGAACGTTTAAAGCGATTTGCACTACTATTGCTTACCCTTTTTGTTCTGCTGTGCAGCAGTTATGTAGCATATTACTATCTTAAAAACGGAGTATGGTTATGAAAAAAATAGTTGTAAATTTTTTGATGTTTATTGTGGTCATTGTTATCATTGTGGTACTGCTTCTTGCTTTTGGTACGAACAAGGGTGGCAAGTATGTTTACACAGAGAATACGGAACATAAAATTATAGAGATCAAACCTAAAGAGTATCACTGCAGTGAATGTAATATGGATATTGAAGAGATGTCTTATCAGGCACAGGTAATTATGCAAAATGGAGATACCTACTTTTTTGATGATATCGGATGTATGGTACTCTGGCTGGAAAAACATAAAGAGGGGATAGCAAAGATGGTGACAAAGACACTTGATACCCGTCACTGGGTTGATCCTAAAAAAGCGTGGTATTCACGCACTGCCAATGATCCTATGGGGTATGGATTTGCTGCATTTGAAAAGAAAAAAGAGGGATTGATATCCTATAATGATATGAGAATACTTATGCTTCAGGGAAAACATCTTCATGACCCCTTTGTGAAGAAAAAATTGCTTCAAAAGCGGTAGAGCCATTAAAAAATAGATGCTTTTTATGAACTTTTTGCTATACTTGTGTGTACTTTCAAAACACTTAAGGAGTAATCAATGGCATTATTTGATGATGTAAAAGAGGTAGTTGTTGAGCAACTGAACGTGAGCCCTGATGAGGTAAAAGAAGAGTCTAAGTTCGTAGAAGATCTCGGGGCTGACAGTCTTGATGTCGTTGAGCTTGTTATGGCACTTGAAGAGAAGTTCGATATCGAAATTCCTGACGATCAGGCAGAAGCGATCGCAACTGTCGCGGATGCAATCAAATTCATTGAGAGCGCACAGGCATAAGCCTTTACCCTCCCTCGCGGAGCGGTAAGAGATAGATGAGTATTTGTACGGAATATTCGTCTATATCTTATGAATAACAGATAGGAGCAGCAGTGAAAAGAGTAGTGGTAACAGGGTTGGGAATGGTTAACTCTCTGGGGTTGGATAAAGAGAGTTCATTTTCTGCAATTGTAGAGGGGAAATGCGGCATTAAACTGATTGAATCTTTTGATACAGAAAAGCACAGTGTGAAGATTGCCGGAGAGATCACTGATTTTGATCCGACAACGGTAATGGATCCTAAAGAGGTTAAAAAAGCTGACCGTTTCATTCAACTTGGCCTCAAAGCGGCACAGGAAGCGATGGCGGATGCCAATTTGGGTGATGAAGTTGACAGAGATCGCTTTGGCGTGGCGTCTGCTTCAGGGATCGGTGGTCTGATCAATATTGAAAAAAACTCGGTGATCGCGGCAACACGTGGTCCAAGAAGAATCTCTCCATTTTTTATTCCCTCTTCTCTTGTCAATATGCTGGGCGGATTTGTTTCTATCGACCATACGCTTAAAGGGCCGAACCTCTCTTCGGTTACTGCGTGTGCGGCAGGAACCCATGCGATTGGTGAAGCGACCAAATCGATTATGATCGGAACAGCAGACAAAATGCTGGTTGTAGGGGCAGAAGCGGCAATCTGTGCAGCAGGTGTCGGTGGTTTTGCCGCAATGAAAGCCCTGTCTACCAGAAATGACGACCCTCAAGCATCTTCCAGGCCATTCGATGCAGATCGTGACGGTTTTGTAATGGGTGAAGGTGCCGCGGCTTTGGTACTTGAAACCTATGAAGATGCTGTAGCGCGCGGTGCAACCATTTATGGCGAGATCATTGGTTTTGGAGAAAGTGGTGATGCAAACCATATTACAACACCGACTATGGACGGTCCTCTGCGTGCAATGAAAATGGCTTATAATATGGCAGGCAACCCAAAAGTCGATTATGTCAATGCACACGGTACATCTACACCGGTTAACGACAAAAATGAAACTGCGGCACTCAAGGAGCTCTTTGGCGGCAAGGAAAACTGCCCTCCTGTCAGTTCTATCAAGGGGCAAGTAGGTCACTGTCTTGGTGCTGCGGGAGCCATTGAAGCTGTTGTTTCACTTATGGCAATGAGAGACAGTGTACTGCCTCCAACCATTAACTACACGACACCTGACGAGAACTGTGATCTTGACTATGTACCAAATGAAGCAAGAAAAGCAGAACTCAATACAGTAATGAGTAACTCCTTTGGATTTGGCGGTACTAACGGTGTTGTCATTTTCAGAAAAGTATAAGGGAAGGATCAGCGATGGCAACCTATCTGGATTTTGAGAGCAAGATTGAAACGTTACAAGAAGAGATTGTCTCTGCCCATGCCGTTGCCAACCTTGAACAGGTGGAAAAACTGCAAAAAGAGCTGCAAAAAGAGGTTGAAAAAACCTTTGGTTCACTGAGTGACTACCAGAAACTTCAGTTGGCCAGACATCCCGACAGACCCTATGCACTCGACTATATCAAAATGATCCTCGATAATCCCTATGAGATTCATGGTGACCGTGCTTTCCGTGATGATCCTGCCATCCTGTGTTATATGGGATGGATTGATGGTCAAAAAACAATGGTCATTGGGGAACAGAAAGGGCGTGGGGTTAAAAACAAGATCAAACGTAACTTCGGTATGCCAAACCCTGAAGGCTACCGTAAAGCGCTGCGGGCAGTCAGACTTGCGGAAAAATTCAACATCCCTGTTTTGATGCTTGTGGACACTCCGGGTGCCTATCCCGGACTGGGTGCGGAAGAACGTGGACAGAGTGAAGCGATCGCCAGAAACCTTTTTGAATTTGCTGCAACGAAAGTACCGATGGTCTCTGTAGTCATCGGTGAAGGCGGTTCCGGTGGTGCACTTGCCATCGGTGTGGCGGACAGACTGGCAATGATGCGATATTCAGTCTTTGCAGTCATTTCTCCGGAAGGGTGTTCTGCAATTCTATGGAATGACCCAAGCAAAGTGGAAACTGCAACCAAAGCGCTCAAGATTACCCCAAGTGATCTCCTTGAGCACAAGCTAATAGATGATGTACTTGATGAACCGCTTATCGGTGCACACCGTGACAAAAAAGCGGCAGCGGAAGTGTTGAAAACCTATTTCCTTGAGACTGTCAAGGAACTACAGGAACTTTCGACAGACGAACTGCTTGAAAAACGCTACGAAAGACTCACCTCTGTGGGTGCCTACAGCGAATAGCACCCATGCTTCACGACATTGCCGCCTATCTGGTCGATACCATTGGCGCAATGGGTTACTGGGGCATTTTCTTATTGATGTTCCTTGAGAGCACCTTCTTTCCCTTTCCCAGCGAAGTGATTATGATTCCAGCAGGCTACCTTGCCTACCAGGGAGAGATGAACCTGTACCTTGTTGTCCTTATCGGCATTGCAGGATCGCTTGCGGGAGCACTTTTCAACTACTATATTGCAATGCATTTTGGACGCAGGTTTCTGCTAAAGTATGGCAGGTATTTTTTTGTAAAACCTGAAACCCTTGACAAACTTGAAGCTTTCTTCCAGAAGCATGGAGAGCTTTCGACATTTAACGGGCGGCTTATCCCCGGAATCAGACAGCTTATTTCTCTGCCTTCGGGATTGGCACGTATGAATCTTTTTAAATTTTCTTTTTATTCGGCTCTGGGCGCCGGCATATGGGTCATTGTACTTGTGACAGTGGGCTACCTGGTGGGTTCAAATGCAGCACTCATTTCACAATACCTGCATACGGCAACGCTGATTGCGTTGGTAAGTATTGTGTTTATTACACTGTTTTATGTGGTGCGTCAAAAACGGAAAAAAGAGATTCTCGGTGAAGACTAATCTACAATCCACGCAATATATTTTTTCTTTTTGATACGTGTTGATTTAAGCATTTTCAGTACATGTTTCAAAACATGATTGTCAATGGCGATATAGGTACGATTAGCCATCAGTGTAATGGCACCAATCTGTTCAGGCTTCAGACCCATCTCCTTACAGAAGGTACCCAGTATATCGCCTTTACGCAGTTTTTGCTTTTTGCCGCCATTGAGAGCGATAGTCCTAAAATGTGACACCATTTTAAAATTACGGTTGGTTTGTGTATTGTCAAGTTCCAGTTTTTTTGCTTCGTTTAGAATATATGCTGTTTTGGTACTGCCGGATGTGTATAATGAAACGGCTCTTCCCGTACTCCCAGCCCGTCCGGTACGCCCAATACGGTGTGTGTAAACCTCTTTGTCAAAAGGAAGGTCATAGTTGACAACCAGTTCAACATTGTCAATGTCGATACCGCGTGAAGCGACATCTGTCGCTACAAGCACGGGAGAAGAGCCGTTGGAAAATTTGATAATGGCCTCCTGACGTGCCTCTTGGTCCAAATCACCATGTATGGTTGTGACTGCATGTCCCTCCTGTTTCAGTTTGTAAGCCAATGCAATGGTATCGGCTTTGGTGTTACAAAAAATGAGAAGAGAGTTTGGCTTGTAAACATTGATGACCTGTTGGAGTGTTTTGGGTTTGTCATGGGTTGTGATGACACATGACTCGATCTGTCCCTCTTGATGTTCAGGTGTTACGGAGATGACTTCCGGCGTATGAAGGAGAGTTTGTGCCAATGTCTTTATTTTATCGGGAAAGGTAGCGGAAAAGAGCAGACGCTGTTTTGTATTTTTTGCCTGTGAAACAATTTTTAGAATATCATCGTAAAACCCCATTTCAAGCATCCGGTCGGCTTCATCGAGGACAATGCGTTCTATGCTCCCGAGATCAAGTGTCCCTTTGGAAAGATGATCCAAAAGCCGTCCCGGTGTCCCGATAAGCAGGTGTGCGCCTTTGTTGAGTGAATTTGCCTGATTGCGCAGCGGTACACCGCCATAGAGTGTAACGGTTTTGAAATTAGACAGGGCAGCGGCAAGGGTTTGTATCTGTGTGGCAATCTGTTCAGCAAGTTCACGGGTAGGGGTAATGATCAGTGTCTGTGGGGTATTCTTCTTGAGATTGGTCATCATAAGAGAAGGAAGTGCAAAAGCCAGTGTTTTGCCTGAACCGGTTTTGGACTGCACCAAAAGGTCTTTCCCCTGTAAAATAAGAGGAATGGAACGTTCCTGTACCATGGTCATGGTTGTGAACTGTTGTGCTTGAAGTGTGTCATTGAGTGCTTTGGGAAGGTTGGGAATTGTGTTGAATGTGGCCATGGTCAGGGTACTCGCTTAAAAGATAAAAGGAATGCATAAATGTAAAAATGAAGAAAATGGAAGGGGTCAAGCGGGAGAGTATCCCCGCAGTGGTTATGCTTCTTTGCTTTTTTTATAGTCAAGAATCATTTTGTATGCTTCGTCTTTAAGCAGAAGCTTCTCTTTTTTGAGTGTCTCAAGCTCAAGGTCTGTCATAGGAACACGTCCTGCTTCGACATCTTCTATTTTTTTGTCGAGTTCATTGTGCTTTTCGAAGATTTTTGCAAAGTGTGCATTTTGTTGTTTGAGTTCATGGATTTCGTCTCTGTATTCGTGTAACATATGTCACTCCTGTGTATATTTTCCCTATTATAGCTTTTTTGCAATAACAGAGTGGTGAAAAACAACATGTCCAAATTTAAACTAAAAAAGCGTTATGTTCTGTACTCGGCATTGATCTTGACATACTCATAACTGAGATCACAGCCGTAGGCGGTAAAGCTCCCTTTACCAATACCAAGATCACACCGGACGGTAAATGTATCCTGTTTCATAATGGTATAGGCCTGCTTTTCACGCTCTTTGTCGAGTTCACGATGGGTATCAGAGTAGATGAGCAGGTCATTGTAGTGAATAGTAAGTGTGGTATCGTCACAGGTAATGCCGCTGGCACCGATGGTAGAGGCGATGCGTCCCCAGTTCGGGTCTTCACCGAAAAGTGCTGTTTTGACCAGCAGTGAATTGCTCAGTGCTCTGGCGGCACGTTCTGCTTCTTCATCGCTGGCAGCTCCGGTAACCTCAAAGGTAACCAGCTTGTTGGCACCCTCGCCGTCACGGAGAATCATCATAGCAAGTTTGAAAAGTATCTCATTGAGCGCTTCGGAAAATGCTTCTTTGTTGTAATTTCCGGTATTGGCGTTTGCAAGAAGCATCACCGTATCGTTGGTGGACGTGTCTCCATCGACAGAGATGCGGTTAAAGGAGTGGTCAGCAGCACTTTTAATCAGGGCATCCATATCAGCTGTGGGAACATCGGCATCGGTAACAACGAAGCAGAGCATGGTTGCCATCGCAGGATTGATCATCCCGGCACCTTTACAGATGGCAGCAAGATGAAAGTGTGTACCATCCTTGAGGGTGACACGGCAGGCAAGTTCTTTTTTGAAGCTGTCCGTCGTCATGATCGCGCGGGCGGCAGCATCTGAATTTTTTGCATAAAAATCAAATTTTTCAAATGCAGAAGTGATCTTGTCCACTGGAAGACGGTAGCCGATAACCCCTGTTGAACTCATGACAGGATTGACAACTTCTATTTTGGAAGAGAGGGCGGACATAATGGTATGAATGTCTTCTATGCCTTTTTCTCCCGTCATGGCGTTAGCATTTTTAGCGTTTACCAGTACAAAGTTGGTTTGAAAGCCTTCTTCGTAACGCTGAAAGTGTTTAATAGGGGCGGCCTGAAAACGGTTTGTGGTAAAAATACTACTGACATTACAAGGCGTTTCAGATCGGATAAAGGCAACATCCCCCTGTGAAATATCCGGGCGCATACCGACATTGACAGCATCACAGTAAAAGCCGTTGACATTGGCAAGTCCGCCTTCAAGCGGTGTAATTGTATAGTTTGACATAAAAGTACCTTTTGAATTAGATGTATTTCAGCTCTTCGGGTTTGGATTTTTTCCGAATGATTTTTTTTGCTTTGCGTATACCATCACCGGTACCGATGAGCAACAATTTGGATTCGGGCATAATAATGGTATCTCCTTTGGGCATCGGGATGAATCTGCCGTCTTTCTGACGGATGCCGATAATGGTAACATTGGCAATATCCCTGAAACGTGCGGCTTTGATCTTTTTGAGAGTTAACCAGGATGTTTTGGAAACTTTTGCCTCTTCCATGTCAAGCGGTGTATCTTTTTTGTAAAGGAACTCCTGCAGCAGGTTTTCCATATCCGGACGTGCGGCCATGGCATTGATACGCTGTGCCATCAGTTTGGTAGCAGTGACCACCTTGTCTGCTCCGAGTTTCTGAAGCTTTTGCTCATCTTCGTAACTTTTTGCATTGGCAATGATGAGGTATTTCCTCATGCGGCCGATCTCACGCTCATAGAGGCGTGCTGAAGCAATTGTGGCAATATTGTCTGCAACATTGTCCGCAAGGGTGATCATCCCTTTTGCCGAAGAGAGATGGGATTTTAAAATACCCACTTCGGTATGTGGTTCTGCCGAAACATAGTAGGGGTATTTATGCTTTTTGGCGATCTCTTCAAGGTCTTCTCGGGGGTCAACGACAACAAAGGGAATATGGTTGGCTCTTAGCTGTTTGGTGACCTGTATGGTAAACTCGTTGTGGTAACAGACGACAAAGTGATGCTTGAGTCTGGCAATCTCGTAAAGCATTTTTCGCTCCTTGGCGGTTTTTTGAAACTCTCCCTTTTTGACAACTTCAGCAATAATTCCCACCGCAATGGAAAAGACGACAAAACCGAAGATGATCAGGGTAATGGTAAAAATACGTCCCAGGTCGGAAATGGGCTGTATCTCTCCGTAGCCGACGGTGGTAAAAGTGATTCCCGTCTGATAAATGGCGTTCATCAAAGTGAAATGATCAATGACCATATAACCGATAGTGCCGATCAGCATCATCAATACGGTAAGTATAATAGGAAGTCTAAAAGGGGCTAAATGACTGTAATACTCGTCATTCAGTGTAATATGCGGTTTGGGTGCGCTTCTCCAGCCGAGAAACTTTTTGAATTTTTCCAGTGAGGTCATGATAAGAGAGTATACCCTCTCCTATCTGAGAAATTAGTTAGCAACAGCTGCCTGAGCTGCTTTTTTCTTCATTGTTCTGAGTGTTGAAGCTGCAACCTTAATACGTTTTGTTGTACCGTCTTCAAGTGTAACCTTGACAGATCTCAGGTTGGGAAGCTGTCTTCTTTTTGTTTTGTTGTGCGCGTGTGAAACGTTGTTTCCTACCAGTGGACCTTTGCCACTTACTGAACATTTTCTTGCCATGGTGATACCTTGTGTGTAATGTAGACAGCATAGATGCTATGCAGCCCCGAATATTTTGTGGCGAATTATATACAAGCAATCCATAAATTACGCTTAAGTGGTGTACGTAAAGCATCCAAAGGCGGCTTTTGCTATAATCACGAAAGTCATTTGAAGGATCATGATATGTTAGTAGCGCCAAGTATTTTATCGGCAGATTTTGGCAAGCTTGCCGAAGATGTCAGAGCTATTTGTGACGGAGGATGTGATTTGGTGCATGTGGATGTGATGGATGGTCACTTTGTACCAAATCTTACGATCGGTCCTGTGGTGGTCGAAGCGGTTGCAAAAGCAGCGACAAAACCGCTCGATATCCATCTGATGGTAGAAAACAATACTTTTTTTGTTGACCTTTTTGCCCCGTTGAAACCGGAGTTTATCTCTTTTCATATTGAAGAGGAGAAACATCCTCACCGTCTGATCCAGCACATCCGCTCACTGGGTATCCGCCCCTGTATTGTGCTCAATCCCCATACCCCGCCTGAGACAATCGAGTTTCTGCTCGAAGATCTTGACATGGTACTGCTGATGAGTGTCAATCCCGGATTTGGCGGACAGAAGTTCATTCCTTCCGTCATTGAAAAGGCACAGCGACTCAAAGCGATGATCGAAAAACGCAATCCTAACTGTCTCATTGAAGTGGACGGTGGTGTAAACAATGTCAATGTCAAACAGCTTGCCGAGGCCGGCGTGGATGTCGTGGTGGCAGGGTCATATGTCTACAAGCATCCGGAGGGGGTCAAAGAGGCGATCGCCTCTTTGAAGTGAAGCGTGAATAACTAATAGTGAATAGTGTTGGAATGCATTGCTATGCAATGCTTTTATTATAAAGGAGAAGAGAGTATGAAACATATCAAAACAGAAGTTTTTCGTAAGAAAAACAAACCAAAACTATTCACTATTCACTATTCACCATTCACTTCTCCCCAAAGGGAAACCCTGTGCGAGTAAAAATATGCGGCATTACAAATCTTGAGGATGCCATGCATGCCGTTGAATGCGGTGCCGATGCATTGGGATTTGTTTTTTATGAGAATTCTCCGCGCTATATTACCTCTGAAAGTGCAAAACATATTATTGATCGACTCCCCCCGTTTGTAGAACGGGTAGGGCTTTTTGTTAATGAAGAGGCAGAAACTATTGATGCGGTATGCCGCACTGTCGGTATCTCTTTGGCGCAGATCCACTTTGATACAGACAATGCATTTTTGAATAGTGTCGGCACCAAATCTTTACCTGTGGTACGTGCACGAATGCGGGAAGATGTACACCGGTACGAAGACCGGTATAGGCTTGTCGATGCTTACTGTGAAGCTTACGGAGGCAGTGGAAAACGTTTGAACTTGGAGTGGTTTGAAGGTGTAGACTGCTCTAAAATCATTCTTGCAGGAGGTTTGACACCGGAAAATGTGGAAGAGGTCAAGCCTTTTGGTTTTTACGGTGTTGATGTCAGTTCGGGCGTGGAGTCGCCGGTCAAGGGAAAAAAAGACCCTGAAAAAGTGGAGCGCTTCATTCTTAATGCGAAAAGTATTTAACGAACTGACACAGGCCTTTCGCAAGCACGGAGGCATATTAAACGAAACGCAGTACAGCAGTATTGTCAAAAAGCATACGACACTGCTTGAAGAGAGTGATACGATCTTTCTATTCTTGCAGGCGTCAGGATACCCCATTGAACAAGAAGGAAATGCCTACCGGCTGAAAACCTACTTTACTCCCTATCAGATGCAGCGCTACTGTGTCATAGACATCGAAACAAACGGCAGTAAGCCGGGTACTTCACAAGTCATCGAAATTGGTGCGGTGATGGTTGAAAAAGGAGAGATTGTTGACCGGTATGAAACGTTTGTAGAGTGTGCTTTTTTGCCTGAATATATTACAAAAATCACCGGCATAGAACCTGAAGATCTCATCGGTGCGCCGACCCGAAGGGAAGCGCTTGTAGGGCTGCGGCAGTTCATGGGTGATGCGGTTTTTGTCGCACACAATGCCAATTTTGACTACACATTCCTTGATGCCTCTTTTGAACGTTTCGGTCTGGGCGGCATCGGCAACCCGAAACTCTGCACCATCGACCTTGCCAGACGGACCTTTGAAAGTGAACGTTACGGGCTTGCCTATCTCATTGAGGCACTCGGTATGGAGGAGACCAGCCACCACCGCGCCTACTCCGATGCGTTATGTGCCTCCAAAGTGATGCTAAAGAGTTTTGAAACCCTGCCTGATTATGTCAAAACGACCGATGATCTGCTGCAGTTTTCGACATCGAGTAAAAAACAGAGACGTCTTAAAAATGTATAAGGTGTTGTCCCCTGACAACACACGGTATTGCGTAAACGTTAAAAGGTATTGTGATGGCACAATACCCTACAGTTTTTCTTCCCTTCCAAGTACATGGTGTAAAAAGAGTATTTGCGCAAAGACAGCTGCAAAAATATTGACAATAGGAATGTAGTTGAATGCTGCGGCGATCATGGCAAGTATGGTCGTTCCTTTCTTTTTTGCTTTAAGCTCCGACGGATCGCTAATGAAGAGGGAACCGACATCGTAAAGTGTAGGCTCTTTGATCAGCAGTGACCATAGCCAGAGCATCCATACCGCACCGACAAGGGGAATGAACATTACAGGGAAGGTGAAAAGAAAGATCACAAGGAATATAAGACCGGCTTTGAGACTCAGCATCAGTGATTTTATAACATTGGGTGAACCTGTAACAGATTTGTCAGGGTAGTGTTTTGCTGCCAGTTTAATGAGCAGTGGTTCAACCATCAAAGAGGTGACAATGGAAATGGTAATGATGAAGAGCATATAGGCAATGGCAACAGTTGCAACGGATGCTCCGGTGGTTTGCAGCCACTCCCAGGGAATCCAGCTGAGGTAATTTTTGACAAAGCTTGTCAGTATACCTCCAAAGAGCCAGGCAATGATTGCCGTAATAACTGCGGAGACCAGGGTGACTTTCAATGTAAAGAGCAGGACGGTTTTGGAGAAGATGTCTCTGAAGCTTTTGGTGATAATTTGGTTCATTGATATTCATCCTTGAACGCCACATACCGCTGTGCCGAAGCATATAGCTCTTCTACCTCTTCATCGGTCAGCTCTCTGACAACTTTTGCAGGACTTCCCATAATGAGGCTGCGCGGCGGGAATTTTTTGTTCTTCGTTACCAGGCTTCCTGCCCCTACAATGGACTCTTTGCCGATGACGGCACCGTCAAGGATGGTAGCGCTCATCCCAATGAGGCAGGCATCTTCGATGGTGCATCCGTGCAGCATAACGCGGTGTCCGACAGTGACATCGTTACCAATGACAGTAGGGTGTCCGTCGGTCATATCGTCACGTTTGTGGTGTGTGACATGGATCATGCTCAGATCTTGAATGTTGGTACGGTCACCGATAGTGATGAAGTGTACATCACCGCGTACCACACAGCCGAACCAGACGGCGGAGTCTTCTCCCATGGTAGTACGTCCGATGACTGAAGCTCCGGGGGCTACCCAGGCATTCTTCCCCAGTTTTGGTGTCCATTCTTTGAATTTCAACAGCATAGTTATCCTTCTTTTAAAATACGGTTTGCCAGACGACTGACATAATTGGGTGTCTCTTTTTTGGTCTTGTCATGAATACGGTTGACATACTGCTCAAGAATCTTGTGGTTGTTTATTTTTTTGCCAAGTGCAGGAACCTTCACATATTCACCGCTCTTCTGAAGTTCCCAGCGCAGTTGATTGTCCGCAAGCTGCAACATGAGTATCTGCTCTATCTTTTGTGAAAGATTGGGTTCGAGTATTGGGGTCATCAATTCGACACGGCGTACAAGATTGCGCGGCATCAGGTCGGCACTGGAAATGTAGGTTTTGACCTTTTGGTGCTTAAACCAGTAGATACGCGGGTGTTCAAGGTACTTCCCGATGATAGAAGAGACTTTAATGTTTTCACTAACACCTTTAACCCCCGGTTTAAGACAGCAGATACCACGAATGATAAGATCGACCCGGCACCCTTTTTGAGAAGCCTTGTAGAGGGTTTTAATAATGTCCTGGTCGACCAGCGAGTTGGCTTTGAGAATAATGTGTCCCTCTTTGCCCAATTGGCTCTCTTTTTCAATCAGTTTGATGAGTTTGGGCTTGATCTGTACCGGCGACATGAAAAGGGTACCAAGTTTTGTGTAGGTTGAAAACCCTGTCAGAAAATGGAAAAAATGCGTTGCATCGGTGGAGAAGACCTCTTTTGCTGTAAAGTAGGATATATCGGTGTATATTTTGGCAGTGCTTGGGTTGTAGTTTCCTGTTGCAAGGTGAACGTAGCTTTGCAGCTTGCGGCCGCGACGTTTGATGACCTGTGCAATTTTGGCATGAACTTTGAGTCCGGGGATGCCGTAAACCACATGCGCTCCGGCATCTTCGAGTGCCTTCGCCCAGCGCAGGTTGTTCTCTTCGTCAAAACGCGCTTTGAGTTCGACAAGTACAGTAACCTGTTTGCCGTCACGTGCGGCATCGATAAGTGCTTTGACAATAGGCGATTTCTGTCCGGCGCGGTAGAGTGTCATACGAATGGCAATGGTATCTTTGTCTGCAGCAGCCTGTTTAATGAATTGTACGACCGGTTCGAAACTGTCGAAAGGATGGTAGAGCACGACATCCTGTTTTTCAATGGCTTCAAAAACATTTTCGGTATCAAAAGGCGGCAGAATTTTTGGTGTAAAAGTAGGCAGTACAAGGTGTGAAAGCTGTTTGTCTCCGACAATCTGCCAAAGCGCGCCGAGGTTAAGCGGCAGGCTTTTGTATGGGTAAATATCGTGTTCGTTAAGGTTGAGGTGTGTCAGCAGGAACTGAAGCAGGTCATCATCAACCCCTTCGAGCAGTTCAAGGCGGATGAGTGAACCCTTGTTCCGTGAGCGCAGTCCCTCCTGCAAAATTTCCAGAAAGTCATCAGCTTCCTCTTCTTCTATTTCAATATCGGCATTTCGTGTAACACGAAACGGGGTGGATGCCAGCGGAGTGAATCCGGGGAAAAGTTCGGTTGTAAAGTGCTCAACGACACTCTCAATGGGAATAAACGTATGATCGACCTGAATAAAACGTGGAAGAATACGCGGAATACGGATAAGCCCGTGTTTGATATGCCCCGACTCGTCCTCCAGTGTAATGGCCAGCGCAAAACTGAGGTTGTTCAGGTGAGGGAAGGGGTGAGTGGCATCGATGGCGATGGGAATGATAACCGGATAAATCTCTTCAAAGAAGATCTCTTTTACCTCTTCCTGCTGTGCTGCCGAGAGTGCTTCGAAATTTTTAATATGTACACCATGGCTATGAAGTTCTGAGATAATGGAGGTGTAGCATGATTCGAGTATGTCATGCTCCTTATGCAGATAGGCACGGATCTGTGCCAACTGTTCGGCAGGCGTAAGACGGTCTGGTCCGGTCTCCTGAACACGTGCTTTGAAGAGTGCTTTGAGCCCTGCAACACGGATCATGTAAAATTCATCGAGGTTTGTACCGTAAATGGCAAGAAATTTCAAACGCTCCAGCGGCGGCAGCGTTTCATCGAGTGCCTGTGCCAGTACACGGGAGTTGAACTGCAGCCAGCTGAGTTCACGGTTGAAGTAGAGCTGAGGGTCGTTTAAATCTACCATTTGGTTGCTCCAAATGGTAGATTTAGTGAAGAGTGAAGAGTGAAGAGTGAAGAGTTGTGGTTTGCATTGCTTTGCAATGCCTTTAGTGTTGAAGAAGGCATTTTTCTTCCTTTGTGATAAATGATATGCAGTGGGGTTGCTGTTTTTTATAGAAAGTATTATAGCGAAATATTTTTCGAACTATGGATTCGGGTTCGTAGGGTGCGTAAACACGCACCTTTGAAACACATAAAAGTGATATATCGCTGCTACCGAACTGTAGGGTGTTGTCCCTGACAACACCTTTTACCATGCAATTGACAAGTTGGTGTATTTTTGATTATTTGGTATGATGGTGTTGTCAGGGGACAACACCCTACACCAATTTACCAATTTCTATAACTTTTTAATCTTCGCTATCTCATCCCTTAGCCTTGCCGCCTCTTCGAACTCGAGATTCTTCGCTGCAGCAAGCATTTTGGCCTTGAGCTCCTTGACAAGCTGCTGACGTTCGGCTTTGGGCATTTTGTCGAGTTTGCTGCGTTTGTTGTAAAGCTCGCCGCCGTCTTCAACCTTGAGGTTGGTGTCGAGTTCTCGGATGGTGGTTTTGGGGGTGATGCCGTGTTCCTTGTTATAGGCAATCTGCTTCTTTCTTCTTGCCTGTGTGATCTCGATGGTAGCCTTCATCGAGTCGGTCATCTTTTTGGCATACATCAGTACCTTGCCGTTGGCGTTACGTGCGGCACGTCCGGCAGTCTGGATGAGTGCTGTCTGGGAGCGCAAAAAGCCCTCTTTATCCGCATCCAAAATTGCTACAAGGCTGACTTCGGGCAGGTCAAGTCCTTCTCTTAGCAGGTTGATCCCAACCAAGATGTCAAACTCCCCAAGCCGTAAAGAGCGGATGATCTGGTTACGCTCAATGGCGTCAAGATCAGAGTGCATATATTTACACTTAAGCCCAAGGTCGTTGTAGTAGGTTGTCAACTCCTCTGCCATCTTTTTTGTCAACACTGTCACAAGCACACGTTCACCCCGTTCGATGACCGGTTTCATACGGTCGTGCAGGTTTTCTACCTGATAGGTGGAGTCAATCACTTCAATCTCCGGGTCAAGCAGTCCGGTGGGTCTGACAACCTGCTCGGCAACAGTGGCGGAGAGGTCAAGTTCAAGCTGGGCAGGGGTGGCGGAGACAAAGAGGTAGTGGGGTGCCTTGTTGATGTATTCGTCAAATTTGAGTGGACGGTTGTCCAGTGCGCTTGGCAGTCTGAAACCGTGTTCGACCAGCACCTCTTTACGGCTGCGGTCTCCGGCGTACATTCCCCGAAACTGCGGTAGTGAGACGTGCGATTCATCTACAATGACAAGGTAGTCATCATGCATCACCTCAAAGTAGTCCATCATCGAGTAGGGGGTCTCGCCGGGCTTCTTGCCTGTCAGATGCCGCGAATAGTTCTCAATACCCTTGCACATGCCGGTGGCTTCGAGCATCTCAAGGTCAAACTCTGTACGCTGTTTGAGGCGGTTGTACTCCACCATACGTCCCTCACGCTCAAAGAAGGCAAGCCGCTCATCCAGCTCCTCTTCAATGCTCTTGATGGCGCGTGCAAGTTTCTCTTTGCCCACCACGAACTGGTTGGCAGCGTAGATAGTCACCTCCTCCATCTGCTTCTCTTTTTCTCCGGTTAAGGAGTTGAAGGTGTAGATGTCTTCTATCTCGTCACCGAAAAACTCGATGCGCACGGCAAACTCGTCCGAGTAGGCGGGGTAGATGTCAATCACCTCACCGCTGACACGGAAGTTCCCAATGTCAAAGAATTCATCGTTACGCTTGTACCCCATGTCCACAAGCCGCAGCAGCAGCTCTTTTTGGTTGTACTCTTCGCCCACGGAGAGCTTCTGGACGATGGAGCGGTAATCTTCCGGGCTACCCAAACCGTAGTTCGCTGAAACCGATGCGATAACAATGACATCATCGTGGCTGAGCAGGCTGGCGGTGGTACTGAGCCTGAGCCGTTCGAGCTCTTGGTTGATGGAACTGTCCTTTTCAATGAAGAGATCCTGCCTTGGCAGATAGGCTTCGGGCTGATAGTAGTCATAGTAGCTGATGAAGTACTCGACATGGTTGTCGGGGAAGAAGGCTTTGAACTCACTGTAGAGCTGTGCAGCCAGCGTCTTGTTGTGGGTCATGATA
>JALWHT010000046.1 GCA_026983515.1 Sulfurovum sp.
CGGAGATGGACAATGCCCTCAAAGGTGCATTGGGGAAACTGGGCGTAACCCTGATGACGCCCCAGAGCATCAAAAGTGCCAAACCGACCAAACGCGGGGTGCATGCCCTCTTTGAAGACGGCAGTGAAAAATACTTTGAAATGCTACTGGTAGCGACCGGACGCAGACCCAACACCGATGTCGTTGCCTGTGACGAGATTACCGTAGGCAAGGGAATAGAGACAGACATCTGGTTTGAAACCACACTGCATAGGCATTACGCTGTAGGGGACTGTAACGGTAAACTGCAGCTCGCACATGCAGCACGTGCCGAAGCGCTCAACGTTACCGAACAGATTCTCGGACAGAGACCGCGTGCACTCAACCTTGACCATGTGGTAAAGTTCATCCATACCCTGCCGATGAGCTACGCTTACGTCGGCAAACGCAAAAGTGATCTTGAAAAAGAGGGCATTGCCTACCGCGAAAAGCGAGTACCGCTCAACCAGTTCACCTACTCGGTCTATACCCATGCGTCCAAAGGGATGATGGTCAGTTATGTGGATAGTGAAGGATTCATTCTCGGCGGTGAGATTCTCGCTCCCAATGCCGAAGAACTCATTGCCGCTGTTGGGATGGCACTGGTCGGAGAGATGGACGCTGCACAGGCAAAACGGGTCATCTTCGCCCATCCGACCTTCAGCGAAGCACTGGAGCGTACGTTCTATCGGCTATGATTGTACATGAGTGGGGAGAGGTGCCGTATGGCGAAGCGATGGCACAGATGCGAAGGGTACACCGGAAGGCTGTTGAGGATGGGAATAACCATCTGATCTTCTGTTCTCATCCGGAACTCTTTACCGTCGGTGCCGACGACAAGGGCAAATGGGATGTACCTACTGTACGAAGTGACCGCGGCGGTGCCATTACCTGCCATTCTCCCGGTCAGCTGGTTACGTACTTTTGTTTTCAGGCAAAGATGCCCGCACGTTTCTACCGCAATGTCTGTGAGGCGTACAGCCTCTTTTTCAAAAGCACGCTTCCCGCCGTTGTTTACGACAGAAAGCAACCGGGATTTTACATCGAGAACCGAAAGATCGCCTCTTTGGGTTTTAGGTATGCCAATGGGATTTCCCTGCATGGGGTATCGCTCAATGTGGAGGTCGACCTGACACTGCACAACCGTGTCAACCCCTGCGGTCTGGAAGGCATACGTGCCACATCTTTGGCAGCAGAGGGTATTACACTCTCTATGGCAAGCGTTAAAAGCGTGTTGCAAACGCAGATTTCGGAGGTATTTGGTGATCCCGTACAAGCCTAAGGTCAAAGCGCCTGACCCAGAACTCATTTCACAGACGTCAAAAATACTGCAAAACAATGCCATTACAACAGTTTGTGAAGAGAGTACCTGCCCCAACCGTACCGAATGCTATGCTGCACGGACAGCAACGTTTATGATTTTGGGTGACACCTGTACCCGCGCCTGCCGGTTTTGCAATGTTAAAACGGGAAGAGGGGTAATGCCCGACCCCGAAGAGCCGCAACACATTGTCAATGCCGTCAGGGAACTGGGGCTGTCGTATGTGGTCATTACATCTGTAGACAGGGATGACCTGGATGATCATGGAGCAGGGCAGTTTGTTGCCGTTACCCAGGCACTCAAAGCGGCTTTGCCGAATGTGAAGGTAGAACTTCTTACCCCAGATTTCAAAGGCAAAAAGAGGCTTCTTGAGCACATTGTAGCGTGTGGTGCTGACAAGCTGGCACACAATGAAGAGACCGTTCGCAGACTCTCACCCAAAATTCGTCCGCAAAGTGATTACGACCGTTCTCTTGATGTACTGCGCTACTATGCAGCACACTTCCCTCACGGTAGAGTGAAGTCCTCCCTGATGGTAGGACTGGGGGAGCAGGAAGCAGAGCTTGAAGCAACACTGTACGATCTTTTCGATGCAGGTGTACGGGAGCTTACAGTCGGGCAATATCTGCAGCCGACTGTGAACCATGCACCGGTTGCGACATATTTTAGACCGGAATTTTTTGATACAATAGCACAAAAGGCGTATAATATCGGCTTTGAAGCAGTTGCTTCCGGTCCGCTGGTACGCAGTTCGTACCATGCGGAGCAGTTAGGAAAACAATGATGCATAGGTCAGTGTGTTATCATGTAAAACAATATAAAAAAGGTATCCAATGAAAAAAATGGCTATTGTCTGTTCGGGCGGAGATTCTTCGGGAATGAACGCCGCACTCAAACGTTTCGTAGAGTACTGTATACGTAAAGAGATAGAACCTTGGTTTGTCCATGATGGCTATGAAGGGCTTATTGATGACCGGATCAAAAAAGCCGATTATGCTTCGGTAGCAGGTATTATTACCCGTGGCGGTACGAAGATCGGCTCTGCACGATCGAAGCGTTTCATGGAGGAGCATTACCGAAAGAAGGCCATTGCCAACCTGCATGCACGGGGTATAGGTTCACTGGTGGTACTTGGCGGTGACGGCTCTTTTCGGGGTATGCACAAACTGACCCAGGAGAGTGACCTTGCCTTCTGCGGTATCCCTGCAACCATTGACAATGACATTGCCGGTACGGAATACTGCCTTGGTGTCGATACGGCACTCAATGTCATTAAAGATGCTGTCGATGCCATCCGTGACACCGCATCATCCTTTGGACGTGCATTTGTCATTGAAACCATGGGACGCGAATGCGGTTATCTTGCACTCGTCTCGGCACTTACCGGGGGAGCAGAAATGTGTCTGATACCTGAGATACCCTATGATCTGAATGCCTACAAGCATGACTTTCTTCAGGAAAAAGCACAGGGCAGACGCTACTTCATTGCCATTGTTTCCGAAGCATTGAAAAAGAGTGATGAAATTGCCAAATGGTTTGAAGAAGAAGTCGGTATTGAATCACGTGTGACGGTTTTGGGACACATACAGCGTGGCGGTGTCACCAGTGTACATGACCGTCTTATGGCGTACCGTTTTGTCACCCATGCTGTCGATGCACTGCTTGAGGGCAAAAAAAGCAGTGTCATCTGTTACAACGATGGCGGATTTGAAGCAAAGCATATCGAGGATGTTGCTTCAAAACAGTACAGTATTCCTGAAGAGCTGCTCAGTCTGGCCAGGGAATACGGTTCCCAGTAGGAATATAACTGTTTACTGGCAGATTGCCTGTTTTGTCTTTTCCTGGTTGAGCTTTTTGACAAGTTTGTCAGAAAGCTCCCTGTAGCGTGTTTCATCAAGTTTCAGCTTCGTTTTGAGAGTATCAAGGTCGGCATTGTCTGCCCAGGCTTCAAGTAGTTTGAGTTCTTTTTTTGTCAACTTTGCTTTGAGCGCCATTTTCAATTCATGCTCTTCTTTCAGAGGGTGTACCAGCTTTTTGATATGTTGTTTCAGTGTCTCTTCGAGGTTTGTCATAATGTATTCTCTCTTTAAATAATGTAATGTTAATTCAGCGTTCGCATCCGTATTTCTCATACGCTTCGTCAATTTCATGCTGCATCTGTGTTTGCAGTGTTTCATACCAGTTTTCCGGTGCCTGCGCTACATCGATAGTCGGTAAAAATTTGTAGTGTACTTCGCCGCTGTGTCCGGTACGGTTGTGTTCGTTAAGTACCCATTTGCTGCCGGTGATCACAACCGGCTGCACTTTGAGTCCGAGTTTGTTGGCGATCATATTTGCTCCCTGCTTGAAAGGCAGCAGTTTCTGCCCCTTCGCACGTGTACCTTCTGGGAATATCGCTACCGCACGATGTTTGACCTCAAGCGATTCCTTCACATCTTTCATCAGCTTCACAAGGCCTGCACGTGAGCTTCGGTCAAGAGAGATCATATCGCCGCCGCGCAGCAGGTTCCCAAACCATGTAGCATCGAAAAGCTCTTTTTTGGCCACCCATCGCAGGTGATTGGTCTGTAAGGCTTCCATACCGATAATGTCAACGATGCCCTGGTGGTTCATCAAAAACATATCGGCTTCAGGATCCATTTCCCCTTCCTGCACGGCTTTGCTTCCCATAAGAAAAAGGTTGAGCCGGTTGAGCGTATGCATGATCTTTCCTTTTTTCTTGGGAAAGAGAAAAATAGCGGGGATCATCATGCCGCCTACTACAAAGGAGATGACTGCTGCGCCCCAGTAAAATCTAATTTTTGCAAAGGTCTTCATCTTTTACCCATCCTATCAATCCGTTTTTGTACTCGACTTTGTTGTAGTCAAGACGTTTGGCCAGTAGCGGAGACTCGAACTGCTTGAGTGCTTTGGTACTGATGCCGCTGGTCTCCGTAGGCAAAATATACAGAGGGGCTCCCTGCTTGATACAGATACGTTCCTTTGGAATGTAAAAGGTCAGCAGGGTAATGAGAGAAACCGTGCCAAGCACCAGATAGAAAAAGTCTCTGTAGATGATGAACATGAGAAAAAAGAAACCGACCAGTGCCATGAAACCGTATTTTTTAAATTTCTCGAAACTATCCTCTTTTGGGTTCAGGTCAGTCTGTGTTACGACACTGTTATCCAACAGTTCTACGGGTACACTCAGGGTAATATACTGTTGCTTTATGGTATTGAAATAGGAAAAAGAGAGCTTTTTTTGGCTCTCAGGCACTACCGCATAGAATTTAGCCATAGCTTTGGCACCATGACGCCGTACCGACTCTACACCCGACTCAAGCACGTTTGAAAGGTGCATATTTTCCAAATTGGCTTCAAACGCTTCAATATTGAGGCTGACGAGATAGTTTTTCTCGTCATAATGGGAAACCTGGGAGCCGCGTATTTTCATATCGGCGGCAAGCACACCGCAAAAATCGGGTCTGACTTCAAGTTTTTCCACAGGAATGGTGTACTGGTCAAGAATCGTAATCTGCCCGCCGTCATTGATGTAGATACGCGGAATCGTAATCTGCCCTGCGTGGGTTGCCTTGTAGTAAAAGGTGTAAAAGTTGTCATTTCCGTTACGGATGACCAAAGGCTTTTCTGACAGGGGATGGATGTCGTTGGTACTATCAAAGCGGTAGGTGGGTTCCTGTTTGACCTCACGCGTGTCAATGATCGTTACAGGGAATATCTGGTTTTCGTATACTTTTTTGGGAATGTAGCTGTATTTGAAGCCGCCTTCGGCATGAAGCAGGGAGCTTGCCGTCAGCAGCAGGCTCCAAAAAAGCACAAAGGCGCGCAGTGAAGACATCAGGCGCCGAACCCTTTGAGCATTTTCATGCCGTCTTCACTGCCAAGAATAGACTCAAGCGCACGCTCAGGGTGCGGCATCAATCCAAAGACATTCTTCTTTTCATTGCAGACACCTGCAATAGACGTCACTGAACCGTTGACAACGACACGGTTGCCATCTTCGTCACAGTAGCGCACCAATATCTGTCCGTTGGCTTCGAGTTTTTCAAGCCCTTCATCATCAATGTAGTAATTACCGTCAGCATGGGCAATAGGGATATTGAGCACTTCACCTGTTTCGCACTGGTTCAAAAAGGCATTATCTGTGTTCTCTACACGCAGTGTCTGGTGTTTTGAGATGAAATGCAGGTTGTTGTTGCGCTTGAGCGCACCCGGAAGCAGTCCTGCTTCCGTAAGGATCTGGAATCCGTTACAGATACCCAGTACCTTTCCGCCCTCGTTGGCATATTTGGTAACCGCTTTCATGACAGGGGAGAAACGTGCAATGGCACCTGAACGCAAGTAGTCTCCGTAGGAGAAGCCGCCGGGTACGACAACCATATCGATGTCAGACGGCAGGGTATCATTCTCGTGCCAAACCAGCTCGGTTTCATGTCCAAGCTTTTCGAACGCATACTGCGTATCGAATTCACAGTTGGTTCCCGGAAATCGTAAAACTGCTACTTTCATCTTACTTGATCTCTATGTTGTAATCTTCAATAACCGTGTTGGCAAGCAGTGTTTCACACATCTCTTTGACTTCCGCTTCGGCTTTGGCCTTGTCATCTGTATCGAGCTGAAGCACGATCTGCTTTCCTATACGTACATCTTTTACCCCTTCAAAACCGAGTGAATCGAGTGCATGGTGTGTTGCTTTTCCCTGTGGGTCAAGGACGCCTTCTTTCAAAAATACGTTTACGATCGCTGTCATGTCTTTCCCTTTTATTAGTTGTTTGTTCCAAGAATTCTGTTAAGTACCTCTTCGTACGCCACTTTCAGCCCGCCAAGTCCCTTTCTGAACCGGTCTTTGTCCATACTTTCACCGCTCTCGGAGTCCCAGAGTCTGAAGTTGTCCGGGCTCAGTTCGTCGATGAGGATGATGTTACCGTCCACGTCACGTCCGAACTCCAGCTTGAAGTCTACCAGGGTCAGTCCGCGCTGGGCGTAGAATGCTTTGAGCAGATCATTGATGCGTCTTGCCATATAGCGGATGTAGTCCAGTTCGGAAGTATCTTTGACCAGTTCAAGAATAAGACAGTGCTGGTCATTGAGTTTCGGGTCGCCCAGTTCGTCATTTTTGTAATCGAACTCTACCAGTGTGAACGGCAGTACCTTGCCGTCTTCGATACCAAGGTTTCGGCTGAGGCTTCCGGTAGCGATGTTGCGTACGATCACCTCTATAAGGATGACATCCGCTTTTTTGTGGAGCATGTGGTTGTCATCAAGCATCTTCACAAAATGGGTAGGAATACCTTTATTGTTCAGATATTTGAAGAGTTCTGTAGAGATCTTGTTATTGAGAGCCCCTTTGCCTGCTTCACTCGATTTTTTCTCGCCGTTAAACGCTGTCAGGTCATCTTTGAATTCGGAAATGTAAAAACGCTCATCGTCCATACTCCAGATTTTTTTTGCCTTGCCTTCATATACCAGTGACTTTTTTTCCATTAATGTTTCCCTTTCTCTGTAATGATAAGTGCTTTAAGAATATCGAGTCCGCTTTTAAGCTGTGCATCGTTGTAAATCATCTTTTCAGTGATCACTTTGTTGTTGATGCTGCTGTTCTCATCTTCACTCTCAACTGTCGCATTTGCATCTTTGGATGTTTTCTTTTTGGATGCTGTTTCAGCTGTATCGTTCCCTATTTTTTTAAGTTCGGTTTCCAAATGCTTTTTCAAATCCTTCTCTTTAAGCAAAATAGGGTCTTCTTCAAATTCTATTTTCCCAAGATGTACCGGAATATCCGGTGTAACACCTTTGTTCTGGATGGTTCTGCCGCTTGGAAGGTAATAGCGTGCCACTGTTAGTTTGAGTGCTTCATCTTTGCCTACAGGCAGAACGATCTGTACGGAACCTTTTCCGAAAGTTTTTTCGCCGACAATGACAGAACGGTTAAAGTCCTGCAGTGCGCCAGAAACAATTTCACTGGCACTTGCCGAACCGCCGTTGACCAGTGTGACGATCGGTGTTTTCAGATCGGTTCCTTCTTTATGTGCCCTGTATTCGACATTTTCGGATTTCACACGTCCTTTTTGGCTGACAATGACACCGTGGTCTACAAACATATCGACCAGACCTGTCGCCTGCTCGAGCAGACCGCCGGGATTGTTACGCAGGTCGAGGAGAATACCCTTGGTATTGTTGTGATCAGCAAGGGCTTTCTTGACACTCTCAACGACTTTCTGGTCAAAAGAGGAGATGTGCAGATAGAGAATACCGTCTTCACCTTCTACTGTTTTCGGGTAAACCGAATCGATCTTGATGATATCGCGGGTAATTTTGATCTTGATCGGTTTGGGCTCTTTTTTCCTAACTATAGTAAGGACAATATCGGTACCCGGTTTGCCGCGCATCAGTTTGACCGCTTCATCGATGCTCATTCCAATGGTTGCTTTGTCATCGATCTTGAGAATGATGTCACCGGCTTTGACACCTGCTTTCATGGCCGGTGTGCCTTCCAGCGGTGCAATAACAGTTAGTGCGCCGTCCTTCATACCTACCGAAATACCCAGTCCGCCAAATTCCCCTTTGGTCTGTACGGTAAGGTCTTTGTAGGACTTTTTGTCCATGTAGGCAGAGTGGGCATCGAGATTGCTCATGAGTCCCTTGAGTGCCTTGTTCACCAATGTCGTGGTGTTTGTCTCGTCAACATATTCCTGCTCAATCAGGTTGAGAATCTGGGTAAACTTGATATAGGCTTCAAGTTTCTGTTTGGCAGTATCTTCTTTGGGCTGCTCCTTCGCCTGCGCGAAAGAGCCGAAAAGATAGGCTGCTGTCAGGGTTGAAAGCAGCCCTGCTGCGATCACTTTTTTGCTTTTTTGAATCATAGGGTAGGTACTCCGTTCATTAAGGTGATATTTTATAGAAATCTCACTAAGAGATTGCTGTTTGCGGATACTATATAGTGTAGAGGTAAATCACAGTTAAACAGTGGGCTTTCTATTGATATTTGGTTATTCGATTTGCATTACAATAGTGTGTAGGAAGCTTCATATCACTTGTTTCAGCAAAAATTAAATTTTTTTTGTAAAGAAACTTGACAAGAAGTGACTAAACTTGGTATAATACGTCCAAATTAAGAAAAGAAGGAAACCAATATGAGTATCTTAGAGAAATTGACTAACCAAATGCAGGAAACGATTGAATCGGGAGTTTCACTCGCACTGCACAATAAAAATCAGGAAGTTGAGCCCATTCACCTTGTGTGGGCACTGCTGACAAACAGCAATTCCATCCTAAACCAGGCGCTCAATAAAATGAGTGCCGAAAAGGCAGCCATCGAGCTGGAAGCAAAAAGTGTCGCTTCCAAACTGCCGACAGTCTCTACCGTTACCAAAGAGACTATCAAGCTTGGACAGAACCTTGTACGTTCACTCCAAAATGCCGAGGGGGTCATGGCGGCAAACGGTGACCAGTACCTTGCTGTAGATACGTGGCTGATGGCAAACATCAATGAAAGCTATATCAAAGATGTCATCGGCAAGTATGTTGACATTACCGAGTTCAAGAAGACACTCGAGTCTATCAGAGGCGGAAAGACCATCGATTCACAGACTGCCGATGAAACACTCGAAGCACTCGGACAATATGGTATCGATCTGACCCAAAAAGCGATTGACGGTGAACTCGACCCGGTCATTGGGCGTGACGAAGAGGTGCAGCGTGTCATGCAGATCCTCATTCGTAAGACCAAGAACAACCCGATCCTCATCGGTGAACCGGGAACTGGTAAAACCGCCATCGTCGAAGGGCTGGCACAGCGTATCGTCAACAAAGAGGTACCACTGAGCCTGCAGCACATGCGTGTTATCTCACTCGATATGAGCCGTCTGATCGCAGGGGCAAAATACCGTGGTGAATTCGAAGACAGACTTAAAGCGGTTGTCGATGAAGTCAAAGAGGCAGCCAACATCATCCTCTTTATCGATGAGATCCACACCATTGTCGGTGCGGGAGCGAGTGAGGGAAGCATGGATGCGGCGAACATTTTGAAGCCTGCACTGGCACGTGGAGAGCTGCATACTATCGGTGCGACCACGCTCAAAGAGTACAGAAAGTACTTCGAAAAAGATGCTGCGCTTCAAAGACGTTTCCAGCCGGTCAAAGTGGACGAGCCGAGCATCAATGAAGCGCTGCAGATCCTCAGAGGGATCAAAGAGCGTCTTGAGACACACCACAATGTGATGATCACTGACGGTGCGCTTGTGGCGGCGGCAAAACTATCTGACCGCTACATTACCGACAGATTCCTGCCGGACAAGGCGATCGACCTTATTGACGAGGCCGCGGCAGAGCTGAAGATGCAGATCGAGAGTGAGCCGACAGAGCTTGCCCGCGTCAAGCGTGAGATCTCTACGCTTCAGGTGGAGAGAGAAGCACTCAAGATGGAAGAGAGCGAGAAGAACAAGGCACGTCTTGAAGAGATCGAAAAAGAGCTTGCAGACCTTGAAGAGAAACGTGTAGAGCTCCAGAACCGCTTTGAGAACGAGAAGCGTGTTTTCAGCGAGATCGCGGAGATCAAGCAGGCCATCGAGTCGCTCAAGCATGAAGCTGAAACGGCAAAACGTCAGGGTGACTTCAACAAGGCTGCCGAGATCGAGTATGGTCAGATCCCGGCCAAGGAAGCAGAGCTCAAAGCCCTTGAAGAGAAATGGGATGCGATGCAGAAAGAGGGTACACTGCTGAAAAACTCGGTAGACGAAGAGATGATTGCAAGTATCATCAGCCGCTGGACAGGTATTCCGGTCAACAAGATGCTGCAGAGCGAAAAAGACAAGATTCTGCACATTGAAGATGTACTCAAAGAGGAGGTCGTCGGTCAGGAAGAGGCGCTCAAAGCCGTTGCACGAGCTATCAAACGTAACAAAGCAGGGCTCAGTGATACCAACAGACCGATTGGAAGCTTTATGTTCCTCGGACCTACCGGTGTCGGTAAGACACAGGTTGCCAAAACACTGGCGAAGTTCCTCTTCGACAGTGAGAAGTCACTCATCCGTATCGATATGAGTGAGTATATGGAGAAACACGCGGCCAGCAGACTGGTTGGTGCGCCTCCGGGATATGTCGGGTACGATGAAGGCGGTCAGCTGACCGAAGCGGTCAGAAGAAAGCCGTACTCTGTCGTACTCTTCGATGAGATCGAAAAGGCGCATCCGGATGTCTTCAATACACTGCTTCAGGTGCTTGATGACGGACGTCTGACAGATAACAAAGGGGTCACGGTGGACTTTAAGAACACCATCATCATCATGACCTCCAACATCGCGTCAGACAAGATCATGGAGTTCAAAGATCCTGAAGACAGACGCAAAGCGGTCAACGACGAGTTGAAACTCCACTTCAAACCGGAGTTCCTCAACCGTCTCGATGACATCGTGATCTTCAATCCGCTTGATCTGGATGCGATCACGAACATTGTGGATATCCTCTTTAGAGGTATCCAGCAAAAGCTTGCGGAGCGTGATATTACCATTACGCTGACACCGGCTGCCAAAGCCTATATCGCCGAGGCAGGATTCGACCCGGTCTACGGTGCAAGACCGCTTAAAAGAGCACTCTATGAAGTGGTTGAGGACAGACTCGCCGAGCTCATCCTTGAAGACAAAGTCGTCGAAGGAAGCAGCGTCGAATTTGACGTACAAAACGGCGAGATCGTCGTCAACATCTCCTAACAAGGGAGAACCCACAGGGGTTCCCCTTTTTTTAACTTCTATTTTCCTCTGTATTATTTTTAATCAAAGTTATAATCCACTTAAATAAATATACACTCTGTTGATTATTTTTTAATCATAACCATGTTGATACTTTTGACACAGATCAATATTTTTGCCTTCAAGCTTCCTATAAAATAAGGGTGTAAAATTATTTAGGAGGAGAGAACTATGGCAGATTCGATTGATGTGCTGGCAACACTCAAACTGGTATACACGATATATGCCTTGGCGGTAATATCCATTATCGCCTATTTTGGCTACCGTATTACACAAAAAGGGGAGGTGAAACCTACAAAGAAGATTATCTTCTGGCTCTATGTGGCAACACTGATCTTTATAGGTACAGGAATGCATTTTCTAACATATAATGTTGTTCCATGGGTACCTATGGATCTTAACAGAGACCATATTAATGCGGAAAAAACCTTTGATATTACCTACAGGGCACACACAATAATTCCTAATGAAACACCGATGAAAGTGCCATGTGGAAAGTATGTTGTTTTCGATGCACACAGTGATGACCTGACTTACGGATTTGGTATTTTCAGACAGAACAATACGATGGTGGCACAGATGCAGGTGGTACCGGGAAGCAGAAATGACCTGATGTGGATATTTCACAAGAACGGCACATACAATGTACGCTCTACCGAATATTCAGGGCCGAAGGGCTCACAGATGATTTTGCAAGATGCGATTGTCGTGACTGGCTGTAAAGAGGATGATGTGTATGCAATGAAAGGAGGTGAGTGACTATGAGTTTTATTAATAGATTGATTGAGGGACATGAAGGGGGACTGAAAACCGAAACGATGACCCCTATGCAGAAGATTGCAATGCGATTTGTAGTAATAGGGCTTCTCTATTACGGTTTGGCAGCACTTGAAGGTATGATCATGCGGGTATATGAGGTCAAACCACTGCCTTTCATTGATGAGTCACACTTCTTTTCGATTATGACCGTACACCCAATGGTAGGTATATTCGGCTCATCCTATATGATTGTGTTTGGAGCATTTCTGTTTTTAACTCCCTATTTGATGAACAAGCCGATCTACTCGCTGAAACTTGCAAACCTTTCCTGGATAACGATTGCCGGCGGTACGCTCATCATGTGGACTGCGGGCTTTCTCTTTTCGTACGCACCCCTCTACACACTCTACTGGCCTCTGCCTGCTGATATGTCACAGTTTAGGGCAATCGGCGGTATTGTCTACATAGTGGGTGTTGTGGGTATTATGATCGGAACATTTGCATATACATACAATATCTTCAAAACAATCGTCTATACACCAAAAGGATGGGAGAAACAGCCGTCAATGGCCCTGATGAAGTCGGCACTGGGTATTACCGGGTTGACAAACTTCTTCAAACGTAAACAAGAGGCACATCTTGTTCCTCTGCCTATTGCCGCGATTTCAAGAGGAACGATAGATGTCGGTTTGAATGCAGTCGTAATCTCTACTGCCGGTGTACTGATACTGATCTATCTTGTAGGTAACGGTCTGTTTGGAATGGATTTGAAAGACACCTGGGTTGATGCACTGCTCTACAAAAATATCTTCTGGTGGGGACTTGACCTGGTAGCTGACGGACTTGTTCTCGTTTTTGTTGCCGGTACATGGTATCTGCTTGCAATGCTAATCTCCGGAAAAGATCTCTTTATGCAGAACATTGCCCGTGCAGCACTCTTTCTTGAGATGGTTGTCTCATGGACGGTATGGTCGCACCACCTGATGTCTGACCAGGGGCAGTCAAATTTCCTGAAAGTCTTTTCCGGTGAAATGGTCACCGCATTCGAACTGATTACACAGGGTATTGCCGTTTATATCACGCTTGTAACACTCTACCGTGCAAAGCCGTTGAAGATGACAAACGAACTGAAGTTCCTTCTTGGTGGTATTTTGGGCTTTATGCTTGCCGTACCGGCAGGTATTATTCAAGCCGACCTTGGGATGAACAGGATTCTTCACAATACACAGTGGATCATTGGTAACCATGTCCACGTAGCGATCCTCGTAGGTCTTACTATGACACTCTATTCGGCGATTTACGTACTCTTCCCAATCCTGACGAATGGTGTTAAACTCTATTCACAAAAGCTTGCCAATATACACTTCTGGCTGCATCTTATAGGTGGTATCGGTATGGGAGCCTTTATGGGTATGGCTGGGATAGACGGTATGTTGAGACGTACTATTTATTATAATGGTGAATACAATACCTATATGATACTTGCCGGTATTTGTGGTCTTATGATATTTGTAGCGTTCCTGCTCTTTTTATATAATATTGTTATGAGCATAGGGATCAAGGGTCTGATAGGTGTCTATCAGCCTGCAAAGATCAATACCAACGAATGTCTTTGTGAAGAGACAAAGAAGGAGGAAGCATAATGAAGTATATATCGATAGTATTGCTACTGATAGTCGTAGCGCTGGCAGCACTTTTCCTGATAAAAGACAGTGATGTACTACTTTTAACAGCTATCGTGGCTGTTATTACAGGATTTTGGGTTGCAGTTTTCCAGATTCCAAAAGAGGAAGAGTAAAACTCTTTAGTAAAGGGAGAGTGGTACCTGAGCTTCTCCTCTCTCTTTTTTCTTCTTTGCAAACTAAAATTTCAATACATCTTTTCTCTGTATACTCAATGTAATGTGACATCGTAATTTGGTAGGACCATTCTATCGGAAAGGGAAAAAGAAGATATTTTTTTGACAAAATGCCAAGTCGGATGGCATGTATTCTTACTGCATATACCGGACAGTATATGCAGCCAAGTGCCTTAGTGGGCACTCTCTTTTGCAAGACTCTCAAGAAAGCGTACAGTCATGCGTACACCCGCACCGGATGCACCACTTGGATTTTCTCCCCATACATGCTCGACAAAAGCCGGACCGGCA
Source organism: Sulfurovum sp. (assembly GCA_026983515.1). GTDB lineage: Bacteria > Campylobacterota > Campylobacteria > Campylobacterales > Sulfurovaceae > Sulfurovum. The sequence continues at coordinate 13,994 of JALWHT010000046.1, forward strand.
ATATCGATATGCGCCCACTTCTCTTTGTGCTCTTCATCGATGAACTCACTGAGGAAAAGCCCCGCCGTAATCGCCCCGCCGTAACGGGTATTGGAGATGTTGCAGATATCCGCGATCTCACTTTTGAGTGTCTTTTTAAGGTAGTCGTTAAAGTCAAGCGGCGTTACAAGCTCTCCGGAAATTTTTGCCTGCTGTCTGACTTTGGTTTTGACATCTTCACAAAAGCCCATCACACCCGAAGTATAATGGCCTACACCTACCACGCACGCACCGGTGAGTGTGGCAAAGTCAAGCAGGTAATCCGCTTTGACCTCCTGCTGTGCGTAACAAAGCACATCGGCAAGTACCAGCCGTCCCTCGGCATCGGTGTTGCGTACCTCAATGGTTTTGCCGTTCTTCGCGGTCAGTACATCATCAGGTTTGTAAGCATCACCGCCGATCATGTTCTCCACCATGCCCAGGAAGCCGTGTACTTCCACATCAAGTCCAAGTTCCGCGACGGCCTTCATAACCCCAATCACTGCAGAAGCACCGCTCTTGTCAGCTTTCATCGTTACCATGAAATCACCCGGTTTCAGGCTCAGCCCGCCTGAGTCGTAGGTAAGTCCTTTTCCCACAAGGGTAATGACCTTTTTAGGGTTTTTTGGCTTGTAACTAAGATGGATGACCTTCGGTTCATGACGGGAAGCACGTCCAACAGCAAGCAGTGTGTGCATTTTCTCTTTTTTCAACGCTTTGACATCAAGAACAGTACAGCCAAGCCCCAGCTCTTTGGCTAGTTTCTTCGCCTGCTTTGCCATGGTTTCAGGGTAGAAATCATCCGGCGGGGTATTGACGATATTTCGGGTATAGTTGGTAGCTGATGCAACGATCTCACCGTTATGAACAGCGCGTGCGGCAGTTTCCATGCTGATTTCATGGGATTCATATCCTTCAAGGGAAATGTCAACGGTTTTGACAGGACATTTGTTCTTTTTGCTCTTGTATTCAGTAAAGGTGTAACTACCAAGGATAATACCTTCAACCATTGCACGGATAGAAGCTGAACAGCGCGGATGGCTGACATAGGTGGCGATCTTGACACGCTTGAAAGCTTTTTTTCCAATGAGTGAACGGATGGCACTCGCTACGGCAGGGCGTATAGCCGCCCCCTTGAGGGTTTCCGCACCGACATAGAGGCGTTTTTTCTCCACCAGATGACATACTTCATTCTGCGCACCTGTAAACCCAGCTTTTTTAAGCATTTTTTTGTCTTTGACAAATGTATGTTTCAGGTTTCCGTCGATGACAATAACGATTTCGACATCGGCTTTGATTTCACTCAGGGGTGAAGCGGTTATATTAAAATTCATCATTTAATCCTTCTCAATATGATAGTGGAGAAAGTATAGCAAAGAATGGTAAAGGAGAGTAGAAAGTATGGTATGATTTCGGAAAATTAAAGATATAAAAGGGATCGATAATGTCAAAAATACTTTACTGTATTGCACAATTCACACCCAAAGTAGGTTAGATCCACTTCTGCTTTTTCAGCCATCGGAAGATGAGCCATGCAATGACAATATTGAGTCCCCAGATGACAAAGTAGCCGTATTTCCAGTCGAGTTCAGGCATATTTTTGAAGTTCATACCGTAGTTGCCGACAATAAAGGTCAGCGGCAGGAAGATAAGTGAAATAGCTGCAAGGCGCTGCATTGCCTGGTTCATCCGGTTGCTCAAAAATCCCATCAACAGGTTTTGCAGATAGCCGGTACGGTCAAGATAGGTTTTCGATTCGTTAATAAGAAAGGCCAGATGTTCTTTGAGGTCGATGAACTCATATTTGAGTTTTTGGCGTGTTTCCAGCGGATAGTGGTTGTAAATCTTGTTTACCGCGTCGTTGGACTGTACCGACAGTTTGGCAATGCGGTTGAGGGTACGTCTGGCAAAGTAGAGGTGTTTTTGAATCTCTTTTTCTTCAATCTGTTCGGAGAAGATATTGTCTTCAATCGATTCAAGTCTGTCATCGAGTCTGTCTACGACACCCATGGTATGGTCAACCATAATATCGATGACATTGTAGGTGACATACTCCAGTGAATCCCTCTCTTCATGCCGCTTGTAAAGATGTGAAATAATATTTTTGATGATATGCTCGCTGTCACTGAGAAAAATGAATTTGTTTTCCCCGATGACCAGTGCAACATTATTGTCGTTATACAGCAGTTCATCCTCTTCATCCGGACTGAAATATTTGAGGATGATCATCTTGAAATGTCGGCTCTGCTCAAAGGTGATGGTCTGGTCTTCATTATGAATATCTTCCAGGAAACTTTCCGGAAAGTTGTGTGCTTTCAGCCATGCATTAATTTCAGGGTTGTCGATGTGGGTAAAGATGATCTGTTGTGCATCAGTGTTGATGTCAATGTTTTCACGGTAATAGATGCGGTCACTGAGGATATACATGGTTAGTTCTCTTTTTCTGTATGGTTGTATTTTGGAAGCGGTGTGCCGGGCAAGTTTCTGAATTTAACGGTATGTGTTTTAGGATCTACTTTGAAGAGAAAGTTTCCCCAACGGTAGGTATCATTGTTTTCACCATAGGGCTTGAGTGTCTCCATCAGTACCTTTTCATCGGCCGGTTTATAGGAAAAACGCCCAAAGAGCTGGTTGGTGTCAAGGTCGTGTGTCTCTTCGATGTTGTAGGCAGAGTCAGGCAGCAAGCCGGGAATCCACCCTTTTTCGATGACTTTTTCCTTGACAACACTCTCTTTGTCCGGGTATTTGTTGATAATGACATCAGAAAAATAGGCAGTGAGTATCCAGTAGATCAGAGCAAAAAAAACGAGAATGGCAAGTATGATTTTTTTCATTGGCGGAGCTTTCAAAATAAGTTCTGTTATTGTAGCATAACTTGGTGGTGTCCCCAGGAGGACTCGAACCCCCAGCTAGGCCTTAGGAGGGCCCTGCTTTATCCAGTTAAGCGATGAGGACACTGACAACGCAATTGTACCTTTGCATGGCTTATAGAAAGCCGATGAGACGGCATTACACATATAAGATGCTACGCTCCCAGTGGGCAGTGTTATTTGGAGTATGTGGGGAAGGTGGTTAGGGATCTTTCGGCTAATCAAGGGATTTAAGGCTATACTCTTATAATGTTTCTCGAATAAATTATTGGCAATACAATTTCCCACGCAAAGTATGGGAGCGAGAGAAAGATCTATCTACCTACCTCTTTTTACCAGCAAAAACAGCCCAAGCCCCGCAGCCGATACCAGAATGATGGAGGCACCGGAGGTGAGGTTGTATGTGTAGGAAAACCAGAGTCCTGTGAGGGTAAAGAGGGTGGCGAAGGCTCCGGAGTAGAGCATCATCTGCCAGAGTGAGCCGGAGAGCTTTTCCGCGATGTAGACCGGGATGGTCAGCATGGCAATGACCAAAATGAGCCCAACGACCTTGATGGCGATGACCACGGTCAAAGCAGAGAGTACAAGAATGAGCGTGTAGAAGAAGCGTACCGGGATACCTCTGAGTTTGGCATATTCGCTGTCGTAAGAGACAGCAAGGATAGGGCGGTACCAGAAGAAAACAACCAGTACGATGAGTGTCAGCAATGCACCCATAAAGTAGAGGTCAGTGGTGCTGACTGCCAGAATGGAGCCGAAGAGATAGCTCATCAGATCGACATTGTAGCCGGGCGTCAGGTCGGTAAAGACCACCCCTATCGCCATACCTACCGCCCAGATGAGACCTATGAAGGTGTCGATGCGGTGACGTTTGTGCAGGGTGAGGGTTGCTACAAGCAGGGCGGCAAACATGGCAAAGACCGAAGCACCGAAGAAGATGGGGAGTCCAAAAAAGACTGCCATACCAATACCCCCGTAGGAGGCATGAGCGATGCCGCCTGCAAGAAAGACCATGCGGTTAACCACAATGAGCGAGCCAATGATACCCGCTGCCAAAGAGACCAGTACTCCGGCTATGATGGCATGTTGCACAAAAGCAAAGTGTAATGCTTCTATCATGGCTTTTCCTTCCGCACAGCAGGGGTTGTGTCGCTTGTACAGGTTTCACAGTTTTCCGCACCGAGCATCTGAAGCAGTTCTACTTCACAGAAATGTTCTTCGTTGCCGTGGGTGTGGAATGTCCGGTGTTTGTCGCTGATGTCGTGGAATACAAGGCGTTTGTTGACGTGAGCGGCTTTGTTGGCATACTCGAGAATGACAGAGATGTCATGGCTGACAACAATGACGGTTATGGTTTTGTTAAGTGTTTTCAACAGTGCATAGATCTCTTTTTGCCCTTTGATGTCGATGCTCGAGGTGGGCTCATCGAGGATGAGTATCTTGGGATGGGCACAGAGCGCACGGGCGATCATTACCCGTTGGCGCTGTCCTCCTGAAAGATCACCGATGCGGCTGTGAGCATACGCCTCCATGTCTACCTGTGCCAGTGCCCCCATTGCATAGGCGATCTCATCTTTCCCGTAGCCAAAAAGCGGCTTTTTGCCCCCTACATGCCCAATGAGCACCACTTCTATGACCTTGATGGGAAAGTCGGTATTGACATTGGTGTTTTGCGGCACATAGCCGATGTGAGGTAGCTGTTTGGAGGGTGGTTCACCAAAGACGCGTACCGTACCCTTAGTAGGCTTGAGCAGACCGAGGATCAGCTTGAGGAGGGTAGATTTCCCGCCGCCATTGGGACCGATGATGGCAAGAAAGTCAAGCGGCTCAACTTTTAGGTTTATATTTTCTAATATTATATCTTCATCGTAAGCAAAAAAGAGATTTTCTATCTCTATTACCGCCATATTACTCTACTCCTGCAATCGCCTTGGCGATGCGAATAAGGTTTTCCGACCAGTCTGCAGCCAGCGGGGATACTTTGATAACGGGAATATGCAGTTCATCGGCAATGATCTTCGCACTGGCATCGGAGAATTCCGGCTGTGTGAAGATGGCACGGACATGCGCTTTCTGTGCTGCTTTAATGACAGCTATGAGTTCCCTTGGCTTGGGATTTTTACCCTCAATCTCAATAGGCAGCTGTTTCAGTCCGTATGCCTTTGCAAAATAGCCCCATGAAGGGTGAAAAACCATAAATGTCGTGCCTTTTGGAAGCGGGGCAAGGTAGTTTTTGATGCGTGCATCCGTCTCTTTGACTTTGGCAAGGAAAGTGTCAAGATTGGCTTTGTAGTAGGCACTGTTTTGCGGATCTTCAGATGCAAGTGCATTGAAAATGTGCTGTGCTATGATCGCTACATTCTCCGGTACTGTCCAGATGTGAGGGTCGAGTCCACTTTCTTCATGATGTTCTTCTTCATGATGATGGGCAGCCATAGGTATTTTTCTGATGCCCTGAGAAAGATCGATAACTTTCATTTTCGGGTTCAGATCTTTGAACCGGGGAAGCCATGTCTTTTCAAATTCTACACCGATGGCAAAGTAGAGCTGTGCTTTGGCTACCGCTTTCATCTGTGAAGGTTTGGGCTCGTAGGTATGCGGCGAACTGCCGGGAGAGACCATTACAGTAACGTCAACTTTGTCCTTGCCAATAGCTTTGACGAATGTTGCTTCGGGAACAATACTGACAATAGTATTAATATTTGCCAATATAAAAGTGCTGAATACGATAAAAATAGGGATAATTTTGTTCATAGGAGGAATTATAGCGAAATTTGGTTGTTTTGGGCAGATGACTTACCGTTCTTTGTAGATTTTTGTAAAGAGAGTGCTGCCAAGCAAGGGGGAAAAGGAAAAAACACAGCATAAAAGGTTCCTTTGAAATATGAAAGATCCGCTATGTTATTATAAAACCGTTGACCTGTGTTATAATCGCGCCATGACACATGAAGAGAAGATCGCCAAAGCCAAAGCCAAACTGATGCTTGAACACCCCTACATCGGTTCTGTTGCAACGGTTTTGAAGATAGATGCAGACACCAACGCTCTGACATTCGGCAGTGACGGTACGAAGCTGACCTATAATGAAGAGTATATTGAACGGGCACCGCTGGATGAGATTGAATTTGCGCTTGCCAATGGGGCAATGCATGCACTGCTGAAGCACCATGAGCGTATAGAGCACCGGGTAGGACGCATCTGGCAGGCGGCCACTGACCTGGCAGTCAACAGTATGCTGGTAAAAAATGATTTTACACTGCCTTCCCATGCTTACTATGATGAGCGCTTTGAAAATATGTATGCCGAAGAGATCTACGATATTCTCAAAGACGAGATGATCTACAACCAGACTCGCGATGAGAGTGAAGCGCCCACACCCGATGATGTGCCACCTCAGGAAGGAGAGGAGGAGAGCAGAGAACAGCAGACACAAACACAGAACGATATGCCGACAGAGCCTCCGCAAAAAGAGGAACAGGCCGCAGAAATACCACAACCGCTTGCAGCACAGGAGGAAGATTCACTCACACCTGAAGAACTCTCTGCACTCCAGGAGGAGCTTACAGAGTATTTCGAGCAGATCTTCCAGAAATTCAAGCGCCAGGGGGAGCTGCCCAAAGGGCTTGAGCTTGTGGTGCCTGCCTACTTTTCGCACAAGATCCACTGGCGTGAGCTCCTCTACCGCTACATTGCCGAGTTTGCCAAAAGTACCTACAGCTTCATGCCGCCAAATCCCAAATATCTCTATCGCGGCATCTGCCTGCCAAGCCTCAGCTCCGACCTGCTGCGTATCGTTGTCGCTGTTGATACCTCAGGTTCAGTCGATGAAACACTGCTGGGAACGTTTCTTGGTGAAGTAGAGGGGATTATGCAAAGTTACGGAAACTATGAAATAGACCTTATTACCGCGGATGCTAAGGTGCAGAGCCATACAGTATTTCTGCCCGGTGAAGCGCTTGAGTATACACTGAGCGGAGGAGGGGGAACTGATTTCAGGCCGGTTTTCGAACACATAGAGCGTGAAGTCAGCTACCCGACACTGCTGCTTTACTTTACCGACGGCATGGGAACCTTCCCAAAGGAAGCACCGGGATACGATGTAATGTGGGTGATGCCCGAAGCCGGAGAGGTACCCTTTGGGGAAGTATTGACATTGGACTGAGCGTTCCGAATTAACATCCGATTTAATATCTTTGGATATACTCCGATAAATTCATAGATCGTAGGATATTTTTATGTTCGCTTTGGAAAACAGTACCCAAAAACCCTCCTGTTTCGCACAGGCATTCGCCATTGTGCTGCTGCCGATGCTGCTGCTTGTTGCACTGGCACTTGGCTATATCGGGATCATTCCGCTGCATGTGGAGATCCATACACTTGTCATTATTTCCTTTATTTTTATTATTTTTCTCTTTTTTGTACGCCATAATGCCAACTACGCCGCCTGCCATATGCGCGGTTCGTTTGTACAGATGGAAGAGCAGCTGCAAAAAGAGCTGCGTGCCAATGCGCTGACCATTATGGGCAAGACCAAATCGACCCTGCATGTCAAAGATTTTATGGAAGAGTTCTACAAAGATATCCGTAATGACAACTTCGCAAGGGTAGCACCGTCTGTCTTTCCCATGCTTGGTATTCTGGGAACCTTCATCGCCATTGCCATGTCGATGCCCGACTTCACTGTCAAAGACCTCGATGCACTCGATCAGGAGATTTCCATTTTGCTCTCCGGTATCGGTACAGCCTTTTACGCTTCTATTTACGGTATTGCACTTTCCCTCATCTGGATCTACTTTGAAAAACGTGGCGTCAGCAAAGTTGAGAAGAACCTCTACGATCTTGAGAAGCTCTACGAGAACCGTGTCTGGAAAAAAGCGGAGCTGATCAAACATGAACATATGCAGAGCGAACTTAAAGACCAAGAGATTGTTCAGACACTCAAAGAGACTTTCAATATGGATTTCATCAAAGAGCTGAACGACCAGTACCTCAAAAACTTCACAACCATCGTTTCCGATACTACCGACAGTTTTACACAGATTACCAAAGGAATGCAGCAAATATCCAGAGAGCTGCGTGATACGCTGGAACGTATCGAGAGCAGGGGTGAAAGTGTCAATGCGGTTGCAACTATCAAAGAGAATATTGAAGGCTTCAATGAAAATGCCAAAAATCTTCAACGCTCCATGCAGCGTTTTGACGGTAGTGTGGATCGTACGTTCGAGAAGATCGATACAGAGATCGGTGATATTGTTGAAAAACTGGCTACCTTCTCGAGGATACTCTCCGAGCAGAATCAGGAGGTGCTTAAAACCCTTTCGGCACTTAAAGAGAACAACAGAGCGGGTGAGTAATGTTCCAACGCAAAAGTACGGATGAGGGGAGCAACTTCTGGATCTCCTATGCCGACCTGATGGCAGGGCTGCTTTTTGTCTTCATCCTTCTCATCGGTGCCATTGTCTCCAAGTCGATGATCCTTAAAAATGACCTGCATACAAAAGAGGATCGGCTGACACAGCTCTCCTCTACGCTTCAAAGCCGTGAAAAGACGCTTGAGGCACTGAGTGCAAACTTGCAAAAGAACAAAGCACTGCTCAGCCAGCGCGAAAAAGACCTCTTTTCCAAAAACCGTTCTCTTGAAGCACAAATGCACACCATACAACTTAAAGAGGCCGAGATCAAAAAACTCACCCGTATGCTTCTTGAAGCCAATACCCAAAAAGACAGACTGGCAGGCAAACTGGTGATTGTGCAGCATATGCTCAATGACACCAATGCGACACTTAACAGAAAGCTCAGAGACTACAAAGGCAAAATCGTCGTGCTCTCCGGTGCGCTCAGTGATGCAAACCAAACCATCAAAGCCAACGAGGCACAGTTACTCAAACTTG
>JALWHT010000047.1 GCA_026983515.1 Sulfurovum sp.
ACCAAGTGGAACTTCCTGCCGTTCCGTCCGGGACTTGTCGGTGGACACTGTATCGGTGTCGATCCGTACTACCTGACGCACAAGGCACAGGAAGTTGGACACAACCCCGAAATCATCCTTGCCGGACGCCGTCTCAATGACAATATGGGTATTTATGTTGCCAATCAGGTAGTGAAACTGATGATCAAAAAAGGGCAAAAGATCGAGGGGGCAAAGGTACTGGTTTTGGGAATTACCTTCAAAGAGAACTGCCCGGATATCAGAAACTCCCGTGTGATCGATGTGATCCGTGAACTTGAGGAATTCGGTACCGATGTCGATGTTTATGATCCATGGGCAGATCCTAAAGAGGTCAAACATGAGTATGGACTGGATCTACTTCCCCATCCCGAAGGGACATATGATGCTATTGTACTTGCAGTTGCCCATGACAAGTTTGATGACCTTGACCTCGCAAAGCTTAAGCATGGAGATAATACTGTTATTTACGATATCAAGTCCAAACTGAAAGAAAGTGACGGGAAACTTTGATGAACAAACTTGAAGCATTGGAAAAAGAGTTACAAAAAGAACAAAAAACCTGGCTCATCACAGGTAACGCCGGTTTCATCGGTTCCAACCTCACAGAGTTTTTGCTAAACCATAACCAGAAAGTGGTCGGTCTGGACAACTTCTCTACAGGATATCAACACAACATCGATGATGTGCTTTCTCAAGTAGGCGAAGAGAAGGCAAAGAACTTCACTTTCATAGAGGGCGACATTGCCGACATGGAAACCTGCCAAAAAGCCTGTGAAAATGTTGACATAGTCCTGCATCAGGCAGCGCTGGGTTCCGTCCCCCGTTCCATAGATGATCCTGTGACATCCAACCGCTCCAACGTCACCGGTTTTCTTAACATGATCACAGCGGCAAAAGATGTGGGCATCAAACGGTTTGTCTATGCCAGTTCCAGTTCGGTTTACGGTGACTCCGAAGAGCTGCCAAAGGTCGAAGAGCGTACGGGCAATGTCCTCTCTCCCTATGCTGCCATGAAAGCGGCCAACGAGCTGTACGGCTCTGTTTTTCACAAAGTCTACGGCATGGAGACACTGGGACTGCGCTACTTCAATGTCTTTGGACGCAGACAGGACCCCAACGGTGCCTATGCAGCGGTCATCCCCAAATGGGTGGCTTCTATGATGAAAGGTGAACCGGTTTACATCAACGGTGACGGTGAAACCAGCCGTGACTTCACCTACATCGACAATGTCATCCA
>JALWHT010000048.1 GCA_026983515.1 Sulfurovum sp.
ATAGAAGGTCAATACCGTAGTGGGGAATACCCTCCTGTTCCTCTTTGCTTGGCTTTGCGGAAACAATATCAACTTCTTTGTAGATGGCAAGGGAATCAAGCGAGAGGACGAGGGCATCTCTTTGCTTTGCAACAGCAATAGCAAGTGCTGTTTTCCCTGATGCTGTAGGACCAATAATGGCAAGTTGCTCAAAACTCTTCATAGTGTAATCATAACACTTTCGTGTTAAGGTGAAGGGTTAAGTACGAAGAGGGTAGAATTGTGCATTCATTTTTTGGAGTTTTTATGGGGCTGTTTGATAAAAATAACCGTTTTAATATTGCCAACCTTATTACCTTTGGAAATATTGCATGTGGTGTTGCAGCAATGTATCTGATACAGCAGAACAACTTTTTTGCTGCTATTGTACTTGCCTGGATTGCCGGTGCATTTGATATTGCGGACGGAAAGGTTGCTAGAAAATACAATCTCTCTACAGAGTTTGGTATTCAGCTTGACAGTTTTGCAGACTTTCTTTCCTTCGTAGTGATGCCTGCTTTTTTGCTCTTTTATGCAGTCAAATATTACACGGGGCTCTCCGGGACAGCAGAAATCATACTCGGACTTGTTTTCATCTGGTACATCATTTCCGGACTTAGACGGCTTGTCGAGTTCAACCTGAAAGTTGATGCAGGGGAAGTTGCCAAATATTTTGAAGGTGTCCCTACACCGCTTGGTGCCATTTTACTCTGGCTTGTTTATTTGATGACAGCCTATGGTGCGTTGACAAACGGCTATGTCGTTGCTGTACTGGTACTGGTAATTGCCTGGTCGCTAAATTCCAAACTGAAAATACCGCACCCGTAATGCATGAGGAGCAAATAGTGAAAAGCGGAAAGACGGAAAAAAGTACCGTTGCCCAAAAACTGAGAGATTTTTCCGAATTGGTCATGTTTCAGCATTCAATCTTTTCGCTGCCGTTTATTTTTATTGCAATGCTGGTAGCAGCTGACGGATGGTTTGGATGGCGACTCTTGCTGCTCGGCACGCTTGCAGCGGTCAGTGCACGTAACTTTGCCATGGGTGTCAACCGCTATCTTGACAGGGATATTGACAGACTCAACCCAAGAACAAAGAACCGCCCCTCTGTAGACGGAAGGGTAACATCGGCACAGATGATCGGCTTCATTCTTCTTAATGCTTCAGCCTTTGTCATGGTGGCATACTTCATTAACGCCCTTGCATTCAAACTCTCTGTCCCTATTCTGATCGTATTGGGAGCCTATACGCTTTTCAAACGCTTCTCGGCACTGGCACACCTCATTTTGGGAGTCAGTCTCGGGCTTGCCCCGATTGCCGGAGCCATTGCGGTACTCGGAAGCATCCCAATGTGGTCAATACTTTTGGCAGCAGGGGTAACGTTTTGGGTAGCGGGATTTGATCTGCTTTATTCACTGCAGGACATGGCGTTTGACAAGGCACATAATCTGCACTCTGTCCCTTCGCGTTTCGGGGCTACCAATACCATGCGCATCGCAAGAGTATTCCACCTGCTGACAGTGCTCTTCTGGTGGGCATTTGTGCTCTCTGCCGGACTTGGCCTCTGGGCAAAAACAGCAGTGCTCTTTTCGGCACTCATGCTTGGGTATGAACATTACCTTGTCAACAAAGACTTTACAAAGATAGACAGAGCTTTTTTTACTGTCAACGGCTATCTTGGATTTGTGTTTCTGATTTTGATTATATTGGAGGTAATGTAAATGGGTGAAACGGTAGTTTGGCTGCTGGCGGCAGCGGTAATCATAGAATTGGTCATGCTGATGGTCTGTTACAGCAGTAATAAAGAGTTGAAAGAAGAGAAGCAAAAATTTGATGAAATTATTGCTGTGAAAGACAAAACCATCGACAATTTGCAAGCGTCACGTGTGGCGGTTAAAGATGTTATCGAAAACTTTTCGATTCACAGTGATGTAATGAAACTGGTAGAAGAGGGCAAAACGGTTGCGCAAATCTCCGAAGCCCTTGGCATTCCAGAGAGTAAAGTGTTGCTGATCATCAAATTTGACAGGATTAAAAAAGAACATGCCACATCATAGCTGGCAGAAAATTATCGAAGGTGCATACACTGCGCTTGATGAGGATTACCGCACCTTTCTCGAAGAAGATAACGGTTATTTCCCAAACAAAACCAATTACCTCAATGCATTCAAAACCCTCCCGCGAAACAAAGTACGCTACATTCTTTTCGGGCAGGATCCTTACCCAAGAAAAGAGAGTGCGGGCGGCTACGCTTTTATTGATGAAAAAGTAAAAAGACTCTTTTCCAAAAACGGGCTGAGCAAAGAGGTAAACCGTGCTACATCTCTACGCAACTTTATCAAGATGGCACTGGTGGCACGCGGTGACCTTGACCCCTTCGATACTTCTCAGGATGCGATTGCGTCTGTTGACAAAAGCAATTTGATAGATTCCATTCTTGAACTTCGCCATAACTTTGAAAAGAACGGCGTACTGCTGCTCAACACAGCCCTTATCTTTACGGATAAAAAGAGTTCATCCAAACATATCAAAGCGTGGCAGCCCTTTATGCAGTATTTGCTCAATGCGCTGGCAGAAGATACGCCAAAGTTGATTCTTTTCGGGACACACGCCAAGGCACTGAAGAGATCACTTGACCTTAAGCCTTTTGAAACAGTAGAGCTCGAACACCCCTACAACCATACTTTCGTAGCCAATGAAAAAGCACTGAAACTTTTCGGTCCGATGAAGCTACTTGAAAAATAAAGCTTTTTTTGCTACAATTCGCTCACCAAATATCGCAGTAACTTCAAAAGTGCACTCTTAGCTTAGCTGGATAGAGCATCGGTTTGCGGTACCGAAGGTCACAGGTTCGAATCCTGTAGAGTGTACCACGTCTTTCTAACCACATTTATCTTATAATAATACCAATCAATTCCGGAGTACTATATGAATATCCTGCTGCTCAATACCAATCCCGTAGTTTCACGTCTGGTTGCCCTCTGTATGCGTGACGATACAATTAATTTTCGGGAAGTGTCGGGCATTTCTGACGCAGGTGATGCCACATACGATATTATTTTTGTCGACGATGCTTCCTATGATAATGAAACAGCGGCTTTTCTCGATACGCTTGATACAGGCAAGATTGTTTTCTTTTCTCGCAGAGACAGTGGTGAAGAGGTTGGCGGTTCTTTTGACCGTGTGATCAAAAAACCATTTTTACCTTCGCAGATACAGGCAGTGATCGATGAAGCAGCAAGTATTCAGACGCGTGACTCTGCTTCGGAGGAAGTACCGGTTGGCAACCATTCAGAAATAGAAAAAGGCAACAGTGAAACACCTGATGAAGACCATTTTATTTTTCCCCTTGCAACTTCCATAGAGGAGGCGGAGGAAGATACAGAAGATATTTTGTTGACGGGTACCGATGAAGAAGAAATGTCGCCAAAAGTGCTTGACAGCAACGAAATTGACCAGATCAAGGCACTGCTTGAAGAGAGTGATGAAGAGATTTTCTCTTTGGAACAGGAAGATGCAGACTATGAAGCGCGGAAAGTCAAAGTGATTACCCGGAAACTTGAAGAAGATGGACTGGAGATCATTGCAGAAGAGGAGATTATCGAAGCGCTCAGCGGTGAAGCGTCGGTTGAGCTTGAAAAAAAAGAGAAGAAAAAACGTAAAAAGAAAAAGAAGAAGCAAGAAGAAGACGTTTATACTTTTGAAGAGGCGTTGCTTGCCGCGATAGAGAATATGAAACCCAAACAGATCAAAAAACTGTTAAAAAATGCAGAAGTGCATATTTCCATCAAATTTAAGGATGACGTGTAATGAGCAGTATGAAAAGAGGAGCCATTTTAGTACTTTCGGGACCAAGCGGTGCGGGAAAAAGTACCATCATCAATGCGGCCGCTCCGGAAATAGGCGAATATTATTTTTCTATCTCTACAACAACAAGAGCTCCCCGAGAGGGTGAAGCGGATGGTAGAGAGTACTTTTTTGTCACCAAAGAGGAGTTTGAAGAGGATATCAAGGCGGGCAACTTTCTGGAGTATGCACAGGTGCACGGCAATTACTACGGTACATCTCTCAAACCTGTAAGAGAGGCACTGGAAGCGGGAAAACTGGTTATTTTCGATATCGATGTGCAGGGGCATCGGCTGGTGCGTGCCAAAATGAACGATATTACTACTTCGGCATTCATTACACCTCCGACACTCAGGGAGCTTGAGCAGCGGCTGCGTTCAAGAAGTACCGACAGCGACGATGTGATAAACCGCCGCATCGAGAACGCTAAAGAGGAGATTATGGCGCTGAGTGAATATGACTTCACAATCATCAATGACACTGTAGAAGAAGCTGCAAGCGAATTTGTTATTGTCGCCAAGGCGGCAAGACTGAAGCAGAGCAGGGAAGAGGAAGAAGCGTTCATTACCCAGTGGCTGCAGTAGGGCTTAAACAAATTTAAGTATAATTATTCAAATTTTAACAACACTCGGTAACGAGTTCAAAGGATTGATTATGGGTATGCCAAGTATGCCGGAACTTTTGATTGTATTGGCGATCGTTGTACTGCTTTTCGGAGCGAAAAAAATACCAGAACTTGCAAAAGGAATGGGTAAAGGTATCAAAGAATTCAAAGGTGCCATGAAAGAGGAAGAAGAGAAAGAGGATACCAAAGAGATCGCTCAGAGTGAAGAGAAGCAGGTCGAGACAAAGAGCGAAGAGAAAAAGAGCGAAAACGCGTAACCGCGGTGCCGGGCGCAAGGCGCCGAGCGTCATAAACCCCTCCTGTGCATTTGCACTCTCCATACAGTTAAACAAAAATAATTTTCGGAATTACGCATGAAACTTAAAGAAGAAGTCAACACCCTTATTAAAAAGGCTTTTGCCAATGCAGGCATTGAAGCAGACTCCATTACGGTAACCGATGCAACCAAGCCGGAATTTGGTGATTATCAGTTTAACGGTGCAATGGCACTTGCCAAACAGCTGAAACAGAATCCGCGTCAGATTGCTCAGACAATTCTGGACAACCTGGAAACCGGCGGTATGGTTCAAAAGGCTGAAATTGCCGGCCCTGGTTTTATTAACCTGTGGCTCAATCCTGAATGGATTGCTGCTTCCTGCCAGAATGCAGAAGAGAACGACAGACTTGGCATAGGAACACGCAGTAATCCTATTAAGGCAGTTGTAGACTACTCTGGCCCGAATATGGCCAAGCAGATGCATGTAGGACATTTACGTTCTACGATCATCGGGGATACCCTGGCAAACCTGCTTGAATTTCTGGGAGATGAGGTGATACGCCAGAATCATATCGGTGACTGGGGAACGCAGTTTGGCATGCTCATCGCTTACCTCGAAGAGATGGGGGAAGAGGGCAACGGTTCGCTTAAGGATCTCGAACAGTTTTACAAAGATGCCAAGAGCCGTTTTGATGCGGATGAAGCGTTCGCCGATAAGGCGCGTGAATATGTTGTAAAGATTCAAAGTGGTGATGCCCATTGTCTGACACTCTGGAAAAAATTCATCGATATTTCTCTGGGTCACTGTGAAGAGGTATATGAAAAACTCGATGTCAATTTGAGCCGAGATGATGTCCGTGCGGAGAGTTTTTATAACGAAACACTTGCCAAAGTTGTGGAAGATCTCGACAAAGCAGGTATGTTGCAGGAGAGTGACGGTGCGCAATGTGTCTTCCTTGAGGGAGATGAGGTACCGGTTATCGTGCGCAAGAGTGACGGTGGTTACCTCTATGCCACAACCGACCTTGCAGCACTTTACTACCGCGCCAACGTACTCGGTGCCAAGCGTATCAGTTATGTGGTCGACGCACGTCAGAGCGGACACTTTAAGCAGGTCTTCCGCGTTGCGAAAGAGGCAGGGTTTGTGCCTGAAGATGTGAAACTGGAACATGTGGCATTTGGTACCATGATGGACAAGAATGGTAAACCGTTCAAGACACGTGACGGTGGAACCGTCAAGCTGATTGATCTGCTTGATGAAGCAGTGGTACGTGCCAAAGCAGCCATCACTTCCAAAGAGAACTATAGTGAGGAAGAGCTTGAGAAGATTGCACGTATTGTGGGTATTGGAGCGGTTAAGTATGCTGATCTTGCGATTAACCGTGAGTCCAACTACATCTTCGACTGGGATAAAATGCTCTCGTTTGAAGGGAATACGTCACTGTATATGCAGTATGCCTATGCAAGGATTCAGAGTATTTTCCGAAAATACGGAAAAGACGTGGAGGGTGAAATTGTTATCGGAGATGAACTCGAACACAGATTGGCAGTGATGCTGCTTCGTTTTGAAGATGTACTGAACAAAGCGGCTGAGGATGCAGCACCAAATCAGATTACAACTTATCTCTACGAGCTTGTAACGCTCTTTATGCGTTTTTATGAACGCAACCCGATACTCAAAGAGGGGGTTGATGAGCAGACGCGTATCTCCCGCCTGATGCTTGCCGATTTGACAGCCAGAACCATTAAGCAGGGACTGGCTATACTTGGTATACAAGTGGTGGACAGACTGTAACGCCACAGGACAAAGTCTCAGCTAAAAAGATAGAGAGGGAAATATTGATGAAAGCACTTTTGATTCTTGCAGTACTCCTTACTTTTGGGCTGATCTTTCTTCTCTATCGCCGGAACAGGGACAGCAAAAAACTGTTGGTTTCACTTCTAACCTTTATTGCTTTGATCTCTCTTGGGATCATGGGTAATATTACCCGTCCGATCATTCCGCTTTTTCTTGCCCATATTGTACTGATCGTTTTTTCATGGCTTGGATTGCTTTACTACCTCTTTCGGGATAAATATGTCTGGTGGATGATCTTTTCTCCGGTGATAACAATTGTGCTGTTTATTGCACTTTCTCTGCTGGAAGGGTCACGCTATGAAGATGTATGGAGTTCACTCTTTTAATGCTTTGCAGGGGTGCTGTGCACCACAGGCACTTCCTTTGGTCGCACTCATGATACCAAATTCTATTACCGGAATAAACTGTTGGTGTTGTCGGGGGACAACACCCTACCGTGAAATGATGTTTATTGATCAGATTGGCGCTGATTGGCGACCAGTTCACTTAAAAACTGCTCGAGATTGTAGCGCTGGCGGTATTCGGGAATCATAATGTGTACCAGAATGTCCCCAAGATCTGCTACGACCCACTCGTCGCTGGTATCGGCGTGCAGAAAGGTTTCCCCTTTGGGTTTGAGTGCCTCTTTGAGCTGGTCAAAGAGTGCTTGTGTATGTTTGAGGTTAAGTGAGTTGGCAATGACGACGCGGTCAGCAATGTAGTCTGCATCATCAAGGTTGAATACTTCGATCTCTTCTGCTTTTTTCTCATCGAGTACATTTACGATGGTTTCAATTCTCTCTTCTATGGTCATATGTTGTTTCCTTTTAATATCTCTTTGACAGAGGGTGCAATTTTTGTGTCAACACTGCTGACATCCTGCCCCTGACGAATCTGGGAGGAGCTGACAGGTACATTGAGTGTCAACAGGCGCCAGTTTTGCAGCGCATCCACATTATCTATGGCATACCCCGGGCGGCTTACGATCACCCAGGTGATCTGTTTGTTAATCCACGTAAAGCCATGCCACTGCGTCAATGTTGACAGGTTGTCAGCACCGATGACAAAGTATTTGACACGGTAAAACTTTTGAAAGTATTTGATACTTTCAGCCGTTTTAACACTACGACCCTGTTGTATTTCATAATCGCTTACAATCACATTGGGCAGTGTGTCAAAAAGTGCTTGGCACCACTGTAGACGTATATCGGCATTGGCAAGTGAACTTGACTTGAACGGGTTAAGGTAGGTAGGCAGAATGATCAGACGATCGATGTCAAGCTGTGACAGGCACGCCTTGACAATCTGTTGATGTCCCGCATGGGGCGGATCGAAACTTCCCCCGAAAATGGCGACTTCAAGCCCTGGGCTATTAACCAAATGCTAACCTCATTTACAGTAAAATTGCACACACTCAGATGCGCTGTTTCCGGCAAGAAAGGGCTATTATACCCCACTTTCCGATTGACCGCATTTTAGCATATTACACCACAAGAGTTATTGAAGGACAATGATGGCAGTAAAAGTAGCGATAAACGGACTGGGAAGGATCGGAAGATGTGTTGCACGCATCATTGCCGATAGAGACGATATAGAACTGGTTGCAGTCAATGCCAGCGGCAAAGAAGAGATGATCGAATATAACGTCAAATATGACTCTGTACACGGTACTCGTAAAGATGTTCGGATCAGTGACGGTTACCTTTGTATCGGCAACGACAAAGCGAAAATTCTTTCCGAGCGAGATCCTGCCAAACTCAATTTTGCAGATTACGGTGCTGAGTTGGTGCTGGAGTGCACCGGTGCTTTCTTGACACAGGAGAGTGTGCAGCCTTATCTTGACAACGGCATTAAAAAGGTACTCTTCTCTGCACCGGCCAAAGATGATACCCCGACATTTGTAATTGGCGCAAATGCCGATACGTATGCAGGAGAGCCGGTGGTTTCCAATGCATCGTGTACTACAAACGGTTTGGCCCCTGTCGCCAAGGTTCTCGATGATGCGTTTGGTATTGAACACGGTCTGATGACGACCATCCACTCCTATACTTCTTCTCAGCCGATTCTTGATGCAAAACATAAAAAAGATCCTCGTAAAGGGCGTTCGGGAGCAACCAACCTCGTGCCTACAACCACCGGTGCAGCAAAAGCGATCTCGAAAGTACTGCCTAATCTTGCCGGCAGACTCAACGGGCAGGCAGTGCGTGTCCCAACAGCTGATGTTTCTATGGTCGATCTGACTGTGACATTGAAACAAAGTGTCACGGAAGAGGTAGTGAAGGCGGCATTCAAAATAGCAGCGGAGGGTTCCCACAAAGGTATTCTTGGTGTTGATGAAGAGTATCGTGTCTCCCAGGACTTTGTCGGTGAAGAGCTTAGTACTGTCGTACCGCTTGATACGATTCAGGTCATTGGTGAAAACATGGTAAAAGTACTCTCCTGGTATGACAATGAGTGGGGGTACTCCTGCAGACTGGTCGACATGGCTGTACACATCAGTAAAAAATAGAAAAGGGAATTTATGTTAAGAACAATCAAAGATATTGATATTGAAGGTAAACGCGTTTTTATCAGATGTGACTTTAACGTACCAAAAGATGAGTTTGGCAATATTACGGACGATCGGCGTATTCGTGCTGCACTGCACACCATCCGTTACTGTATCGATCGTGACTGCAAGATTGTCCTCGCTTCCCATTTTGAGCGTCCTGAGCCGGGTAAGTTTGATGAGAAGTATTCTCTGAAACCGGTAGCAAAGCGTTTGCATACGCTGCTGAAGATCAAAAACGAGCTTTATATGGCAGAAGATGTTGTCGGTCCCGATGCTAAAGCGAAAGCAGCAAAGCTGGAAGCGGGAGATATTTTACTTCTGGAAAATCTCCGTTTTGAGCCTGGTGAAACGAAGAATGATGAAGGGTTTGCCAAAGAACTGGCCTCTTTTGCCGATGTTTATATCAATGATGCCTTTGGTGCCTGTCACAGAAAGCACGCTTCCATCTATGCGATTACCAAGTTTTTTGACAAGGAACATAAGGCGGCAGGATTCCTGCTGAGCAAAGAAGTCAACTTCTTCAGTAAAGTACTTGAAAACCCGGTTCGACCGTTCATTGCTGTCATCGGCGGTTCCAAAGTCTCTGGAAAACTTCAGGCAATTACGAATCTTATTCACAAAGTCGACAAAGTTATCATCGGCGGAGGTATGGCATTTACATTCCTCAAAGCGCAGGGGTATGAAATCGGTAAATCTCTCGTTGAAGATGATTTGCTTGATGAGGCAAGAGATATTATGGAGAAAGCCCACTCCCTTGGTGTCAAGTTCTATTTGCCTGTAGACTTTGTTGTCGCTCCCGAATTTTCTGAAAATACGGCAGTGAAATATCTTCCGTCTCAGGAGATACCGCATGACTGGATGGGACTCGATACCGGTCCGGCATCTTCCAGACTCTTCAGAGAGGTACTTAATGATGCGCAGACCATTATGTGGAACGGTCCTATGGGTGTGTATGAAATGGATAAATTCTCCAAGGGAAGCATTATGATGTCGCATCATATCGCCGAAACCCATGCGACTACGATTGTCGGTGGAGGAGATACTGCCGATGTAGCACAGCGTGCCGGCGATGTAGATGAGATGACCTTTGTGAGTACCGGCGGCGGCGCGAGTCTGAAGCTGATCGAAGGGGAAACCCTTCCCGGCATTGAAGCACTTGAAAGTTAGGGCTTACAATGATATTTGCAGCCAACTTCAAAACCAACCACACACGCAGCTCAACCCGAGCTTACATGGAACAGCTTGTTCAGACACTCGCTTCCAAGCGTTCGGAAGACCGTGTACTGGTCTTTCCGCCTGCAACTGCCCTTGACCGGTATGAAGGAGATGTTACCATAGGTGCACAGAATGCCTATCCTGTACGCAATGGCGCTGTGACCGGCGAGATTGGTTTGGAACAGCTTGAAGAGTTCGGCATAAAAACCATTCTTATCGGGCATAGCGAACGGCGTGAACTGCTGGGAGAATCGCAGGGGACAGTTGCCAAGAAATTTGCTTTTTTTAAAGAGAACAGATTTGAGATCATCTATTGCATCGGGGAACCGCTTGAAGTGCGTGAAGCAGGAGAAGATGCTGTAAAAACATATCTCTTTGCAGAGCTTGAAGGTATTGATCTTGCATATGAAAAACTGATTGTCGCATATGAACCGATCTGGGCGATTGGAACAGGACGTTCTGCCGAAAGTGAAGAGATTGCTGCTACCCATGGGCTGTTGCGTACAAAGCTTTCCTGTCCGCTGCTTTATGGCGGCTCTGTAAAACCTGCAAATATTTCTGAAATTACAGCAATTGACAATGTCGATGGTGTTTTGGTAGGTTCTGCAGCACTCGATGTGAAAAGTTTTTCGGAAATGGTACTGAAGTAGAGAGAAACAGCCTCTGGACTGAACCTATTTAAATAGGCTTTCCAGTGCTGCTGTATCTTTTGTTTTTTCTGCTTCTGCCGTGCTGCCGCCTTCACTTTGTCTTTCGGTTATACCTTCGACTTCATTAAGCTCAATGTCATAGCCTGTCAGCATTGAAGCGAGACGGATGTTGATACCGCTTTTCCCAATCGCTTTGGCTTTCTGGTCTCCTGTGATGTCAACGACAGCTTTTTTCGCTTCCGCATCCACTTTGATGTTTTGTGTGATAGCAGGTGAAAGTGCCCGTGTAATGAAAATTTCGGGAATAGGCGAGTATTCGATACAGTCGATATTCTCACCGTTTAGCTCTTCACTGACTGCATTGATACGAACCCCTTTGACACCGACAGCTGCACCGATTGGATCGACATTCATCTGGTCTGTCTTGAGTGCGATTTTTGCTCTCTCCCCGGGAATTCTTGAAGCAGCAACGATCTCTACGACACCATCTGCAATTTCCGGGACTTCGTTTGCCATCAATGCTTCAAGAAATTTTGGTGAGGTACGTGTCAGTTCCAAAAAGAGTCCGTATTGCGGATCAACACTGACGTAGCGCAGGAGTGCCCTGATAGTGTCTCCGCGCTTAAAGGTCTCGCCTTTGATACGGTTTCTTCGTGACATGATTCCCTTGAGCTCGCCGATTTCAACATGGGTGTTGTCTTCATTGTCAATACGGTTGACAGTACCAAGCATGACAGTACCGACTTTTTCTCTGTATTTTTCGAAAAGATCCTGTTCGATACGTCTTTGCACATGATACTCAAGTTCCCTAAAAAGATTTGCAGAAGCAGTCCTGCCGTAGTCTTCAAGAACAAACTCTTCTTTGAGCTGGTCGCCTACTTCTATAGAATCATCGAACTCTTTGGCTTCACTCAGTGAAATATAGCTGTCAGGTTCTTCTTCAAGCTTTTCATCATTATCGGGTACAACCGTAATGACCTTGTTGACACTGTAGGTCTTCGTATCATTGTCTATGATCACTTCAAAGTCACTTGAAGGTGTTGTCAGTCTCTTTGCCGTATTGACAAGGGCATCTTTGAATGCTTCGATGGCATTCTCTCTTGAAATATTTTTTTCGTGTGCGATCGCTTCTATAATATCGAGTATTTTTTCCATTGCAAAATCCTTCTATGGTTACGCTTCAATTCTACCGCTACAAGAGGTAACATAACAGTGTCAAGTACGTCTGGGAGGGTCTTTTTTTGAAGTATAAAATTATAGCTAACCAAACCTTTACTGAAAATAAAGTATAATCAGTCACAATAGCATGCATAACGAAAAGCGACGACTAAAAAGGACAATGAATGAAATTGAAACTGGCGAGAACCACGCTCAAAGCAAAGCCTAAAACCATAGAGCTCAAAAAGATTGAAGATGAACTGGCAAACCGTTCCATTTTCTATTTTGACAAAGACAACTCTCACAAAGAGCTCAAAGAGATGATTGAATATTTTGAAGAGAAGGGGTACTCGGTGTATATGAGAGAGGTCAAATATGGTCTCGATGACAATGAATATATTTATGAAGTGCACATCATCGCATAGAGCAGATGTATAGTGCACTGCTTCCGACCAGCTGTCTTCCCTGTTTTTCTTCCAAATTATCTAAAATATCCCTTACTGAAAACGAGTATTTAAAATGAGTAAAAAACTGTTTATCGAAACACTTGGATGTGCCATGAATGTGCGTGATACAGAGCATATGATCGCAGAACTGAGTATCAAAAAAGATTATGAACTGACAGAAACGCTTGAAGAAGCAGACCTGATCATTATTAACACCTGTTCGGTGCGTGAAAAGCCTGTGGCAAAGCTCTTTTCCGAGATAGGGGTTTTCAACAAAAAGAAGAAAGAGGGTGCCAAGATCGGTGTTGCCGGCTGTACGGCAAGCCATCTTGGTGAAGAGATCATCAAGCGTGCGCCTTCGGTCGATTTTGTTCTGGGGGCACGCAATGTTTCCAAAATCACCGAAGTGGTGGAGAAAAAACATGCCGTCGAAGTGAGTACGGACTATGATGAGAGTACCTATGCATTCGGCGAGTACCGAACCAATTCGTTCAAAGCAATGGTGAATATTTCCATCGGGTGTGACAAGGCATGTACCTTCTGCATTGTACCTGCTACACGCGGTGACGAAATCTCCATTCCGAGCGATCTTCTGGTGCAGGAGATTACAAAAGCGGTCAACAACGGTGCCAAAGAGGTGATGTTGCTGGGTCAGAATGTCAACAATTACGGCAGGCGCTTCGGTGCTGCCGAAGAGAAGATCGACTTTACAGGACTCTTGCAGAAAATTTCGGCTATCGACGGGCTGGAGCGTATACGCTTTACCTCTCCCCATCCGCTGCACATGGATGATGCATTTCTTGATGAGTTCGCGTCCAACCCGAAGATCTGTAAGCAGATTCATGTACCGCTGCAGAGCGGGTCGACACAGTTGCTTAAAGCGATGAAACGCGGTTATACAAAAGAGTGGTTTCTCAACCGCTGTGAAAAGATACGTACCCTCTGTCCGGAGGCTGCTATCTCTACAGACATCATCGTTGGCTTTCCTGGGGAGAGTGATGCAGACTTTGAGGATACCATGGAGGTATTGGAAAAAGTGCGTTTTGAGCAACTTTTCTCTTTCAAATACTCTCCCAGACCTCATACTGAAGCAGCAGAGTACGGCAATCAGGTATCCGATGAAGTGGCATCTGTACGGCTGACAAGGCTGCAAAAACGTCATACAGAAATTCTTGATGAGGTGATGGACGCCCAGGTAGGGAAGGTGCACAAAGTCTATTTTGACGAGCTCAAGCCGGGTAACCGTGTTGCCGGGCGTAGTGATGACGGCAAGCTGGTCTTTGTTGAGGGCAGTGAAGAGTTGCTTGGGCAAATTGTCGATGTCAAAATTACCAAAGCTTCACGCGGTGCACTTGACGGAGTGGTTCTCAACCAATCATAACGATGAAGCAGTTTACCAGAAAGCTTGGAGTGGTAGTGCTGCCGCCGCTTTTCTATGTGATCATGCGTCTGTTATGGTACACCAACCGTAAAACATTTCACTTTATTACCCCCATTGATGAACGTCAGCATGTCTGTGTCTGCTGGCATGCCGAACTGTTGATGAGTCCTCAGGCATACCGTAAAGTTCATCCTAAACATAAAGCCTCTGCCATTATTTCCGCACACTTTGACGGCTCCCTCATTGCGGGTACACTGAAACTGTTGCGTATCGATGCCTTGAGAGGGTCAAGCAAAAAGGGCGCAAGGCAGGTGCTTTTGCAGGCGTTCAAGCGTATCAGAGACGGTGAAGAGGTGCTCATCACACCTGATGGTCCGAGAGGCCCGCGTCATAGTATGAGTGATGGTGCCATAGGCATAGCACTTAAAAGCAATCTGCCCATTTTTGTCATGAATTATCAGGCTACTTCCTATTGGCAGCTTGGCAGTTGGGACAGGTTTGTCATCCCAAAGCCTTTTGGGAAGATTGACTTTTACATGCAGAGTGTTTCATTGGAGGGAATGACGTTGGATGAGGCAAAAGTATTTTTGAAATCAAAGATGCTTGAGCACACGATTGTTTAGTGAAGAGTGAAGCGTGAAAAGTGAAGCGTTAGGGGAGTATATCGAAGCGTTTTTGGATTACCTGCTGAGTGTACGGGGGTATTCGGAGGTGACGGTACAGACCTATGAGATCGCACTTTCCCAAATGGCATCTTCAGCACATTTCTATGAAGAAGATGGGGTATGGGTGCTTGACTTGACACCGTTTCGCTTCAATATCGTTAAAAATAATAAAAAGACCATTGTCAAAAAACTCTCTGCTGTACGTTCGTTTGTCAAATACCTTGAAGATCAGCGACAGCTGAATGTTAGCATGATTGGGGATGAGTCCATTAAAGTTCCTCAGAGTCTCCCTAAACCCATCGAGGAGGTTTACATCGATGAGGTACTGGAGAAGGCGACTGTAGAAGAGAAGATGCTGGTCTCGATGCTTTATGGGCTTGGACTGCGTATCTCCGAACTGGTGTCATTAAAGCTTGAAGATATCAAGTCCGAATGGGTGCAGGTACACGGAAAGGGTAACAAGGTACGCGAACTGCCGCTGCTATCTTCCATTAGAGAGCTTTTGGAAGTATATTTGGCACAGGCACAACCTAAAAAGTATCTTTTTGAAAAGGGCAACGCTCCGCTCAATGCCGCGCAGCTGCGCTACAAACTGACCAAACTCTTCAAAGTTTTGGGCATTAAAGCCACCCCGCACCAGCTGCGTCACTCCTTCGCCACCCATTTGCTCAACCATGGCGCACGTATTGCCGATGTGAGTGAACTGCTCGGACACGAGACGATGGCAACAACACAGGTTTACACAAAGCTGGGAAGTGTCAAGAAGATGCAGGAGTATATGAAGGCACATCCGTTGGCAAAAGGAAGTGATGAGCGCTGAGTATTGAGTGCCGAGAAAATTGTAGGGTGCGCAGTCACGCACCTTTTAGCGGGTATGTTGGTAGTTGTTTTTGATCAACGATTTGAAGGTGTGAAACATTGCACCCTATATAAACAAAAGCATGCGTAGCAATACATACCGACACTATTCACTATTTACTGTACTCTCTTCACCAAATAATACGCATCTGCGTATTGTTTCCGGGTCGATCTGCACTTTGAAGAGATAGGGTCTTATTTTTGACGGTATTTTGTTAATCCTGCATAGTTCTTTAAAATCTTTTGGCATATCGGTGGTGAGGTAGGGGGCAATATAGAGAAGCTCCTCTTGATATGCAACGGCCCATGTCCGACCGATGACAAGAGAATCACTTACAGCAATCTCCTGACGCTGTGAGGCAGAGAGGAGGTAGCCAAGCTGTTTGAGGGTTCGGTCGGCAGCCCTTATTTTCACTTTTGAATCGTATATTCTGAGTATATGGAGCTCTTTTTCGTGAAATACAGTTTCATAGCCTGAAAGAAGCTGTTCCCTGTCCGTTTCAAGGTAATCAAAACTACGTTTGATTCCCTTTTTGTATTTGGCAATGAGCGGATCGGAGAAGTGTTTGCGAAAGCTGTTGCGTTCATAGTGTTCGTTACTGTTGCTCTCGTCTACAAAGTAAGGATGGTTGTTTTTTTCAAGGTAGGACAGCAGCTCATCTTTGCTGTAGTCCAACAGTGGACGCAGCAGTGTGTAGCCTTTTTTCTGTGTTACTGCTTCCATGCCTGTCATCTCTACCACTCCTGCACCTTTGGCAAGCCGCATCAGCATCCATTCCAGCCGGTCGTTGAGTTGATGGGCGGTAAGTAAATTATCATAGCTGTGTTCTCGTATGAGATGCTCAAAAAAATCATAACGAAAGGCTCGTGCCTGCTGCTCAAAGTGTGATGTAAAATTTGGTGCTGTTGCTGTATGACAAGTAAGATTGTACTGTTTTGCCAGTGCCTTGGCATGCAGTATCTCCTCTTTGCTCTGTTTACGTAAGCCGTAATCAACGATGGCAATATCAAATTTGATATTGTTTTCTATGAGGAGAAAAAAGAGTGCGGAGGAATCAATGCCGGCAGAAAATGCTAATAAATTTTTTTGAGTGGACAGTGAGCAGTGAGTAGTAAGCAATTCAGGTTTCATTGTTGATTCTTTGTAGGGTGTTATGCCTCACAACACCAATTATAAATAAGATTTGTGGTTAGTGGTGTTCTCATGGGACAACACTCTACAGATAATAGAGGTATACATTATTCCTCGTTAATCAGCGTTGCCAAAAGCTGCATTCCCGCCAACTCAGTGATCTTCGCTTTATACAATTTGCCGTATTCTACAGGGAGATCGTTCGTATCATTCACAAGCACTTCCCCGTCAATATCGACGGCCCATTGCAGCGGACGTGCAGAGAGGAGAAATTCATGTTCGTCGCTTTCGCCGTCAATGACAAGTTCAACCGTTTTGCCGACCATTTTTTCAAGAGAAGCCTTCGTAGTCTTTTCTGCGATCTCTCCGAGTTTCAGGGTGCGCGCTTCTATCACTTCTTGCGGCAGCTGTTCCATCGTGTAGGCGGCAGTGGTCTCTTCGTTGGAATAGGCAAAGACGTTAAAGCGGTCGAAACCGAAAGTTTCCATGAAGTTACAGAGTTTTTGGAAACTCTCTTCGCTCTCTCCCGGGTGTCCTGCGATAACGGAGGTGCGGATAAAGGCACCCGGTTTGCTATTCATATGCTCAAGCAGTGCGATGGTCTGCTTTTCACCAAAGCCGCGTTTCATTGTTTTAAGTACACGGTCGTCGATATGCTGGATGGGCATGTCGTAGTAGGTTTGAAAAACCTTTGAATCTGCAATGTCGTCAATGAGTTCAAAGGTGGTTGTAGAAGGGTAGAGGTAAAGAATGCGTGCACTTTGTACCCCCTCTATGGCTTCTACTGCTTTTATTAGCTCACGCAGGCCGTCTTTTAGGTTCATATCACGTCCGTAACTCGAACTATCCTGTGAGATGAATGAGAAATCAAAAAAGCCTTTTTGTGTAAGCATGGTCACCTCTTTGACGATCGACTCAATGCTGCGTGAATGCAGTTTTCCCTTGAAGCTTGGAATGGCACAGAAACTGCACTGCTGGTTACACCCTTCGGCTATTTTGATGTAGGCATGGTAGTTCGACCCTGTGATAACCCTGCCGCTCTCTTCGGTAGCAAGGTAAACCTCCGGAGAGAAGGTGCTCTGCTTTTTGGCGATGAGTGCATCGATCTTTTCGTAGTCGCCCACTCCGGTGAAAATGTCGATCTCGGGAAGCTCCTGCATCAGCTCCTCTTTGTAGCGCTCTGAGAGGCAGCCTGCCATGACCAGTATGGAGTCTTTTTTGCGTTTGTCATGAAGATTGAGCATGGTATTGATGCTCTCTTCTTTTGCCGCATCGATGAAGCCGCAGGTGTTGACAATGATGACATCCGCTTCGGTGTTGTCGTCGGTGATCTCATACTCTTGCAGCCGTCCGAGCATGACTTCGGAGTCGACGAGGTTCTTGGTGCAGCCAAGGCTGACAAGGTGTAGTTTTTTTGACATGGGTATCCGTTAAAAATAGGGTTATATATGATGGAAGTATAGCATAAATGGGAAGAAAGAAAGGGAAGGGGGGCGAGCACCCTTTCAGAGAAAGAGTGGTTCGCTGTTTTTAAAATTACTTGGTGCTGAACTTGTAGTCAAGCATTACCCAGAATTTTGTAGTATCTGTTGCATACTGATCTGCATTGTACCAAGCTGCTTTTAGCATACCTGAGAGTCCTTTGACACCAGGGATCTTGTTTTTATAGATCGCATCCCACTCAGTTCCGTAATCTGTACTACCTCTGTCAGAAGAGAAGTCATGGTAGACAACTTTTGCAAGACCGAACCAGTCAGCTTTGTATCCGACCATCCCGTTAAGGTCGACAAGACCGTCATTAGGCGTACCACTAAGGAATATGTCAGCCCAACCGTTGTGTGCGTGGAGTGTTGCAAGCGGTGTACTGAATGCTGGATCACCAATATTGTCACCAGCTCCAAGTACTTCATATTGAGCGCCTACAAGGAAACCATCGATATTCGCTGTTGCCTGTACATTATAGTAGTCGGCGTTTACATTGGCTAAAGTTGAACCGTTGGTAGGGTCTGTTTGATGAGCATATTCAGCACGGTAAGATACCATTGCTCCACCTACACCGACTTTACCGGTTGCAGCTATACCATAGGTATCATGTATATCCTCAATGATGTAGTCATATGCAGTAAGTGTCAGTTCCGGCATAAAAGTATATGCTGCATGCAGAAGCACAGTATTTGTATCAAAATCAGCTTCTTTAACTGTATTTACTCTCCATACATAAGCAGCCATCAGGCTCAGGTTCTCAATGGAGTTATTGATGATCGCTGCCGCATCATAGGTCTGTGGCATCTGTCTCCAGTCGACGGTACCTACGAAACGCTGGTTGTCGAGGTTGACACCCTGGCGACCGACACGGATGAGTGTGTCGCTGAACTTGTAGTCCATGTAAGCCTGTGTAATTCTTGTCTGATCTGGATCAGCTACTGTTGGATAGATACCTTTATCATTAATATCTCCTGCTGAGGTGTCAAAAAAGTCACCACTTCCCATTACATTGGTGCCTTCCAAGTAGACAGAAAGTCCGTCTATCTGCATGAAATCTGCACCGATACCAAGAGTCAATCTATTGGTGTAGGCATCAGCTGTATTGGGGAGACCATCCTGGTCGACATACTCATATCTTGGTCTGATCTCACCTTTTGCATAGATGTTGTTGAAGATCAGGAACTCTGATGCTGCCGGAGCTTCCTCCTGTACTACTGGGGCAATATCCCCACCCGCCATCAGCATTGCTGAAGCTGCTACTGAAAGTAAAAGCGTCTTTTTCATTTTATTTCTCCTTATAGTAATGATAAGTGAATCATAACAGAAAAGAAAACGGTATGTCAATAAAAATAAACAAAAAGTTAATAAATCGTTAATAATCTTGATATATATCAAGGTTTTACCTCTAATTTAAAGAAAGATTCAGGAAAGTAACCGAGTATTGAAATCATGTTCGACATGTTCCTTGGTCTGCACTTTACAGAACTGTTTCAGAATAAAAAACGTACATTTCATCGTACACACGTACATATGTGCTTACATTAGTTTCCGATAGAACACAGTAAATTTCTCCATCATACCCTCCTGCACTGACCACGTTTTGACCGCATCCATATCGAACGGGTTTTGTTGTGCTACCCATACAGCCTGCTCAAGGCTTTGAGGATCATCCCAGTGGTAGTAGGCGGCAAGTCTGTCTTTGATGCAATCGGTTGGTGTGAGAAGTTTCAGAATGCCTGTTTCTTCTTCCATGGTAGCGATATCATGTACCGGCGCATCCCCAACACCAAGCGGACCTCGTGGAAATTCTATGAAATACTCCGTATCTTCATGTACGAAGTAGCGGTTGTGCTCTTTAAAGCCCATATCGAACATAACCTGCTTAATACGTGTGTGTCCACCATTGAAGCGGTCGATCAGGTCGATATCGTCAGAGGTGTATTTGCCTTCAGAATAGATCTGTACGCATGATCCGCCAGACAGTACGGTTTCTATACCTGCTGCTTCAAGTTGGCTGCACACATATGCCGCAAGCTCCTCCATACTCATGTCAGCAATAGGTTTCATAACGGTTTTCCTGCGCGTCTCGGGCGTTTTCGCCCCATAGTCAGCCGTTCTATCTCATCGGGGCTGTAATACTCTCTTGCTTTTTCCAGAAGCGCTTGCAGTTCATTTCTGAATGCATATCGTGGGTTGAAGACAAAGAGACGTGTGCGTCCGACACTTCTACTGACAAGTACACCACCAAGTTCAAGTTTCTCCAGCTGCTTCTGAATGGGGTCAAGACTGGTGCCGTAGAAATCGGCGATCTCTTTTGCATAGCCTTCTCCCTTGGCAAGGATGAACTGTAGCACCCGCTCTCTGTTCTTGGAGCCTAACAATACCTCTAACATATGCAATACCACCTATAGTGTAGTTTTTATTACCTATATTGTATGTAATAATGTCATTTTTGTCAAGAAACGCGGAATTTTCGTGAAATACTATCGCCAAATACATCAAAGAACGAAATGCGGAACGGGATAAGTTTTTGAATAATGAATGTACATAATTTAGGGGGGGTTAATGAGTGGTGGCGCCGGACGGAATCGAACCGCCGACACATGGATTTTCAATCCATTGCTCTACCAACTGAGCTACGGAGCCACTGTTGTTGTGAAGTGGATGAAATTATAGCTATCTAACCTTAAAGAATATTTAGAAATCAAGCATTTTTTGTATTTTTAATGCTCAAAGTGCTTTCACAAGGTCAACAAACGCTTCACCTCGGTGTTTATAGGAGTTGAACTGATCAAAACTTGCTGCGGCAGGAGAGAGAAGTGCGATACTCTTTTCATCAAGAACCTTGTCTATCATTGTTGCGGCATTCTCAAGTGTACCGGCCTCTTTGAGATCGATGCCGAACTTTTGGGCAAGCATCTTTACCTTTTCGCTGTTGGCACCAATGCTGTAAAGGGTAATGTCCATTGGTGCGATAAGCTTAAAAAGGGGTGTAAGGTCAACTCCTTTGTCGTCACCGCCAATGATGAGATGGATATGGCGATCAGCATACCCTTTGACTGCCTGTACAGCCGCATCGAGATTGGTAGCTTTGGAGTCATTGACCCAAAGGCGCCCTTTGGCATCGGTAAACTCTTCCTGTCGGTGAGCATCACGTTTGAAACGGTTGAGCAGGGTGTAGTCTGTTTCGTCAAACAGTACTTTGGCAATAGCCAGTGAGAGCAGGGCATCTTGCAAAAAAGCCCCCCGGTAGTTGAGTTGTGAAGCATCGATGCCAAAGTATTCACAAAGAAAATCATTGCTGTCATATTCAACGACAAATGCATCGGTTTCAGGAAGAGTCAGCCCTTTTGGAATGAGCGCCAGTTCCCCTTCGCGCATTGTTTTAAGCGGGCGGAGTTTGTCCATAGTATAGGCTTCCGGCG
Organism: Sulfurovum sp.; assembly: GCA_026983515.1. Taxonomy (GTDB): domain Bacteria; phylum Campylobacterota; class Campylobacteria; order Campylobacterales; family Sulfurovaceae; genus Sulfurovum. The sequence continues at coordinate 21,549 of JALWHT010000048.1, forward strand.
TTCCATGCCAGTCAAGATGGTCGGGAGTAATGGGCAGCAGAAGGTAGATGTCGGGGGAAGCATAGCGGGTATGGTGGAGAGTGAAAGAGCTTGTTTCCAGTACCCAGATGTCTGCTTCAGGATTCAGCTCTGCCAAGGGGGTACCGATATTCCCTCCGCTTACCGCACCGCGTTTTTCAAGAAGATGGGTGAGCATCTGTGTTGTGGTGGTCTTACCGTTGGTACCACTGATCCAAACTGTGAACGGTTTTTTCTGTAGGGTGTTGTCCCCCGACAACACCCTGCCAAGAAAGTAGTCGTATTCACTCAGGAGGTGTTTGGCGCTTTTGATAAGAGGATGGTCGGGTTTGAGGCTGGGGGTGGTAACTTCCAGTTCACTTGTGTCCGGGTCGAAGAGGTGTGAAGGCAGAATATGGTTGCCCATATCATCGGTGTAGGATTCCTTGCAGTTGTCGTCAAAGAAGGTGCATCCTCCTCCAAGCTTTTTGGCAATGGCTTTGGTGGTCAGACCGTAACCAAAAAGGGCAAGGCTCTCTTTGGTTAGGTAGGAGTGTGGCTCTTCTGTTGGGTGTGGCATCCATATGTCCTTTGGGATAGTGTGCTTGTGTGATTTTATCAAAATATTGCTGTTTGGTGGGAGTATTGAACGTTGAGCACTAAGTGATGAAATATTGTAGGGTGCGTAGTTACGCACCTTTGAAGTGTATGGTGATAGTAGCGGTTATTTTTGATCAATGATATGAAGGTGCGAAACATCACACCCTACGCGAAGCCCTCGGTGCCTAACCTATTATCTAAAC
>JALWHT010000049.1 GCA_026983515.1 Sulfurovum sp.
ACTTTGACGAGGGTATCAATGTCTCTCTCAATCTGCCTATACTTCGCACATCGGTTGATCATGGTACGGCATTTGACATTGCCTACAAGGGTGCTAAGTTGAATGCGTTGAGTTATTTGAATGCGGTAAAGTATGTAGCTGCATCGTAGGGTGCGTAATCACGCACCTTTTACCGCGAATTCCGAAAGAAACCATTATTTTATAAACGGTTTGAAGGTGCGTGATTACGCACCCTACAGCAAAACAAGGTCAGCAAAACAGCGAAGGTTCCGCCTCATCATAGACAATCTCACACTCTTCATTCATTCGTGAGCAGAGCTTCTGCTGGCAGCAGTCACACAGGAATCGATAGTTTTGCATATCATAGTGGATGGTATCACCCTCATTGAGGTCAACATAACACTCACCGCAGACATTGGTGACACGTAACAAAATATCTTTGGTAGCAACTTGCGTCACAAAACAGGTACTGCTCATTGTTTCTCCTCCAACTCTTTTATCATCTTTTTGGCCTCCTCGATTTCAGGGTCGAGTTCATATGCTTTTTGATAATTGACCAATGCTTCATCAAAACGCTTCATATCGTAAAGGGTATTGGCATAGTTGAAATAGTGCGGTGCATACTCTGGGTCAAGTTCGATCGCTTGTCTGTGATGCGCCATCGCTGCTTCATGCTCACCCAGTTTGTGCAGTGTATTTGCCAGTGAATCATTGGCGATATCGTCATCCGGATCAAGAGAGAGTATCTTCTCATATACTTTTCTTGCCTCATCATACTCTCTGTCTTCCAGATAGAGGTATCCCTCACGGCGCAATGCTTCAATATTGTTCTCATCCAAAATCAACGCACTCTGTACCGCCTTGCGTGCCTCAAGCAAATCTCCTTTGCTTATTGCCTCGTCAGCCATTTCAATAAGCTGTTCTATACGCGAACCTCCCTCCTCTCTCGGTTTGGCAAAAATCTTGTCAGGACGGTTAATACCGCCAATACGGTCATCCGGTACTTTCGCTTCATAGTCAACACCGCGCTTGGGGTAGTTTCCGGAGAAGAGCTGTTTGAAAAAGAGGTAGAAAACCCCGCCTGCGACAATGAGTAAAAAAAGTTGAAAAGTTGTCATAGATGCTCCACAATTGAATGCCGAATCATAGGATAATCCACCTTAAAGGACAAGAAAATCCTACCACCCTTCCGCAAGATCGATCACTCCGTACCCGGCTTGTTGACGCTTTGAAAATACCTTTTTAAACACTTCGACTGTTGGTGCCGTTTCAAAGCCCTGCTGCGGTTGGTGTGCCGTTTTGGAAAAGAGTACCATCCAGCGTCCAAGTGTGTACTCGATATTGGTAATATCATACCCTTCTTTCCAGTAACTATCGATCATTTTTGCCGATTCATACCATGTGGATCGTACCCCAAGCGCCTGTGTACGGTACTCGGTATGTTTGGCAAAGATACCTACGTAGTGTCCCTCTCCATACTCTAAATCAACCATGTCATACCCGGCTTTCCAACGGGTATTTACCGCGCGAATGAAATCATCCCGGTTGGCGCGTGCCTCATACGCCTGACTTCCGTAACCGGTACCTTTTTCAAAAAAGACGATCCACTCAGCCAGACCATGCTCGATATTGGTAATAAAATACCCCTCTTTCCAGTACTGATCCACGATCTTGTCTATCGCTTCCCATCTTGAAGCCACCACACAGGTCTGATGACTTTTAGGATTCGCTTTACCAAAAACACCGAGCCAGTGCCCGTTGCCATACTTCATCTCGAGAAGATCATGTCCTGTCTGCCACTGCTTTCTAACAATTCTGCGGAAGCTTTTAAGATCCATAGTACTTTTGATGGTCTGTATCTTGTCCGATTTTTCAAACACACCTATATATTTGTAGCGCGAAGCATCATACTTTGCATCGATCGCCATTGAAGAAACTGTCATTGCCAATAGCACTAACATACTCAAAAGTTTTTTTTGCATCGGCTATCCTTTCAACTGTGCAGCAATCGAAGCAGCGAGATTATCCATCTCTTCACGTGTTTCGTAAATGAAGCTGTGCTTTTCATTCTCACCAATGTAAACAAATATGCCGTACCCGACGATCTCCACCTTCTCCTTTCCCTCCACATCGAGCCACTCCAAACTCACCTGTGTCGTCTCATCCTCATACCCTGTCTTGACAATCGCGGCAGGATACAGCTGCGTCATCTCCCGTGTCTCAAATTCTTTGTCTTCTATGCATATTTTCATAGTATGATTATAGTATAATCGCATTAAATTACACGAGGATGCATTATGAGTCTAAAAGAACAAATCAAAAACGACATCAAAGAGGCAATGCGCGCCAAAGATACAGCCAAACGCGATACACTCAGAAATATCAACGCCGCAGTCAAGCAGATAGAGGTCGATGAGCGAAGAGAGCTCAGCGATGCCGATGTCGAGGCGGTACTGATGAAGTATGCCAAACAGCGTGAAGATGCCAAAGCACAGTTTGCCGATGCCGGACGTGACGACCTTGTTGCCAAAGAAGAAGCCGAACTTGCCATCGTCAAAAGCTACCTGCCTGAACCGCTCAGTGATGAAGAACTTGAAACCATCATCAAAGAGATCATCGCCCAGACTGGTGCCGAGAGTATGAAAGATATGGGCAAGGTAATGGGTGCCGCCAAAGCGAAGGTTGGCAGCTGCGCGGATGGTGGTACGATTTCGAAGATGGTAAAAACGTTACTATCATAAAATTACAATTTTCAAAATATACAAAGCAGGAAAATGCCACCATCTTCCTGCTTCTTTTCAGTGTTTACCCGGTTCCAGAGTGACACCGCGCCTCTCTTCTGTAATATATGCAATCAATGCAATCATACGGGGATCATCCAGCGCCATCTTTTTTCCTTCAAGGGGGTTGGCAATACACCAGTTGATCATCTCAGCCATTGTTGCCACTTTTCCAAGCTGTTTTTGAAACTTGGGATATGTCTCAGGATGCGTATTGGTTGCATTTGGATGACACTCATTGCATGTCACTGTATTGGTACCTAGTTTGGGATCTATAAAGACCTTTCTGCCTTTATGCACCACACTTTCATACTCTACTTTCCAAAGTTTCAAATCTTGTTGTGTAAACTCATCTGCATGAACAGCTCCTGCAATAAAAATCAAACTATATAAATACATCGTCATTTTTTTCATCATCTTCTCCTTAATAATGTTTTTGTGGCGGAATTTGCTCCGTTTGATACTTCACATCTTCTGGCTGCTGGGTTTTTTCATTGTAAGCAACAATTCTGTTTTCATTGTGCGGCAACAGAAAATGCAAATCAACTCTTCCACTATGCACATCAATCATCTGCCAGCCTGTTGCATCCCGCTCAAAAAATGGATCAGCACGGTTCATATGTACAGTAAGCTTCGGCAGATAGCTCTTTGCTTTTTTGTAAGTCTCCGGGTATGGCCACGGCCATGCCGTAGACATTACGGAATTAAAAGCAATATTGCCGATTTTGTTGTATTGTATTTGGTGTACATGGGCATAGATGACATTCACCTTATCAAACGGTTTTAAGATATCCTGCACCAACTCAGCATCATCAGTCCAAAAGTTCCACCCTTTATAGATTTTCTGTAACGGTGAGTGCGAAAATACGATAATAGGCGTATCTTTAGGGATGTTCTCCAGATCTTTTTTGAGCCACTCCCTTTGTGCCAGTCCTACCATAAAAGGTGAGCCGTTTGGATCGTCCAAGCCCGCCATGGTTTGCATCCTTTCCATAGGGGTTTTCCATTTATTGATCCATGCTTCATCAACCAAAATAGAATTTAGCACAACAATATGCGTACCTTTATGATCAAAACTATAGTGGGGTTCACCAAAACGCTTCATCCAGTGTTCACCGAGATCCAAATAGTAGTCATGTTCGCCCATCATCATTTTAACAGGTGATCTCAATGCGGAAAGGATCTCTGCTCCATGATCAATTTCGGCTGCCTTTCCAAGCTGTGCCAAGTCTCCGCCAAATAGGACAAAGTCAGGCTTAGGGGTCATAAGATTGCATTCTGCAACCGCTCTTTTTAGACCCATATCCCAGTTTCTGACAAACTTTGTACCTTTGATTTGCTGTAAATGCGCATCTGAAATGACTGCAAAAGTAAAGTTTTCTCCGGACTTTGTACCGTCAGGATTATCTGCAAATGCTACTTCTATAACGCTCATCGGCAAAATTGTACCTGCCGCAACAATGCTGGCTTGTTTCATAAATTCTCTTCTTTTCATTTGGTCTCCTTTACATTTTCATATTCCGGACTGGTCAAAGCCCTCATGAAAGCTACCAAGTCCTCCATCTGTTGTCCACTTAAATGTAATGGTCGAATACCGCCATCCAAAAACGGGGTATCGGGTTCATTTGGATCAAGTTTTCCACCCAAGTTATACCACTCTACCACCTCTTCGAGTGTTGCCAAACTTCCATCATGCATATAGGGTGCCGTTTTGGCAATATTTCTCAAAGTCACCGTCTTAAAAGCTCCCATATCATCCACCTCATGTGTAATTGCCAAACGTCCAAGCTCTGAAAAACGTTTTTCTGCAAGTACCAACTCATCTGCGGCAAGTTCATCTCTCACTTCCATGCTTGCCTTAGCCTTTACCTTCTCTTTCTGCTTTACTAGCATTTTTATATACTCTGAAGCAACTTCAGACGATTTTCCTTTAAGTGCCTTAAAACCCACACCAAGATTGTGAAACTTATTGTCTGTAAAAAGTGCGTGTGTCTGGCTGATGGTATGGCAGGAGACACAGCGTCCTTGTCCCAAGAAAACTTCAAGTCCTCTTTTTTCCTGTTCATTGAGCGCATCTTTTTCACCACCATACATATATCGGTCAAATTTGGAATTCCCTGAGATGATAGTTCTCTCAAAGCTTGCTATTGCTTTTGCAAAATGTTCTATCGTAATCTCTGAGGGTTTGATACCAAAAACTTTTGAAAACTCTTTTTTGTAAAATGTGTCTTTTTTGAGCATATCCACCAATTGATCCCATGAGTGCAGACCGCCTTCAACCGGATTGATAGGCGGAAACTTCGACTGCTCCTCCAAGCTAGGTACTCGCCCATCCCAAAACTGTGATGTATAATAAGCAGCATTGATCACCGTCGGGGCGTTTCTTGTACCCATACGGGTTCCTTTTTGATCTGTAAATCCTTTTGAAATAGGTAAGTGATCAATAAACGCTTTTTCTCTTGCATGACAGGTTGCACAACTTACTTGACCATCTATACTAAAACGTTGATCGTGAAACAGGGTATCCCCCAATTTTATTTTTGCTGCTGTTTGTAGATTATCTTTTGGAATAGGCACATCCGGTAACCCCAAAGGTGCGGCATAAAGTCCAACAGTTATGCTTAAAAGCATGTATTTCAATAGTATTCTTTTCATTCTTGCTCCTTTATGTTGTTTTTTCAACATAGATACCTGTTGTTCCCAACAATAAGGCATCACCATATAGCCATAGTTTTACGAGATTGCGCTCGCAATCGTTACTCCCAGATATACTTTCTCATCGGTGTCTTAGCAGCATTTGCCCATTCTTTCATTGAAGCATCATATAGCCGGATATTTTCAAACCCCAATAAACGATGTAGTACAAAAAAGTTCATAGATGTCTCCAATCCACCCGTACAATAAGTTATTGTCGGCTTTTTAGGATCAAGTCCCAATCCATCTATGAGCATTGCTTTTAAAACCTCTTTGTTTTTTAAAAATTTTCCTTTAAAACTGTATTTCCAAAAATAGCTTTTTGCCTTCGGTATATGTCCTGCCTTTGCTAAAACAGGCTGTTTTTTAGCACCAAAATAAAATACAGCCGGTCTTGCATCGATCATCTGAGAAGCACCAATCTCTTTTTTTACCAGTATCATATCTGCTACCAGTGCGCCCGTTCGGCTTACTTTGAAACTCCCCTTTGTTACTATCGTCTCTTTTATACTTAAAACTCCACCACTCTCTTTCCAGGCAGGCAATCCTCCGTCAAGCATGGCAGTGTTATCAAACCCGTAGTGCTCCATCGCCCAGATAATATAAGATGCTTTGAGGATATCTTTTGGGCTCTCATGATGAGAATAGACC
>JALWHT010000050.1 GCA_026983515.1 Sulfurovum sp.
CGAAACAGGTGTTAAAATTGCTTCCAAGATCCTCTACCTCCAACCAGCCAAACCTTTTTCATTCACAGCTGCGTGATATGCTTGACAGCAATGATCCTCTCATTGCCCTCGCAGATACCATAAACTGGGATGCTTTCGAAGAAAGCTTTGCAAAATACTACAGCGATGAAGGCAGACCTGCCAAACCAATTCGCTTAATGGTCGGACTGCTGATACTCAAACAGTTGGAGAATCTCAGTGATGAGAACATCGTGCTTCAGTGGAAACGCAATCCCTACTACCAGTACTTCTGCGGTATGCAAGAGTATGTTCCTGCCCTTCCTTGTGATGCAACAGAGTTAGTCAAGTTTAGAAAACGTATAGGCAAAGAAGGTGTCGAAGAGATCTTTGCCATGAGTGTCGGTCTGCACGGTAAAGATGCCGAGGAGAAACAGGTCATCATCGATACTACCGTACAGGAGAAAAATATCACCTACCCCACAGACGGCAAACTTGCCATCAAGATGATACACCATCTGCATAACATCGCCAAAGAAGAGAAGATACAACTTAGACGCACGTATGTCAAAGAGATCAAAGGACATCGTATCTCATTAAGATTCTTCAGACATCCCAAAAAGATCAAGAAAGCAAGATCCGCTATGAAACGCCTCAAGACTATTACCGGTATCCTCATTAGAGACCTTGGCAGAAATATGAATGAAGCACAGCTTGAAAAATACAAAGAGACATTCGAACTGTTCCTCAAAGTCTCTGACCAGAAACGAAAAGACTCCAGCAAGATCTATTCACTTCATGAACAACACATCTACGCCATCGCCAAAGGTAAAGACCATAAAAAATATGAGTACGGTACCAAGGCATCCATCGTGATGACACAAAAGAGTAATGTCATTGTCGGTGTAGCTGCACACAAAACAAATGAACACGATTCCAAAACACTCAAATCGGCACTGACACATGCCAACAAACATAGAAACAAACCAATCAAAGAGGCGATATGCGATAGAGGATACAGGGGCATCAAAGAAGTTGACGGTACTGCTATCTGTATACCCGACAAACCAAAGAAAAGAGATACCAAATACCAAAGAGAACAGAAACGAAAGAAGTTTAGAAGAAGGGCTGCCATTGAACCGGTGATCGGACATCTCAAGGCTGACCACAGGCTTTCAAGGAATTACCTCAAAGGATTTATCGGCGATGAGATCAATCTGCTGCTGGCTGCAGCGGCAT
>JALWHT010000051.1 GCA_026983515.1 Sulfurovum sp.
GCGTTGAGCGTTGAGCGTTGAGCGTTGAGCGTTGAGCGTTGAGCGTTGAGCGTTGAGCGTTGAGCGTTGAGCGTTGAGCGTTGAGCGTTGAGCGTTGAGCGTTGAGCGTTCTATAGAACGATTTCATAATGACCTTAATATGTCAAGGAATATTGACAAAAATCACGCATTATCAGCTTTTCTTTTTTCTTTGCTTCGTTTCTCTTTTTCTTTGTGCTGCTACAAAGAAAAAAGAAATGAAGAGAGAAGCAAAACAAAGCTAAAAAGCATAACAACCGATAGATAGACTATAAAGGCGAATAACAATGCAAAAGAAAAAAATAGCCGTTTCCATCGGTGACCTCAACGGCATCGGTATCCAACTGGCATTAGAAAACCACGCACAGATCGCAGCCATGGTCGACCCGATCTACTGCATAGACAATACCATGCTGCAACGCTCAGCTGATCTATTGCAGATACCAATACCCAATGATTTTCAGACCCTAGAAGATATTGCCCCTGCTTTTACCATCGAACCGGGCATTGTCTCCGCGTCAAGCGGTGCCTACGCCTATGCCTCTTTCGTCAAGGCAGTCAAACTGGCACGTGAAGGCAAGGTCGATGCGGTCACGACACTCCCCATCCATAAAAAAGCATGGGAAGAATCAGGTGTGAAATACAAAGGACACACCGATGCCCTGCGTGACTTTTTTGATGCCGATGCTATCATGATGCTGGGCTGCCCCAAAATGTATGTCGCCCTCTTTACCGAGCACATTCCCCTCAAAGACGTAGCTGACAGCATCAACGAAAATGACCTGACACGCTTTTTAGTAGACTTCTACCGCACTGCCAACCCAACATCCACCGTAGCCGTCCTCGGACTCAACCCCCACGCAGGAGACGACGGCGTACTCGGCAACGAAGAGAAGATCATCCAAAAAGCCATAGACAACGCAACCGCTATATTAAAAAAGGAAAACCCCTCACTATTCACTATTCACTATTCACTATTCACTCAACCGTTAGTGCCCGATGTCGCCTTCACCCCCAATGTACGCAGACACTACACCCACTACATCGCCATGTACCACGACCAGGGACTCGCACCACTTAAGGCACTCTACTTTGACGAGGGTATCAATGTCTCTCTCAATCTGCCTATACTTCGCACATCGGTTGATCATGGTACGGCATTTGACATTGCCTACAAGGGTGCTAAGTTGAATGCGTTGAGTTATTTGAATGCGGT
>JALWHT010000052.1 GCA_026983515.1 Sulfurovum sp.
CCGTTACAAAATCGCTGTACCTACAGTGTACGGCTTTGGAAGTTTACTCAATCAGTTCTCCCAACGCTCTTTGTGCGCGTTCGTATCCAAGGAGTACCATTTCTTCCGCACGGTCAAACTCCAGTGTGCCGCAGGCGTTGCGGGGAATTTCAATGGTGAAATCGGGAGGGTAGGCGGCAAGCTTTTCTCGGGCAATCGTTCCCTGCATGGCATCGAATGCCTGATCGGCTATGTCATACATGTCAAAGTCAATATCGGTGAGTGAGGCTGTATTCTGTTTCAGCTCACGTATGAAGCGGCGAATCTTGTCTGAGAGATCGTTGTCTGTATGGAGGGGAGCAGATTTTAGTTTGGACTTTTTCTCTTCAAAGCGTTTTTCAGGCTTTGCACCGAGATTGACAGCAATGGTCATATCTGTTGTGTCATGGAGGGTCGGAGCAATAGGTACAGGATTGAGCACCCCGCCGTCAATCAGTTTTTTTCCGTTGTACTCAAACGGGGTGAAAAAGAGCGGCAGTGAAATGGAAGCACGGATAGCATCAAAGAGCCTTCCGTTACTGATCCAGACCTCCTTTTCCCGTTCAATATCGAGAGCTACAGCTGTGTATCGGATGGGAAGTGATTCAATGTGCTGATCGCCGACAAGTTCAATCAGGGTATTGATGATACGGTCACCTTTAAAGAGCCCGGCACTCTGCCAGGCGATATCGAGCAGACTGACAATGTCGAGCTTGTCAATCGCTTTGACCCATGCTTCGTATTCATCGAGTTTTCCCATGGCATAGACTCCTCCAATCAGTGCACCGATAGAGGAACCTGAAATCGAAGCAATATGAAAACGGTGTTCCTCCAGCCAGTGAATGACACCGATATGTGCCAGACCTCTCGCACCGCCGCTTCCAAGTACCAGAGAGATCGTTTTTCTTTTTGGCATGTTTTTTCCTCTTTTGTTCTCTGTCTGTAGTATGGCATAATTGGTTTAAAGTGGGAAGTGTATAGTTTTTTTGTCATTCCTGCGAAAGCAGGAATCTTGATACTAACAGGTCACATGAGGATCGGCAATTAAAAGAGGCTGTACTCTTCTTTGATGGTGTTAAGAATAGAACGGTCGGCATTGTAGATAAAAGCGTAGTTAAAGTGCATGCTTTTGAGCAGTTCACGTACCTCTTCTTCGGTTTCAAACCAATGGGGATGGTCGATGCCCGGCACTTTGGTCTTTGGCGGGGTGAGGACGATGCTCTTGACCCACATATTGGAGCGTTTGACATATTCGCGTGCTTTTTCTATGTCGGGAAGATTGTCGACAAAGATGGCGACTTTGTCACTCATACTCGATTTGGTAGAGTTGAGTTTGTGGTCGATGAATACAGGAATGAAGTGCTTGGTGTAGCGGATACGGTCAACCGAGTAGGGAAGATCATTCTGTTTGCAGAAGTCGACCACGCGCAGCAGATACTCCAGGTGGAACGGTGCCATCTCTTTTTCCTGATAGACAAATCCGTCTACCTTGAAGGTAGTACGGAAAAGGGTGTCTGATATGGCATATCCCTCAACCTCTTTATTAAGGCGTGGAACGTCCGGTTTGATCATCTGCATCAATTCCTTGTCACTGCCGACAAAGAGGATGTCATCGGAGTTGAGGATCTGCTCGAAAGCTTTGCGCCAGTCATCGGCGATGAATGCGATGTTGCCCTTGTGGGTAAGGATCATTTTCAGAAAGCTCATCTCATGTTCAAGCAGCCAGAAGAATTTTGCCTCTTTCTGGATGATGACATAGCGCAGCAGTTTGAAGGCCGCCAGCTGCACATCGGAGACTTTGATCCATGCGATCTCGTCATCATTTCTGACAATGTCATCATTGTCGTATACGACGGCGTAGGCACCATTGGCAACAGCTTTGTCTATCTCCTCCTGCGATGAAGAGAAGAAAAGGTCGCCGTGGTCTACCTTTGACGGGTATACGGTTGCGCCTTCAATGGCCTGTACCTGTGGTGTGTTGGAAAGCGTGCCCTCTGTGAGGTTTACGATATCTTCTATTTTCATTCTTATCCTATCGGTGTGCCGGGTTTTTTGGGCTTTTCAGGACGGATCATACATAGACCGTCCTCGTCTTTGGCTGCCAGCAGCATACCTTCGCTGGTGTAGCCCATCAGTTTGGCAGGTTTGAGGTTGGCGACGACACACACCTGTGTGTCCAGCATATCTTCAGCGCTGTACCACTCTTTGATCCCCGCAACGATCTGTCGCGGCTTCTCTTCGCCAAGGTCGACCTGAAGCAGGAGCAGTTTTTTGCTCTTGGGTACCTCTTCGGCTTTAACGACAGTACCGACTTTTAGGGAAGTCTGGAAGAACTGGTCGATGCCGATGAGTGCAACCCCTTCTTCTTTCTTCTCCTCTTTTTTTACAGGCGCTTTTGGAGCTTCCTTTTTTGTGTCATCCGGTTTTTCCTGTTCGAGCAGCGGCTCTTCAATACGTGGGAAGAGCGGCGGAACTTTTTCAATGGTAAAGGCTTTGATGAGCTCTTTCTCTTTAATGAGCTTCTGCCAGCTTGCATTGTCGATGGTAAAGCCCAGTGCTGTAGCGATCTTGGGACATATCTGCGGCATGACAGGGTAAAGCATGACGGCAACTTTTGCCAGAATGGTGGCAATAAGTCCATTGAGCGCCATTGCCTCTTCCTCTTTGCCTTCCTTCATAAGCGTCCATGGCTGATACTTGTCGATGGCTCTGTTTGCAACTGTCAGCGGACGCCAGAGTTCTTCGAGGTAGCGGTGGATCTGCATCTCGAAAAGCAGCGGTTCGAGTTTGTCAAGCGAAGCTTCGACTTCATCAAGTTCTGCCTGATAGTACCTGGTAACGTTTGATGCATCGACACGCCCTTCAAAATATTTGCCGCTCATACCGATAAGACGGTTGAGGAGGTTTCCAAGATCGTTGCCAAGGTCGGAGTTGATACGGTCAATGAGCGCTTTTTGGCTGAAGTCACCGTCACCGCCGAAAGGGACTTCCCGGAGCATAAAGTAACGGAAGTTGTCCAGTCCGTAGGCATCGGCTACCTCTTTTGGATTGATGACATTGCCTTTGGATTTGCTCATCTTCTCACCGTCTCTGGTCCACCAGCCGTGTGCGGCGATGTGTTTTGGCAGTTCAAGACCGAGGCTCATCAGGAAGGCAGGCCAGTAGATGGCATGGAAACGCAGAATGTCCTTGCCAATGAGGTGGACACGTGCAGGCCAGAAGTCCATCTTGGCTTCATCGGTGCCGTAGCCAAGGGCGGTAACATAGTTCATCAGGGCATCGAGCCACACATACATGACGTGCTTTGGATCATTGAGTTCTTCGGGGAGCTTCACACCCCAGTCAAAACTGGTACGGGTAATGGAGAGGTCTTCAAGTCCTCCTTCCACAAAACGGATCACTTCGTTTCGCTTGCTTCTTGGCAAAATACACTCGGGGTGTGCATCGTACCACTCCAGCAGTTTGTCCTGATATTTGGAGAGTTTGAAGAAGTAGCTCTCCTCTTCTACAACTGTAGTGGGCTTGCCGCATTCAGGGCAGAATTCACCGTCGACGAGCTGAATTTCGGGGAAGAATGTCTCACAGGAGATACAGTAGTGCCCTTTATAGACATCTTTGTAGATGTCACCGTTGTCATACATGACTTTAAAGGCTTTCTGTACGCCTTTCATATGGTCTTTATCGGTTGTACGGATGAATTTGTCGTAGCTGATGCCGAACTCGTCCCAGAGGTTTTTGAATGTTGCAGAGATTTCATCCGCATACTCCTGAGGACTTTTACCGCGTGCTTTGGCGGATTCCTCGATCTTTTGGCCGTGTTCGTCGGTACCGGTCAGAAAGAAAGTATCCAGACCGCTCATGCGGGAATAGCGTGCAAGTGTATCGGCAATGATCGTCGTATAGGCATGGCCTATGTGGGCAATATCGTTAACATAATAGATGGGGGTGGTGATGTAGGCTTTGTGACAAGATGACATGTATGGGGTTCCTTAAACAAATGAGCTTATTAATAATGGATATTTTAGCCAAAAAGTGCTGTGGAGCGGGTAAACTAACGGTATGTATTATCTTTACATCCTTGAATGTGCCGACGGCACGCTTTATACAGGCATTACTACCGACCTTGCACGGCGCATCGAAGAGCATAACAGCTCGGGAAAAGGAGCCAAATATACCCGTACACGACGTCCTGTAAAACTGTGTTACAGTGAAGTGTGTGAAGACAGAAGCAGTGCTTCAAGGCGTGAACATGCCATAAAAAAGATGAGCCGTACACAAAAGCTTCGGTTAATCGAAGAGAGTCTATAATATATTTGAAAATATGAAAGGGATTGATGATGTTTGAATTACAGGAAGAGAACGCTTCTGAAAATGAAAAGCGTTTCAGCCCGGACGAAAAGAAGAAGATCATGGCGAAGCTGCATGAGCGCAGACGTCAGGAACAGAAAAGCAAAGAGGCGCTGCGGCGCTATCTTTCTGACAAAAAGATCTACAATTATCAGGGTAAAGAGTACTACAAGATCAAAGACTACAAAAATAATTTTTATATCAGCAAAGAGGTAATGGAATCGTTGGCAGAAACCGTTGTCGAAGTAGAACTCGAGCGCAGCGGCTATACGGCAAACCGTAAACAGAAAGGTTTCATTAAGTGGGATCCTGTGCGTCAGAGCATCATGGCTTCACTCAGCAAGGTGCGTGTCTACTTCAAGCCCTTTGAAGTGGAGTGAATCAGAATTCGAATCCGCCGCCCGTTCCTTTGTTCATGCTGTCGTAGACAGCTTTGACATAGGCATCGCGCAGTTCACACAAAAGCAGTTTCTCACACTGTGTACAGCTTGTTACGTTTTTTTCCTGCTGACATTTTTTTAACTCTTCGGTCTTGACCCGAAGGGCGATCTCCCACTCATCGAGCACTGCTTCAGCCATCAGGCAGTCACTCCATACGCCGCTTTAAGTTTTTCAATTTCGTAATTAGAACCGAAAAAGCAGGGGCTGGTATCGTGAGGATGGGAGGGAACAAGCTCCATCAGACGCTTTCCTTTGTCATTGATCGCCTGACCGCCCGCCTGTTCGTAGATAAACGCAAATGGGATCACCTCAAAGAGCTGTCTGAGTTTGCCGTTTGGTTTGTCTGCCGTACCGGGGTAGGAGAAGATACCGCCGCCTTTGAGAAGGATCTGGTGCAGATCCGGTACCATGCCGCCGGAGTAGCGCAGGCGGTACCCTTCCGCAAAGAGATCGTCGACAAAACTCTTGTGGTAGTCGCACCAGTGCTGCTGGGTGCCGCCCGGGGCATTGAGTTTGCCTTTCTCATTCAGCACAAGCTCCTTGCAGACAAGATTGAAGTATCCGTCTTGCGCACGGTAATGCATAGGACGTTCACCTTTGACGGCACGTACAATTTCAATACGCGGTCCATAAACGACATAAGCAGAAGCTACAAGGTTTTCACCTTTCAGTTCCCCTTCGTAAATGCCGAAGATGGAGCCTACCGAAAGGTTGACATCCGCAAGGCTTGAGCCATCCAGCGGATCGTAGCAGATAGTGTATTTGCCATCTTCATGCAGCAGCAGTTCGCCCTCTTTCTCTTCACTTACCAGTGACTTGACCAGCGGGACATTTTTAAACGCCTCTTCAATGATATAGTCACTCTTGACATCAAGTTTGAGCTGGTCTTCCCCGGAAGAGTTTTCGGTATCGCAGTAGCCGAGGTCTTCGGTCTTTATCGCATTGTCGATTTTAAATGCGCACTGTTCAATGGTTTCAAAAATGGTATGCATGGGTATCCTTTTATATGGCTTTGGCGTTGGTGTCGATCCACTCTAAAACGGCATCGAGATCGTTCAGGTCGAGAATATCGATATTGTCAGGGATAGTATAGGCAGAAAGATCGACAGTATCATCTATTGCAATGGCTTCGGAGCAGGGAAAGTAACTCTCGTCAATACTGCCTCTGAAGATGGCAATGCGCGGCAGAGGAAGGGTTTTGAGCCCTTCTACCAGCAGAATGTCAAAGTCGTTGACCATAGCAACGATCTCATCGAGCCGCTTTTCACGGTGAGAGAAGTAGGTCGTACGTGTCGGTGAGGTCACGACGACTTCAGCACCTGTCTGGAAAAATCGGTAACTGTCCTTGCCTGCAACATCGAAGTGTGCCTTGTCTTTGGGATCGTTCTTGATAATGACAACTTTGCGTGTTTGTATCAGCGCTTTGGCGACTTTTTCCACCAGAGTGGTTTTTCCGCTTCCGGAGGGGCCTGTAAAGGCAATGGCAACTCTCGTTCTCACACGTTTTCCTTCAGTTGAATAGTAGTGCGATTATACATCAACCTTTATTGAAACTATGTTAAAATCGCTCAACGAATCAAAAGAAGGAGCAGTGATGCGGACAATGACGGCGGCACTCTCGCTTGTGCTTCTTCTTGCGGGCTGTACAACAAAAGAGCAGATAAAGCTCGAACGTTCGTATGAGAAAGAAAAAAACTACCATGCAGAACTCATCAAGACGGAAAAAGCACAGCTGTACGAAGACGGGCTGACCAAAGTTGTATTGACAGCAACCTACCTGAATGAACAGAACGCGTCCAAAAATGCCAAACAGCATGATGAACGTTTTATTGTCGGTCTGTATGTCGATGAGAATGTAGACAACTCACAGCTGAATGATTTCAACTTGACGCTTGACGGTACACCGCCCAAAGCAATTGTACCGCTCAAAAAGCATGACCCGCGTCTGAAGATGCTCTCTTTCAAAGCCCCATGGAACCACTTCTTCCTGGTCACTTTCCCCTATACACCCAAACAGCGCTTCCATCTGATTTTTGAGAGCAAAGCCTATGGGAAGAAAACACTCGATTTTGCAAAGAAGGCGAAATATACCTTTACCCATACCGCATTTTAACCTTTTGACAGAGATGACAGAAGATACCGATTCCTTAAAAAGCAGGCATCTTGGCACCTGAAAATCTGACCTACTTTCTGAAGCGGTCTGTCATACTCGGGTCGGTAAGGGTTTTGAGAAACGGAAGCAAACGGATGGGCTTGCCCAGCAGGTTCATATAGACAATGTAATTGGTCAGAACTTTTTTACCGTACTCTCTCGCTTCGGCATTTTTCATCTTTTCCATACTGAGATAGGGCTCGAAGCGCCCGGGTCTGAAATTGCCTTTTTTTCGGATGAGCCGTTTGGTAAAGCCGATACCGCCGTTGTAGGCGTAGGCGATGAATAACGGGTGATAGAGGTACTTGTTGAGATAGTCCAGGTGGTAGTCGGCATATTCAATGGCTTTATAGGGGTTGAATATATCATCGTAGTCGATGCGTTCGCCTTTCTGTTTGGCGACATGGTCGATGAGAAAGGGCATGAACTGCATCATTCCCAGTGCAAAAGAGCGTGAGACGGCAGCTGGAACAAAGCGGCTCTCCTGACGTGCAATGGCATAAATGAGTGCCTGACGCTCGACGCTGTAGTGTTTCATCAGGTCACGGTATGGCATGGGGAAGTAGGACTTGCGGTAGTTGCATGCACGTGCTTTGATGTAGGTGTGCATCCCGATGGTCTCTTTTGAACGGCAGGTGTCTGCAAGGTCATCGAGGTCGATGTTGCCGGCAAATATTTTGTGTTTCATCTTTGCCCATGCAATAGGATCCTGCGCATCAATGCCCCAGACACTGTCTTTGGACACTTTGGGTACAACAATGGTGCTGGGGTATTTACTGTGGGTGAGATCGGCTGCAAGCAGCGTATACATATTAATGTGGTAACTGTGTTTGAGCTGTTGAAGATAGTATTTGTTCTTTGTCACAAGGTAGAGCCAGAAGAGTGCTTTGTCTTTCTCCCACCGGTCTTCGTAAATACGGTAGGCAGCGCCAAAGTATTCTGCTGCGCGGTGGAGTTCGTTCCGCTGTACCATGGCAATGCCTTTTTTAAAAGCGAAGTTTCCCTGTGAACGGTTTTTCCACTTGTCGGCATCATTGACCCGGTAGCGTACCGGTTTAGGGTGAAAGTCAGGGTAGCCGCCGGTTTTTCGCCGATATGCCTCTTTCAGCTTTTTATTCAGGCTGTTGGTTTCACGGATAATACTGCGTGCCTGAGCCGCAGTGGTGCTTCGCTGTCTCAGAAAACGCCAGATATAGTAGTCTTTTTCCACACTTTTTGGCATATTATGCACCTGTGTGTAGGTGAACGTTTTTGCCTCGGCTGCATTGACAAGAAGGCTGAGCGACAGCAGCAGTGCACCGGCGACTTTTCTGACCATGGTTTACCCTAAAAAGGCGCGCATCATAAAAATATCGAGAAATTGCAATGCCAGAATAATGACCAGCGGCGAGAGATCGATACCGCCCATAATCACAAAAGGAAAACGGCGTCTGATCCAGCTGTAAACCGGTTCGGTAAGGCGGTAGAGTGTCTGGACAATAGGGTTGTAGGGGTCTGGCCGCACAAAACTCAGCAGTGCTGAAATGATAATGATCCAGATGTAAATGTTGATAACGGTATGTACAATTTGCAGTAGTGCAAAAAAGAATGCATCGATCATGAGATAACCTCCAGTAGATAAGATTTGATGTGTGGGTAGAGTGTTTCAAGCTCCGGTCCGTGGTCTGTGCCGGTAAGCAGCAGTCTCAGAGCCGGTATCAGCGTCTCTTCGTCTGTACCGCTTTCACGGCACAGGTGGACGATGAAAGCTTCATATGTGTCGATCATCGGCGCATTCCAGATGATCTCGCTGAGACTGCGCATTGCTTCACCCGCTTCACTTTCGAAGTTTTTGGGAGTGAAGATGGCTCGGATATAGGTTTCCAGTTCCGCAACTGTACTTGCCTTTTCGGCTTCAAGGTAGACTTTTGCCAGCTTTCCTATGGCTGCATCAGCAAAGCCAAAAAGTGTTGAGAGGCGTTTGTCTTCCATGCGAAGCAGATGTTCACGGTTTAGATAGCGCAGGGTTTCCATGTCAAACTGTTCAGGCTTGGAAGAGAGTGCTTCAAGTTCGAACCACGCTATGGCTTCGGGCAGGGTAAAAACTGCTTTTGGCGCTTTGGGGTTGCCTGTAAGCAGCAGATAGTTGATGATCGCATCGGGGATGTACCCCTCTTCAAAAAGCATTTTCAGTGAAGGAAGATGTGTTTCACCCGTTGAGGGGCGCAATGAGGGCAGGTGTGCATAGCGTGTTTCCTCCCTGTAGCCAAGCTGATGCTTGATGTACTCTTGAACCGGTGTTCTTTCAAGTCTGTTTTCCGGACGGATGACAAGGCTGATATTGTTGAGCATATCTTCGGCAGCAGAGGCAAAATCGCAACCGGGTGTTGTATCGGTATGAAGAATAACTGTATCGGTCAGAGTTTCGGGCTTTGCAGTGATGTTTCCCCGGTAAATGTCATGGAACGTAACATCGCTCTGTGGTGCTTTGAGACGAATGACAAAGGGGGTACCGTTCTCTTTTAAGTCTGTGTACGTCTCTGTTTCAACAGATGCACAGCCGGCATGGCAGGGGGTATTTTCGGTCTCTTCATGTGTGGATGCCGTACAGGTACAAATAAAGGCTTTTTTTTCTTTGAGAAGCTGTAGTGCCAGTGTAAGATGGATATTGGCATGTTCGCTCAGATGAAAGAGCTGGTCGTGCGTAATGGAGAATTTTTCGAGAATCTGCATGATCTCGGTATCTTTCCCTTCAATCACATGTGCTTTGTCAACGTCATCAATGCGCACCAAAAAAGGCTCCTGACGCTGTCTGGCGACAAGAAAATTCAAGATTGCTGCACGCAGTTCCTCGATGCACAGGTCATGGGTAGGTGTAGGGGCAAATCTAAGCATTCATATGACTCCGAAGGTTTCTTTGAAATGATATTATAGTAGGTTAGGGTTAACACGGATTGAAGGCGCTGTGTTCAAAGGCCATTCTATCTCTGTATGGGTATTTCAGATGCCATATTTAACTCTATTTCGATAAAATACAGCCAAGATTATGAGGACACAATACCCCCTATGGCATTTGATTCATTTTAATTCCATAATACATGTAGAGTGTTGTCCCCTGACAACACCGTTGAATCTATCGAGTGTTGGGTTTCAGTGTAATCATTGTTGCTTAGAAGTATTGGTGTTGTGAGGGCACAACACCCTACGGGAATATTTGCAAAAGACTAATAAACACAAGGTTGAAACAAAATGAGTGAGACAAAAAAAGATTTTCTACGTGCCATTGTTGAAGAGGATTTGAAAGCGGGCAAATATGAGGCGGTACATACCCGTTTCCCGCCTGAGCCAAACGGATTTCCGCATATCGGTCATGCCAAGTCCATTGTGCTGAACTTTGGTATTGCACGGGACTTTAACGGGCAATGTAACCTCAGAATGGACGATACCGATCCGACCAAAGAGGATATGAAGTATGTCGAAGCGCTCAAAGATGCGGTCAAATGGCTGGGGTTTGACTGGGGTGAAAAGGTTTACTTTACCTCCGACTACTTTGGCAAACTCTATGACTACGCTGTGGAACTGATCAAGATGGAAAAGGCGTATGTCGACAGCCTCAACGAAGAGGAGATACGCGAGTACCGCGGTACGGTCACCGAGCCCGGACGACGCAGCAAGTATGCGCAGCGCAGCGTGGAGGAGAACCTCGACCTGTTTGAACGTATGAAAAACGGAGAGTTTGCAGAGGGCGAACACATCTTACGCGCAAAGATAGACATGAGTTCACCCAATATGAAGATGCGTGATCCGCTGCTCTACCGCATCCGTCACGCCAGCCACTACCGTGTGGGTGAGGGGTGGCATGTCTACCCCATGTACGACTTCGCGCACTGCCTTTCGGATTACATGGAGGGCATTACCCACTCATTGTGTACGCTGGAGTTTGAGAACAACCGCGACATCTATGACTGGGTCATCGAGACACTGGGGCTCAAGCCGCCGCGTCCGTACCAGTACGAGTTTGCCCGTCTGAACATGAACTACACAGTCATGAGCAAGCGGAAACTGTTGGAACTGGTAGAGGGTGGTTATGTCAACGGCTGGGATGATCCGCGCCTGCCTACCATTGCCGGCTACAAACGTCGAGGCTATACGCCGGAGTCCATCATCACTTTCTGTGAGCAGATCGGGGTTGCCAAAGCCAACTCCACGGTCGATGTCGCGCAGCTTGAGTTCTGCATCCGTGATGATCTGAACACCAAAGTACCGCGTGTGATGTGTGTGCTTGATCCGCTTAAAGTAACCATTGAAAACTATGAAGGCAGTGAACTGCTCGATGCCTCCTACTATCCGCACGATGTGCCAAAAGAGGGAAGCCGAAAGCTGCCGTTCTCCAAAGAGATCTACATTGATAAAAACGACTTTAGTGAAAATCCTCCAAAAGGCTACTACCGCCTCACACCCGAGCAGCCTGTCAGACTCAAGCACGCCTATATCATCGCATGCAAAGAGGTGGTTAAAGATGCAGAAGGGAACATTGTCGAGATCAAAGCGGAGTATTTCCAAGACTCCAAAAGCGGTTCGGACACCAGCGGCATTAAGGTACGCAGTGCCATCCAGTGGGTCAATGCCGCTGCTGCAAAAAAGGTTGAAGTACGGCTCTATGACAGACTCTTTAAATGTGAAGCACCAGAAGGGCTTGAAGACCTTAACCCGAACTCATTGAAGGTCATTAAAGATGCACTCATCGAGCCGGCAGTCATCGATGAAAAGCCTGATGTACGCTTCCAGTTTGAGCGAGAGGGGTACTTCTATGCAGACCCTATCGATTATTGTGATGATGCACCGGTATTCAACAAGATTGTTGGGCTTAAAGACTCATGGGCGAAAAAAGAGAAGCCAAAACCTAAGCCTGCAAAAAAGCAAAAACAGCCAAAACCGGTACAAAAAGAGGGTGAAGTCACCCCTATGAGTGCCCAAGAGCAGGGCAGATATGACCGCTTTACCCATGAATTCAAACTCAACCCGGAAGTTGCCAATACCCTTGCGCGTGACGAGAAACTGGCACACTTCTTCGACGAAGCCGTTGCCGCCTATGAAAGCCCAGTAATCATCGCCAATATCGTTGCCAATGATGTTGCGCGTGTGTTCAAAGAAAATGGCAGCGAAAACCTCACCTTTACGCCCAAAGAGGTAGCCCAGCTTGCCAAAATGCTCGATGAGGAAACGATCTCAAGCAAGATTGCCAAACAGGTCTTTGAAGAGATGACCGCCACCGGAAAAGCCCCAGAGGTCATTGTCGAAGAGCAAGGACTCAAGCAGATCAGCGATCCTGCCGAAATTGCCCCGATCATCGATGCAATCATCGCACAAAACCCTGACAATGTTGCCAAGTACAAAGAGGGCAATCAAAAACTCTTCGGCTTCTTTATTGGTCAGGTGCTCAAAGCGACAGGCGGCAAGGCAAATCCGAAGGTAGTGAATGACCTTGTAAGGGAGAAGCTGGAGGCTTAGGAGTTAAATAATGAAGGCAGTGAAAGAACTTCACTGTTCTATGTTAAAAAAAGGCAAAAATTTTAACATAGCTCATGAGCTATGCACAAAAAACACTAAAATTTACCCATAGAGAAAGGCAACTGTGGAAGCAAAAATCAACCGAATCTTCGACATCCTCCGCCAAGACAACGGCATCAGAGGGGTGTTGTGAGGGGCAAGGCTTAGGCTTAAAGCCGCTGTTGCGGAATCTTGGGTGCAGGAATCTTTGGCGTGGGGATCTTTTGCGGTACGACAGGTTTTGGTGTGACCGGAATGTAGCGGGTGTATTCGGTTTTGACACCTTTTTCATTGATGATGGTCAGCTTGTCTTTTGTCAGC
Source organism: Sulfurovum sp. (assembly GCA_026983515.1). Taxonomy (GTDB): domain Bacteria; phylum Campylobacterota; class Campylobacteria; order Campylobacterales; family Sulfurovaceae; genus Sulfurovum. The sequence goes on from JALWHT010000052.1 coordinate 12,809, forward strand.
AGTGTAATGGTGTTGATGCGGATGGGGTTGCCTCTGAGTCTTGCCTGATAGGTTGAAGCCAGTGCTTGAAGTGACTGCGGTGTAATGGTGTTTGACACCTCCTTGGCAAAAGGCACCTCCATTTTGTTGATGACGACCACCAGTGTGGTGATGTAGCGCTTCCAGATGCCCGAAGCTTTGACTTGAAGGTCTTTGACAAAGTGTTCTCCCTTTTTGAGACTGACGAGAATGGTTATGTCAAACGTGTGGTCCGGCTTGAGGTTGAGAAACTCTTTTTCGGTAACGTAGGTGTGATTTTCACTGGTCGAAGTGGTAACTGTATTCCAGTTGCCCACTGTCATGTCATGTACAGGCTGGGCATGTAAAAAAAGCGTACCTATCAAAACTGCCAAAAGACGCTTCATGTTGATGCCTACTGTAAATATTGCTCAAGTGTAAATTTGAGGTCTTCGTCCAGATCAAGATTTTTGTACATCCACTGCAGATACCCCATGTCTTCCCGGGCAATCTCTTCAATGTCGCGCTCTTTGTATTTACCGAACTTGAAGGTTTTGATGAGTACCGGCGTGTTGGTCAGTTCTGCCATCTTCTGCATCGGGTTGACACCGGGGAACTGATCCTGGGTCAGCTGTACCAGTTTGGAAAGCAGCAGTTTCATGACCAGTACATCACCGATGGCATCGTGTGCTTTAACGGTAATGCCGAGGCGTTTGGCTTCCTCCTCTTCGTTTTTGTAAAGCTCGAGTGCATAACGCAGGTATTGCAGCCTGTGTGCCGGAGAGTCGGGGAGCAGGTGCTTTGAAACACGCACAGTATCAATGAGTGTGTAGTGGTTTTTGAATCCTTCCTTCTCAATCATCCCCAGGTCAAATTTGATATTGTGGGCAATAAGGTAGTTTTCGGGTGCATTATAGGTTTCAATGGTTTTTGCAAAAGCGGTATCGGCGTAGGGAGGCTTGCCTTCAATGGTTTCTGGAGTGATGTTGTGCACCTCCATCGCTTCGATGCTGATGGGTACGGTGGTGGAGCAGAGTTCATCGATGACTTCGATGTTGTCTCTGCCGTGTACAACCATTGCGCCGACTTGAATAATGCGGTCATTCTCCTGGTTTCCTGTTGTTTCGGTATCGAAAAGTACATAGACTGCCATGGGGTTCCTTGGGTGGAAAAAGTGAAGATATCATACCCAATTTAGACTGACATTCCCAACTCTCAAGCGTACATGGTATAATTGTTGCCAATAATAATACAGGAGTCGCAGATGGAAATGGACGCGATGGTACTTGAACATATGATGAACCCGAAAAACTACGGTTCTTTGCCTACAGCCAACGCTGAAGGTATGGGGAAAAACCCCCAGAACGGTGAGAAGGTCGCTGTTTACATCCATGTCAAAGAGGATGAGGAAAAACCTTACATTGACGATATCCGCTTTCAGGCCATTGCCTGTTCAACTACAGTGGTTGCCGGCTCCATGCTGACAGAAGAGGCCAAAGGGCTTACCCTTGACGGGGCGAAAAATCTTGTCAATGCAACGATGCAGCTGCTGGAGAAACTGCCCCCTGAAGATGCCGCCTGTTCTGAAATGGTGGCACTTGCCATTCAGGCAGCAGTCGACACATATGAAAAACGCAAAAGTGATGCGGAATACCCTTCCATTACCTACCAGATAGGCGGTACCTGTACCCCAAAAGAGGAGAATACCAATGACAACACTGCTCATTAAAACCCACGAAGCGTGGCTTGAAATGATGATGGCAGGCTTTATGAGCCATACGAACAACCGTGAAACCCTGTTGGATTTTTCAGATATTCTGTTTCGCCACTTTACCTGGCTGGAACAGGAGATGATCAGAAACGGGGAAGCCTACGACTATGACCGTGATGATATTCCCATCAAAGTAGAGCGTCTCGAGACGATGCTCAAGGCGATTATTGCCCGTCTGCTTGAAATCGATCTGCAGCTTTTGGGACTGGAAAACAAGGCGCTTGCAGAGCGTATAGCGAGTGATATTGCCTATATGACCTCTGTGCTGCATGAGATGAACGACGAAGTGATTACCGCGTTCAATATGTCACGCAAGCTGCCGGGGGTGACACTTTCTCAGGAGGCAACTGATGCGCTGACACTCTTTCTCTTTGAAGAGAGTTACAAAGAGTATGAACTGATCATGATCTATAACTACCTCCAACAGCATAGTGGTGACGCGTTTTTGAACCGTATTTTTCAGATTCTCATTGATGAAAGTTTCTTTCACCTCAAGCGCTTTGGAGATATGATGGCGAAGATGGGTATCCTTGCGGTACCAAGAACTATCATGAAAGAGGTGTATCAGGTTGAAGATATTGTCGGCTTCCTTAAAGCGGGTATTGATGAAGAACTGGCAGCCAAAGAGGAGTGCCGTAAGCTTTCTGAAGCAGTGGCAAACGACAATGCGCAGCTGGCGAAGTTCTTCGACTTCATTAACAATCAGGAGAACTATCACATCACCTTGATGAAAGAGGCGCTTGAGTATTATGAAAAGGTAGCCGGCTGATGAGTAAACGACACTTTACATCGGTTATTTCAAGTCAGTTCGGGAAGTTCGCTTCCAAACCGTTTCCTGCGATTATCCAGCATACCATTAATGCTGCTTATGTCAAACTGATGGGGCTTGATATGTCCGAATTCCGCCCGGCGGCAAGCTATGAAACGCTAAATAAGCTTTTTACGAGAGCACTCGAAAAGGAGCGTCCGATGCCTGAAGACCCCTATGCAGTTATCAGTGGGGTCGATGCGCTCATTACAGATTTTGGAACGGTTACAGAGGGAAGAGCCTATCAGATAAAGGGAATGTCCTACAATATTGAAGAACTCTTTGGCGAGTACCATAAAGCAGCAGCGGAATGGATGGAGGGCGGGGAGTTTATGAACTTTTACCTTTCGCCCAAGGACTATCACCGCTATCACATGCCGATGTCGCTGCACATCCATTCACTCACACATATTCCGGGGAAACTCTACCCGGTCAACTTTCCGCTGCTTCGCAATAAGAAAAACCTTTTCATCGAGAATGAACGGGTTATCATTGAGTGTGAAGATGAAAAAGGGCGTATGCATGTACTGGTGCTTGTCGGCGCGCTCAATGTGGGTAAAATGGTTGTTACGTTTGAACCGCGTGTACAGACCAACTCCGAGATTACCGATCCGCAGCACTATACTTATGAAAACCTTACCCTCGAACGCGGGGAGCTTTTGGGGTGGTTTGAAATGGGTTCAACCCTGCTTACATTCTCTCAAAAAGGCGCGTTTGTGCCTGAAGCGGCGATCAATCAGAAAGTCAAGTTCGGCGATGTCGTCGGATATTTGCAATAGAGGAGTTTTTTTATGTTGATGGTTAAAGAGATACAGGAGTATGCCCAGATACGTACGAAAGTACGTGCCTACCTCTGTTACATCATGAGCCGGAATATTTCCCAGGCAATAGAGACGAACGATCAGGCGACACTTGACCGTGTTATTGCAAAGATAGAAAACCTCAAAGAGGCGATCCCTCTGGCAGAAGTGATCTATGCGATTGACGGCAATGGTATTCAAATGGTCGACAACATCTCGTCCAACCCGAAGCTCAACGGCTACGGCAAGGGTGAAGACAGAAGTGACCGTGCCTACTACTACAAGACCCTTAAAGAGCACCGCTGTATTTTGACCGACCCGTATCCCTCTCTGGTCAGCAACGAACTGGTTGTCACTGCATCATTCCCTATTTATGATACAAACAATCATCTTGTAGCCATTATCTGCGTGGATATTACCCTTAAAAATATTCTCAAGATGTTTCACCCAAGCTCCATCGATTCCAATTTCGGTGTTGCCAGCAAAGTGATTTACGCGGCATTCTCTGTGGCGCTTTTGGGGGTTGCATTTCTGCTTTTCATCAAAGGAGTGACCAGTTTTTTGCATTTTGGTATGGATTTTATGAGTATAGACATCAACGAAGTGTTCAAGTCGACCATTTTGCTGACACTCTCACTTGCCATTGCTGACCTTGTCAAAGCGATCTTTGAAGAGGAGGTGCTGGGGAAAGAGAAGAAACACGGCAGCACGGACGATACCCATCAAACTATGGTGAAATTCCTCGGTTCTATCATTATTGCACTCTCTATCGAGTCGCTGATGCTGGTATTTAAGTCGGCACTGACCGACCCGACCAAGATTCAATTTGCCGTCTATCTCATTATTGGGGTCTCTTTTTTGTTAGTGAGTTTGTCACTCTATATCAAGTTCAGCCGTCTTGACAGCAAAAACCGGAAGTAAGGCAGTTGTATGATCGATAAAGATCTGATTATATTCGATATGGATGGTACGCTGGTGAACTCCTCCATTACCATTGCCAATGCTATCAATTATGTACGCAAACAGCTTGGGTTTGAACCGATGGATGCAGGGAAGATTCTTGCACATGTCAATGACCCGACAATCAATCCTGCGCAGTTTTTTTATCATGCGCCAAGGTTTGAACATGACCATGAGCGTTGGTTTTCCGAGTATTACACCCGACATCATGGTCGGGAACTGGTACTCTATGAAGGTGTACGGGAACTGCTTGTAGACCTCAAAGAGGCCGGTTTCAAACTGGCTGTAGCAACCAATGCCTACCGTAAATCAACCATTGAATCATTGACGCATCTTGGTATTTATGTACTCTTCGATGCCATTGCCTGTTATGATGATGTCAATAAGGGGAAACCCTATCCGGATATGCTGTTCAAACTGTTTGATGCATTGCACGTTGCAAAAGAGCGCACACTTTTTATTGGGGACGGACCGCGTGACGAGCAGGCTGCACAACGTGCAGGCATTGACTATATTATGGTTGACTGGGGATTTACCGACCATGCACACGACAATGTTGTGCATATGGTTGAAGAGCTTCGAAGTGTATTGCTGGGTTAAATATCGTCACGGTAGACATCAGTGATGTCAAAATCGTAATCGGGCTCGATGACAGGGATGTCTTTGAGTGTCTTCGGGTCAACGACATGCACGCTCAAGTTATAATCTTTGCCCTGGTAGAACTTTTGCTCTTTGGCAAATTTTTTCTCACGTTCCATCTGCTCTTTGACCTTTTCTTCGAGCAGCGCTTTCGTATGGTTACTATCACTTTTTTTCTCTGTTTGCTGTTTATCTACAGCTGATACATTATGTGCCGTACTGCTTGTATTGGTTTCTCCGGGAGCAGCAAAAAGCAGTGTTGAGAAGAAGAGAAGGGCAAAGTATTTCATTAACTGTCCTTATTACTATTATTTGGCACTATTATAGTGAAAAGGGAGGAAAAAGGCAATAGTGATTAAGGATAAAACTTGTCAATGAAAAGCTGATATAATTGCGTCAAAGGAGCCGAAAGCATGCAGAACAAATATGTAGGAGATGTGGGAGATTTTGGAAAGTTCCAACTCTTCCGCTATCTTTTCAATCATCCAGACAGCCCGTTTGACGGGAAAAAACTGGCGCAGATTTGGTTTATGCATGAAGGGGAGGGCGAGCAGAACAATGACGGCAGGCACATTGACTACTTTGAGCGGATGTCCGGAATGGATGAATACCTTGAAGATTCACTGATGTCGCTGCTAATGCGCAACCGGAGAGAGGTAGAGGAACTCGATCGTCTCAAACTGCTTCCCAATGCGAAATTTTTTTACGAAGAGGTACCCAAAGCCTATGAAGATCGGCAGCACTGGTTTCAGCAGGCACTCTGGTTCGCCCACAAAAGTGATGTGATAGCCGTAGCGCCCGATAACGGTATGGCACTCAGGTGTCTGCGCAGTGAAGGGCGCTTTGTACCGTTGACTCTGGAAAAACACTACCGCCAGAAGGTTTATCCGCAAAAATATATTTTTGCCGATGAAATCGGGCGTTTTTTCAAACTGCCTTCGGTAGAAGTTGTGGTAGTTTACCAGCATCTTGGCCGCTGCATGGCGCATGACAGGCAGATAGAAGTTCTGATGGACACATTGGGAGAAACCTACAGCCATGTGGTTGCTATAAAGCATCGTCCCTACAGTCCGCGGGCTTTCTTTTTTCTCTGCAAAAGCGATATTATTCTCGAACACCTTACCTACCGTCTGGCACAGTTTGCCGGAGAGTATCAGGATTTCTGGACACTTTTTAGGCAGTGAGGTTTTTATGTTTCTCAGCAAAACAGAGTATGATTTCATGAATACACTTATAAGGAAATAGCATGAAAATGATTCGTTTAGCGCTTTTTGCTTTGCCGTTATGGCTGACTCCTCTTGTTGCTGGAGAGCGTTTGCCCGGCCCGGCAGTTCCCTATATTGCAATGATAGCCGTTGCAACAACCATCCTTTTTTTTGGACTTTGGAGACACTGTAAGGGACAGTTGAATGAAAAACGGGAACTGCTTGGTGAGAAAGAAGAGAAAATAGCCTGGCTGCGGAAGGTAATGGCTCAGAATGAACACGCCAAGACAAAGCTTGAACATGAAACGGAAAAACGTATCATGGAACTGACGCATACCATTGAAACACTGGAGCGTAAAGCTAAAGAGGGAACAAAGAACCAGGTTGTCGCCAAAATAGAAGCGCAGCAGCAAAAACGGGAAAAGGCACTTTCCCGTGCCGGATTGAGCGAGTAGGAGAAGCAGATGCAGATGCAGAGTGAAGAGAGAAATGCGACAAAGATTGCTACAGTAGAAACCGAACCGCCAAACGGACAAGAGGCTTCATCTGCACTTGCCTCTGCCGAACTCTACAGGCATGTCAGTATGGTGGTCAAGGAGGTAGAAAACCGTTACCGTGAAGGCATACTGGCATATATTGATGTATTGGCACAGTATGAAGAAGAGATAGGCGGACTTCACCAAAAGCTTTCAGAAGCAAAAGCCGCTGCCGCTCCCGAGGAAGCGAAGCTGAGTATGCTTGCAGAAGAGATACGTGTGGAAGAGCGTATGCTCGAACGGCTCAACAGTGAGTTCTTGCAAAAACTTGCTGACTATGAAGCCTTTGAACATGAGTACTTTCCCCTGATGGAAGAGGGCAATGCCGATGTGCTCAAACGTAGTAAACGGGGTGAGATAGAGCGTCTGCAAGATGAGATAGAAGAGGGGGAGTCAAAACTGCTTTCACTGGAGCTTGAACGCCTCAATCAGATTGAAAAACTTGAACCGATCCGTTCGGCAATAGGCAATATTGAACACACTCTTGCTGAACTTGAACGCAAAAAAAGATATTTTGAAACGACACATCTGCAACAGATGCATATGCGTCCTGACACTCTCCTTTCCGCTCCGGCCGAAAGTGCATCGCAGCAGGATACGGAAGCATAAATTTATCCTCGGAGATACCCTGTATCTCCTTGAGCATAGTTACATAATATGACATTTTGACATATGATTACCCCTTCTTTCACGACTGTTCTACAATAACGGTATGAAACCGATCCACCAACTGCACAACCATGACAAACCCAGAGAGAAGCTTGCCGCCAAAGGTGCGCAGGCACTGAAGAATGAAGAGCAGGAGTACTTTCACCATCACCCCCTGAGAGAGGTTGCCAAGCTTGTCGGCATCGAACTGCTCGATCATGTGATCTTGGCGAAAAAGGTTTCATTAACATCTAATTAATAAATCTTATATACAATGGCTTTATCAAAACAAAAAGGATCTAATCTTATGAAAAAAATAGTACTCAGTTCAATTGCGGCACTCTCACTGCTTATGGTCTCTGCTCAGGCAGAGGGAATGATGAAATGTGGAGCAGGGAAGTGTGGCGGTGCTATGAAGCAGGGCATGATGAAAAAAGCGAAGAAGATGCACAAGAAGCGTATGAACTCGCCATTCCTTATTAAACACGGATTGCCGCATTTGACAAAGATGGTGGCAAAAAGTTGGGATGATCCGAAACTGGCATTGACTGCAGATCAGAAAGCAAAACTGATGGAAGTACGCAAAACAACCATGAGCGGTGTGAAAAAACTAAAGCCTGAAGTGATGAAACTTCGTAAAGAGATTATTGCAGCTGTCATGTCAGGTACCAAACCGGCAGATTTGAAAGCAAAAGTTGACAAACTTGCCAGCCTTGAAGCGGAGGCAACCATGGTTCATCTGAAGTGTATCGACAGTACCAAAGCAGTACTTACTAAAGCACAGTATGACTACTTGATGCAAAAGCGCAAAGGGCACATGATGAAGATGAAAGGCATGAAGCAGGGCGGTAAGTAGTCTTTTGAAGATGAAGGCAGGCTTTTGCCTACATCTTAAACCTTTATACAGTATGACTAAAGTTTAGTAAGAAATTCATTTACTTTCATTCACTACAATGGTCTGAAAGGATCACCATGAACTCACAAAATATTTTACGTATTACACTGTTTATCTCGGTGCTGGCATTCAATCCGGCTGTAGCGCAGACACTTTCTCAACGTACACTCAGCGCGCTTGCTACACAAAAGCAGAACGGACTCGGTGCAGAGATAGCCAAACATCTTGAAGCCAAAGGGATAGAAGCCGAGGCTGCCAGAACCATAGGCAAATCTTTTTTACAAAAGAGCCACATACAGACAGCTGCAATGGTGACAAATATCGTGCATCACAATATCGCCACACAGGAAGATGTGGCAGCATACCTGAGTGACGAAGCACTTTTCAGACGCAGTGCAGATTTGAGTGACTACGACACACTTGTGAGAATGGCGACACAGATCCATCAAGAGAAACTTTCCAAAGAGATGCTCGCCAGACTTCAAACAGTTGCACAGCAAAACAGTTTGATTGCAGTTTGATGGTATAAGCCAAATCCCGATTTGAGACTATTTCGGGATTTGGATATTAAATGTTAAAATTATATGTTGGTTAACATAATATAAATTCTATTAAAAAATCATATGGCATCCTGAGAATCTAACTCTATACTCTACTAAGTGGTTTTATTACTGTACACTGCATATAAAAATAATACCAACAAGCGTTATCAGTTTGTCTATGCTGTATCCTTTGTGCTATACTATAAGAAAAAGGATACCAGAATGAAAGAAAACATGAAAGAAAACAT
>JALWHT010000053.1 GCA_026983515.1 Sulfurovum sp.
GTCATCCGGATCCGGATACGTGGTGACAACAGTCATAACAGCAGCAGTACCGCTTTCAACCGTAACGGCATCGTTCGATTTGATATGGAAATGATTACACTGCACTCCTCCGTCCGTAAAAGTCCAGTTATGTCCATCAGTAAGCAGTTCTTTGCCATCTTCCCCTTCACAATATTCAGCTGTATCTACATCAAAGTCGACATTATCCACCAACACATCGATTTCACTCCATCTTTGTAACAGGCTGTCATAATTGCTGATGAAAAGCGAGGTACCTTTCAATGCCCTATTGAGTCCATTTGCCGAAGTGATACCACTGACATCCCAATCGCCGATATCCTGTTTGAAGTTCGTTGCATTAAGAAACATCCTCCACATACTTTCAACATGAGAAACATCCCAGTCACCAATATCCTGGTTGAATGCAGTCGCGCCCTCAAACATAGACCACATCTGCTCACCACTAGACGTGTTCCAACGTCCGATATTCTGATTGAACGAGATGGCACCGTTGAAAAGATTGTCAAATCGAACAACATTTTCTACATTCCAGTTACCAATAGGCTGGTTGAAACTTTCAGCATTCCTGAACATACTATACATTTCGGTGACCATAGAAAGATCCCAATTCCCGATGGGTTGATTAAATTTTTTCGCATCAAAGAATAATCCTGACATATTCTTCACGCCAGATGTGTTCCAGTCATCAATAGGGTAAGTAAAAGTTAAGTTGGCATCCCCGCAAAACATATAAGCCATGTCACGCACGTTTGAGAGGTCTGGGTTGTCTACAGCTGTAACGGTTAAATTCACTGCACCCTGAAAAGCATAACGCATAGACCTCCACTCAATGTTCCCCCAATTGACAACCTCAAGCAGTTTCTCTTTATCCCCGGTATTATTGAAATAGATAGCCGGGAAAGTGCCTTTAATGGCAATGTTCTGAGCATCTCTGCGTGAAGGGTATTGACAGGTAAAGCTCTCATTGATGTCGGTATGTTCGAATGTTCCATCATAATCACAGTCGACACTGTAATTATAATCATAGTATGAGGCAACCCGTATAGCAAATTCATTATCAGCAGAAGTGCCGGGATTGTCCGTTTTGACTTTGATGATGAAGTACGGATTGTGTTGCGCATTGGCGGCAACTGCCGTAAAAGACAGTATCAGAAGCGACAGTTTCAGGGTTTGGATGCAGCGAATCA
>JALWHT010000054.1 GCA_026983515.1 Sulfurovum sp.
TTACCTCATTATCATACATCTTCATAAAGTTTCGGGTATGTGTAATGATGCCCCATTGATGCCAATTAGGTTGATGTTGCCCTGGAGAGTCAAGTTCTGTAAAGAATTTTTGTTTGTGCTGCCGAATGATAGCGTCAAAAATTTTCTGTAAATTCTTCCTCAGCCTCCTCAGATTGTACCAAATTATCCCAAGAAACATACTTTCTATCCAGCCACTTGGCATTGGTGTCCACTGCCAGCGGCACCAACAGACGCAGTACAGAGTTGTCTCCAGGGAAAGCGCCAACTACTTTCGTTCTTCTTTTAACCTCCTTGTTGAATCGTTCCAGCACATTGGTAGAATGAATTTTCCTGTGATGGGATTTTGGGAACGACAGGAATGTCAGCACATCCATCAAATTATCTGAAAGAAATTTAATGAGCTTGGGATGAGACGCTTCGTAAACTCCTGCCATACCATTGGCATAATCGATGGCATCCTCCAATGTTTTAGACTGCAACATCACATTGATATCTTCAAGGATAGATTTGCTATCCTTTTGAGGTACGACTTTCAAGAGATTTCTCTTAAAGTGAACCGTGCAGAGCTGCCAGCTTGAGCCTACGAAACTATGGGCTGCAGCTCTTTTGATGCCTTTATGACCGTCAGAAATAATGAGATCAACCTTTTCAACTCCCCGCTCTTTTAACAGATCAAAGAATGCTTCGTAGCTTGCGTTTGATTCTTCATGGTTGATATCAATATCAAGTATTTCTCTGTATCCCTCTTCATTCACACCTATGGCGATCATAACAGCTTTAGAGACAAACCGTGAACCATTGAATACTTTCAAATAGAGGGAGTCAACATACAAGTAGGGGTAATACGCTCTAAGGGGTGAAGTCTTGAATTCCGTGACCAGTTCATCGAGTTCATGGCTGAGATTGCTCACTGTAGCGTGTGAAAGTTCGATATCAAGTGCCGAGACCACTGCTTCTACTTTTCTGGTAGAAACCCCTTTGAGGTAACTCTCCACGATCATCGACACTAGGGCTTTATCGATCCTGGAATAGTTCTCAAAGAGCTTGGTCTCAAACTTCCCACTTCTGGCATAGGGACGCAGCAGGTTTAGTTCACCCAGCGTTGTCTTTAACAACCGTTCCTTGTGCCCGTTACGGTAATCTCTTCGCTCTTCATTGCGTTCATGACGACCTGCACCGATATAAGCTTCAAACTCCTTTTCCAATATGGCATTGAGAATCTTTTCTCCTATTTGTCTGAAACCCTCTGTCTTATTGGCAATCAACAGTGGTGCTAACTCCTCCAAATCAAACTCTATCTTATTTTCTTTCAATTCCATTGCTATGACTCCTTTTTCTTTTTATCATAGCTGATTTGGAATTTACAGAAATATTTTTACGCTACCACAAAATCTAAGGCTAACTAATGCGTTACAGCCTATACGTCAACCAGCCTGTAGCTATAGAACTTGGTTTGGAAAATACTACAGAAGCCATTATTTTTGATTATTTAATTATTGCCCCAACATGGGCAGAACCTATCATTATCAATGATGCGGTCTATTACTGGGTAGCACGTCAAAAAATATGTGATGAACATCCCCTTCTTGATTTAAAAACAGATACAGTCTATCGATATTTGAAAAAACTTAACAAAAAAGGTCTTATTGCCTATATCAAACAAGGTAAAAAAGATTGCATTTGTGTAACAAAGATGGGTAAAAAATATATCAGTAAAGCTATGTCGGAAAAAAATCCGAATTCTATCCAATCTCCTATGTCGGAAAATAATCCGAATAATCTCGGAAAAAAATCCGAATCTACTCGGAAAAAAATCCGACATATTAATATACCATCTTATCCATCTACCAAAGATTCTCTCTCTAAGGGAGTTGATTTTCTAAAGTCTAAAGATATATTCATAAACCACATCAGAGCAAATTTTAAAAACAAACTGATCCTAGAAGGGATGGACACTTATAATCAAAAACCAATTGCAATATCAGTATCGCATCAAGGGTATTTATACAATCTACGTACGGGGGAGAACTTCCCTGGTGTCAGAGCTAAAGAAATGTGGACAAATTTATATTCTCTAGCCCTGGAGGGAAGATTAAAATTAATAGATGAGGAAAAGAAGCATGCATAACGTATACATCAGTGGTGATACCTTCCCCTATAAAGAAGAGATCAAGCAGCTAAAGCCTGCTACGGAAAAGTTTAAAAAACGATGGTCATTCAACAGAACACTGCAATGCTGGCAGTTAAGCGTTGCAGACGAATATATGGCAGAGGATTTTAAAAAAGTTCTTCAAAGCTTCACCAGCAGAAAGAATTTGAAACTGGAGATCTTAAAAGAATTTAAACCAAAAATAAAACCTCTTTCAGAATATGAAAATCCCGATGAATTTTTTGAGTCATTTCATCAGAGAAACAGTAGAAGATATTCTTGATTGATTGATAAAGTACTCCAGCAAAGAGTATTTTACAAATCAATTCTAAAGGATAAAGAAGAATGTCAAAGAAAAAACTAAAACATGTCATTAAGAGACTTGAAAAACGCTTAGAATATGAAACTGAGATGTGTAACACATTAAAAAACGATGGTGCGTTCCTAGGCTACTCCTGTGAAAAGTTAAACAGAAGCAACAGGCAGTTAAAGAAAGATATTAATTTCATCAAAGGGCTTAAAAATGAATTTTAAAAAAATCACAATATCAACCGCTCTAGCAACCATGCTTTTAACCACAGGAATAAATGCTTCGGGTGCAATAGCAGGTGCAACTGAACCCACACAAATAGCACAGATGATATCAGACGGTATAGATAGGGCACTCTCATACACAGAAGATTTAACACAAACTATGCAGCAGCTAGATCAACTAAAAACCATGAGACAGAACTTAGAAAAATTAAGCCCCAGGGATTGGCTTAATTTCATTGGTCAAGTGGATAAATTAAAAGAAGTTGTAGACTTCCAGGAGTCAATCACATATGCCGCTGCCAACTATGAAGCAAAATTTAAAGCAAAGTTCAAAGACTATGCAGAATTTCAAAGATTGGCTGCTGGAGAACATCCTGTAAAGGACTACGAAAAAGTATACCAAGACCTCAATCAAGGTACACGTAACACAGTTCAGGCTACCCTGAAACAACTTAATCTCTCGATGAAAGATATGGAGGGAGACGATGCTGTTATGGATAGACTTAAAAGCTTTTCTAAATCAGCAGTCGGTCAAAAGCAAGCAATGGAAGCGGCATCACAAATTGGACTTCACTCCATTAACCAACTCAAGCAAATAGAAAAGACATTAATGGCAAATACCCAGCTTCATGCTTCATTTATTGCAAAGCAGAATGCCAAAGAAGAGATGATCGATGCCAACGAAGCATTACGAAAACGTGGAGAGATCCTTGACTCCACACAGTATCACTATAAGTACTAAGGTCATGTTATGAGTTTGTTGAAAATATTTTTTATTGCCACTCTAGTTATGGCAGGATGCAGCGAGTCTATTCATACAGAAAAATACTATAAAGAGCATCCAAAAGAACGTATAGTGAAACTTAAAACGTGTAAAGATATAGACATTATGAATGCAGCACAAAAGGAAGAGTGTCAAAACGCTTTTCGTGCAGATAGAATGCATGGGGAGATCCTTGACTCCACAAAATACAATTACAAATACTAAAAGATAATATGATGAAAAAACAACATTCAAAACTACTATTACTGACGATATTATTTCTTGCAATACCTATGCTAAGTTATGCTGCACCTATAGCAGCTGACACCAGTCCAGGTATGCTTGACCAAATCATAGACGGATTTAAAAATTCAGCTGGAGCATGGGAAGACACCTTCCAGCAGATTTCAAAACGTATCTTCTTCTTTTTAGTAGTTGTTACTGTAGCAATAGAACTAGGAACAATGGCTGCTAAAAATGAACTTGAAATAGGTGGCATTGCGGTTACATTGGGAAAAATCATGTTAATTTCAGGTATTTTTTACGGGGCACTAGAACTACCTACATATTTTTTAAAGTGGTTGGGTAGCTTTGAAGATTTAGCAGACAGAGCAAATGCAGCAGCTGGAGTTCCAAACCTAAGTGTAGGTAGCATGATAGTTGAAGCCACGAACCTGTTAAAGTATGCAGTGTCAAATGCTAGTATGTGGAAAGTAGGAGAGGCTATAATGCTCTTCTTCTTGAGCCTTATAGCTACATATTACATTGCCATGATTGCTGTTGAATATGTCATGACCATCATCAAATTTCATTTTATTCTATACATGAACATTATTGCTCTTGCATTCGCTCCATTTCAACATACAAGACAATGGTCAATCAATGGAATTACCAACCTCTTTAAAATGGGATTTGAAGTCATGATGCAAAAATTACTTATAGGTATGATTATAGGTGCAGTGATCAAATACTCACAAGACAGCATCCAAAATAAGGATGATACTTCACTTATCTACCTCATGGTATTTGTCATTATTGTGTATGCCTTATCAAAATCTATTCATGAAATTGTAGAGAGCTTCTTTACAGGCTTTGGTGTCCGCAATAGTGACATGGGTCAAAGAATAATGCAGGCAGGTCTTGCATCAGCCAGCAGTTCAATACCTATGGGTTCAAACGGAGCAAGTGGAGTCAAGAGCCAAACTCAAGCACTTAATGAGAATAAAGCATCCACAGCCAACACTTCATCAGCCAAACCAAGTTCAGGCGGAGGAAGCGGAGGGGTAGGCAATATGAATACACCTATCACCAGTAGCAATAATAGCAGTACCAATTTTGGGTCTATGGCTAAATCAGCTCTTGGTGGTACGATGAAAGCTGGCTTGTCTATAGCTGGAGCAATGGCATCAGAAGCATTAGATATTAAACCTGGAGTGAGTGCTGTAAATCAAAACAGAGAAGTAAAAAAATTCCCAACAGAATATCAACCGAATAATGACACAAAGGATGAACCCTAACGTGACGAAAACAGCTTCTTATACACCAAAAGAGAGTTTTGACAGCAAATATCAACCCTACTTGTATGAGATAAGCAAAGAAGAGGGTTATGCTCTTAATCTAGCCAAATACAATAAGGATAACCCACTATGAATTATGATGAAAAATTAGTACATGAATTGAGTGAAGTTATTGTAGGTTCCGTTCTGATAGTTGTTTCATTTAGCTATATAGGCTTTAACTCTATAGAAAAAACAGTTATCAGTACTGTTGTTATATCCATAGGTGCATATTATATTTTTAAGGCGAACAGATCATACAAAAGGAGAAAAGATCGTGATGAATAAACCACTCTATTTAAAAACGAATGATATGGCAAAGCTCATAGGCTATAGTGGTGATTACCTGCTTAAAAACCGTGAAGTACTCTTTTTTGAAGGCATTCACTACTTCCCAAAAGAGAAGCGTCTTGACTGGAAAGTAGCAAAGATGATTGAGTGGGTAGAAGGTAATTCTATATCTAATCAAGCAAAAAACATTTTGGATTTGGTATCATAATGTGCCCATTGTCTACTGGAGAGGATGGTAAATGATGGTAAAAATGTTCAGGAGATCCAACGGAAAACTGTATCTGGAGTATGAAGCCTATGGCAAAATTGTACAAAAGAGTACACGACTGGAGGACACTCCAAAAAATAGAGCATTGGTAAAAAAAGAGGTGATCCCTGCTCTTCAAGGGAAAATACTTAGAGGTGAGTTATCCCAAGAAAAGCCTAAGAAGTTTTCATATTATAGTGAGTTATTTCTTAGGGAGAAAACTGGCTTAAAAACATACAAAAGAATACAGATGCATGTCGCATCTATCAATTCTTTTTTTGGAGATATGCCAATAGATCAGATCAAAAGATCCGATATTAAAGATTGGGTGAACGATATGCTCTTTACAAGATCTCCCAAGACGGTTAGAAACTATATGTCAAGCCTTAGAGGTGTGATTTACATTGCTATTGACAAAGAGCATGTTACCCGTAATGTATCACATGATATCAAGCTACCAACTCATATACCTGCGGAGGTTGAGCCTTTCTCAGAAGAAGAGGTCAAGCTCCTAATCAATAGTGCAAAGAGTGAGTTTTTAAAGCTCTACTTGGCAGTTGGTTTTTATACAGGTCTTAGAACGGGTGAGATTTTGGGGATTATGCATGGAGATATTGACTTTGAAAACAAAGTAATCAATATCAAGAGATCTATATCAGATGGTAAGATCACCACACCTAAAACGCAAAAGAGTATTAGGCAAGTACCCCTACTGGATGATTTGGTACCATACCTAAAGAAGCCTACTAAGTCATTATGGCTCTTTAGCAAAGATACTGGAGCTAATCTTGGTAGATTTGGTGAAAACCGATACAGAGAGTGGAGAGCACTTTTAAAGGCGTGCAATCTTGCATATAGAAAGCCTTATGTAACACGGCATACATTTATTGTGACGATGTTAAAAAATAGTGATCTCTCTATGCTGCAAATAGCACAAATGAGCGGTCACAATACAACACAGATGATTATCCAAAATTACGGTAAGTATATTAAGGGTGAACATTTGAAAGTTGATAGGGATTTAAAGTTGTTTACTGACAAATCGGCTGACAGTACGGCTTAGAGTGCCTATTTGCTGGCCGGGAGAGGGGGATTCGAACCCCCGGAGGTGTTACCCTCACCGGTTTTCAAGACCGGCACATTCGACCACTCTGACATCTCCCGACAGTGAAAAGAAGTATGCAATTTTATCTTAAAAAGATAAGAGCTGCATAAAGTTATATGGAGGAACCAGCCGGACTCGAACCGGCGAATAGCAGCTTTGCAGGCTGCGGCCTTACCAACTTGGCGATGGTTCCATAAAGGTGGGTGGTACCCGGAGCCGGACTTGAACCGGCACGGTCACAATGACCGGGGGATTTTAAGTCCCCTGTGTCTACCATTCCACCACCCGGGCTTCAAGGTACCCTATAACTGTTTTGTTTAAAGAACGTCAAACTTATGGTTAAAAAGTCTGATGATTGTTTTTTTAGGCAAGTTTTTGCATTTTATGGAGCGGGCGAAGGGATTCGAACCCTCGGCCCTCACCTTGGCAAGGTGATGCTCTACCCCTGAGCTACGCCCGCATATCCATACCGTTTTCAAGTGGTATACCTGAAATTGGAGTGCGATTATAACCAATTTTTTTTTAAATGTAAATAGTATTTGTGCTATAATCGGCAAAATTCTTAAAAAAGGCACACAATTATGAGAAGTGACGAGATAAAAAAGGGGCACAACCGTGCTCCGCATCGTAGTTTGCTGCGTGCAACCGGGCTGAGAGACGAAGACTTTGACAAACCCTTTATCGGAGTGGCAAACTCCTTTATTGAACTGATTCCCGGACACTACTTTTTAAATAAAGTAGCCGAGATCATCAAGGATGAGATCCGTGCCAACGGGTGTGTTCCTTTCGAGTTTAACACTATTGGTGTCGACGACGGTATCGCGATGGGGCATGACGGTATGCTCTACTCTCTGCCAAGTCGTGAAATCATCGCCAACTCTGTTGAGACCGTTATGAATGCCCATAAACTTGATGCGATGATCGCCATCCCAAACTGTGACAAGATCGTTCCGGGAATGATTATGGGGGCACTGCGTGTCAATGTCCCTACTGTTTTTGTCTCCGGAGGACCGATGGCAGCAGGACACCTTGAAGATGGTACGCCTATTGACCTTGCCACCGCATTTGAAGCCGTAGGACAGTATGAAGCTGGAGAGATCAGCGAAGAAAAGCTTACAGAGATCGAATGTAACGCCTGTCCAAGCGGTGGTTCATGTTCGGGAATGTTTACAGCAAACTCTATGAATACCCTGATGGAAGCAATGGGTATCGCACTACCGGGGAACGGTACCATTCTGGCATTGACTCCGGAGCGTGAAGTACTTTATCGCAAAGCGGCACGACGTATTTGCGATATTGCAAAAATGGAAGCTTCTGCGCGCGATGCATTTAGAATGTGTAACATTCTGAATGAAAAAGCTGTGCATAATGCTTTTGCTGTTGATATGGCGATGGGAGGCAGCTCCAACACTGTACTGCACATGCTTGCCATTGCGAATGAAGCCGGGGTGGACTTTAATCTCAAAGATATCAATGCCATCAGCAAACGTGTCTCCCATATTGCCAAGATATCCCCATCATTGACAACTGTCCATATGGAAGACATCAATACGGCTGGAGGCGTCAGTGCCGTAATGCATGAGATGAAAAAGCGTGGTGATGATATTCTTCTTGATAACTTGACTGTTACGGGAGAAACGGTATATGAGCGTATCAAAGATGCAAAGATTTTGGATACAAGCATTATCCATACCATTGACAATCCATACTCAGAAGTTGGCGGTTTGGCTATTCTTTACGGAAACTTGGCGGAACAGGGTGCTGTTATTAAAACTGCCGGGATTACTGGAGACCGTGTTTTTACCGGAACGGCTGTTTGCTTCAACTCTCAGGATGAAGCTATTGAAGGCATTATTAGTGGTAAGGTCAAAGCGGGGAATGTGGTTGTTATTCGATATGAAGGACCACGCGGCGGACCTGGAATGCAAGAGATGCTTTCCCCGACTTCCCTTATTATGGGAATGGGACTGGGCGATAAAGTTGCCCTTATTACTGATGGACGTTTCTCCGGAGCCACCAGGGGAGCCAGTATCGGGCACGTCAGTCCCGAGGCAGCAGAAGGTGGGATGATCGCACTTGTTGAAGATGGTGATGAGATTTATTTGGATGTTGACAATTATATTCTTGAAGTCCGTCTGAGTGATGAAGAGATTGCTAAGCGCCGTGCAAACTTTACCCCCCTGGTTAAGCCTCTCAAAAGCCGCTGGCTTAGACAATATCGTGCATTGGTTACGAATGCAAGTAACGGTGCTGTACTCGAAGCGGAATAAAGCTGTTAAGTATAATGTTCATGCATTGAGTGCATGAGAGCACTTATACTTCAAAAGTGTGCATGTATACATGCTTTTACTGGGAAGGACTTCCCGGTTTCACTACCCCCCCCCTCTCTCTACCAGTCAAGCGCCAAAATTCTGTATATTGTTTGGGATTTATTTGTCACTCTTTCCAAGTATGAGCAGGTACATTCAAAATGTTGTTTATGTCTATAATACGGAAAACAAGGAAGAAAAAAGTACGATGTATAGGCAGGAGAGAATCTCCCGCTTTAAATCAGGAAGTGCTTGCTTTACAGTGATGTAACCCGGCGTGCACCCTTGAAACGTTGAGAGTAGAACGGCTTTTTGAGGCTGGTGATGATTACTTTCTTCTTGGCCGAACTTGCATGGATGAACTTACCGTTTCCAATATAGATACCAACATGGTTTACATATCCCCTGTGATGTTTGGATGTATCGAAGAATACGAGATCGCCTGGTTTGAGTTCACTACGCTTGACAGGTTTCCCGACTTTAGATTGCTCAATGGCACGTCTTGGAATTTTGATACCGTTAGCCTTGCAGACATATGTGGTGAGACCAGAGCAGTCAAAGGTATTTTTCTGTCCTGTTGCGCCCCATACATAATGTCTTCCTAATTTTTTCTTTGCAATTTCGATCATTCTTTTTGATTTCTTTGAAAGTTTTCCGTTGAAATGGTCGCTGCCAAATACCAGGTCACTTAACGTGAACTTTCTGGATTTTTTAACATGAACCTTCGCTATCCTGCTCCCTCTTGCATGCTTGAGTGCATTTGCCAGTTTTTTGTCCGATCTCTTTGTTGTTTTTTTGGCAACTCTTGTTTTCTTTACGGTGTGGTGTACGCTGGTATCCGGGATGGTAAGTGTATGTCCGGGCTTTAGTGTTGCCTCTTTGTTTAGGTGGTTTGTTTTAGTGAGTGCAGCGAGTGAAATGTGGTGTTTTTGGGCAATTCCAGAGAGAGTGTCACCTTTTTTAATAGTATAGTGTGCTGCTTTTTTTGTAGTGTGTTTGGCTATCTTTGTACTTTTTGTTGTAGGCACTTTAATCGCTTTGCCGACTTTGAGTATACTATTTTTCTTGATACCATTGAGTTTGCAAAGTCTATCAACAGTCGTATGATTCTTTTTGGCAATAGTGTAAAGAGATTCTCCGCTTTTAATGGTATGTTTAGTTGTTTTTGTCGTAGCATGCGCAGTAACAGTAGCGATAGAAATGGGAAGCAGTAGTTTATAGATACGTTTCAATTCAATCCTCCTCAAGATAAAAAGTGGCTAATTCTTTCAGCATAATATTCTCATACTAAAAAATATTTAACCAACTGTTGTAGCATTGTAGCTGTATTCGATTAATAAAAAATAAATGAACAATTAAATATAACTGAATAGAATATTTATGTTCATTCGGCTTCAAGAGAGATTAAAAATTGTATTAATGGACAGTACATCAATATTGGTAACCTGGCGATCTTCATGAGACCCATGGCTTTCCGTCCCCTCCTCGCGAAGGGTTTGGCTTTTTCAATATCTCTTACAAAAAATAATAACGTTTCTTAGATTAAAAAAAAATAAAAATAATGTGGCTATCGTATTCTTTCAGGGAATAGGTTGTCAGTGTTTTTGTAAGATGTATGGCAGGCAGGAAGGGATTCGAACCCTCGAGGGCTATTAACCCTACACGAGTTCCAGTCGTGCGCCTTCGACCACTCGGCCACCTGCCTATAGCCTGTACATATTAATGTATGTGGGTATACAAAAGTACCTCTTCCCAGATGGCTGCGGCACACGAGAAAGAGGGGTGGGCTGCTACGTTCCCGTCCTGACCCGTTGTCCCTCAGTCCCGTTGCACAGGTCTGAAAAGAGGCACGCGAATTATAGCAGAGGGAAGCTTATAGCAATATGCGGTGGAATATTTACTACAGATTTTTATCCTATTCCCTTGACAACACAATGTAGTTTGGTTTGCATCCTCATTCCTCATTTTCTGTATGTGCAATACTCCATTCATTAAACGGTACTGCCTCAAAGTGCTGTTTTTCAATGTCAAAGGTATAGCTGTTTGCAACAGTGACAATGGTGATTTTTGCAATGCCATATTTTTTGTAGATGGAAAACTTTTTTTGTGATTTGACCCAGACGCTCTCTTCGCTTTCAAACGGGGCAGGGACAATCAGCTCATTGTTAGATGAGATGTAGCCGTGTATTCCCAGTGTTTTAAAGGCGATGCCGTGTTTGATGAGTGTCAGTGCGATCATACTATCAAACTGTGTACCAAAAGGCTGATGGGCGGTGAGGTATTTGGCAAAGGCAAAATCGTACATGATCATCTTTTTGCCGCTGCGCTTGATGGCATTGTCGATGAAGTAGAGCAGTCCCTCCTGTTCAAAGCGCTTGACGGCACTGTAGACAAAATCTTTTGAGATGCGGAAGTACTCCTTGGTAAAGGTATAGATCTGATGCACTGTCATTGGCTGTGTATTGTAGCGGGCAAGTATGAGGATGAGAGACTGCTCGTTGGGAGAGAACTGCTGCTGAAAGAACTGTTTCATCTTCAGGATTGTATTTTGGGTATATCCCGCCATGGCAGGGAGCGTACCAGCTTTGAGAAAGTGGTTGAAGGCAACTGAAGCGGAACTGCCGTGTTCAAAAGCGATAAACTCTTCATAATCGAGGGGAAAAAGTTGTATGGGGTGATATCCAGTTTCACTAATAGGTATGCGACTGATCAGGATTATACGTTCTACGTTTGGGAAGGTATCTATCATTCCCGTTTCATAGTGGTCGAGAATGAGTTCTGTGATCCCATACTCTTCAATGAATGCCTGAAGGGGGAGCGTATCAAGGGTGCTGAGGATGAGGTTGGGATCTTCAAGATCGATATAAAGGGTATGTTCGTCCCTGTTTTTGAGATAGTCCAGTGCCAGCGCGGTTTTACCGCAGCCTCTTGCGCCATAAAGGTTGATATTGCCATCTGCAGGCAGTGTGGTCTTGCGTACAATATAGTGGTCGTTTTGGGGAGGATGGGTGTGATAATGTTCAAGCAAATCCATAAAAATCCCTATAATTTTCCTTTTTATAAGGAAATAATTTTCAATATTGTACCATTTTGAGCCTAAAAAGTATTGCACCTTTGAGAAAGTTTGGATATAATTCGCGTTCCTAAATTTATGTTAGGCGTATCAAAAGCCCCGAAAAGCGGATGCTTTGGGTATGGCTAACGAGTTCTTTAAAGGGTAAAAATGGAAAAAATCAGATTGAAGCTTAAAGCTTATGATCACCGTGTTTTAGACAGATCAGTTGCTGCTATCGTAGATGCAGTCAAGCGTACAGGTGCAGAGATTAGAGGGCCGATTCCAATGCCAACTAAGATCAAGCGTTATACCGTACTGAAATCACCACACGTGAACAAAGATTCTCGCGAACAGTTCGAGATCAGAATTCACGGAAGAATGATCGACATCGTTTCAGCCACTTCCGACACCATCGACTCACTGATGAAGTTGGATCTTGCGCCTGAGATCGAAGTTGAGATCAGATCAATGGACAAGTAGGAGAGCAGACATGGAATTTATTGTAGAAAAAATTGGTATGAGTAGAACCATCGACGTACCAAGTGTTCCAGTTACACTTCTCAAAGTCGTTGATGCAAAAGTGTGTGAAGTAAGAGAAGACGGAAAAGCACTCGTTGCGTACAACAGCAGCAAGAAGATCAACAAAGCGATCGAAGGTCAGCAGAACAAGTTTGGTATCTCCAAAGAGTTCAACAAGTTTATGACCATCGAAGTAGCTGAGGGTACTGAAGCAGGTGACCTGAATCCGGCACCACTCGCGGAAGCAGCGGTTGTCAAAACATCTTTGAACACCAAAGGTAGAGGTTTCCAGGGTGGTATGAAGCGTCACGGATTCGGTGGCGGACCAGGTTCTCACGGACACAGATTCGGAAGACGTATCGGTTCTATCGGTAATGCCGAGTGGCCAGGACGTGTACAGAAGGGTAAAAAAATGCCTGGACAGTACGGTAACACTAAAGTAACAGTAAAAAATGAAGTGATTTCATTCGATGCTGAGAACGGCATCCTAGTATTAAAAGGTTCAATTCCTGGACACAACGGTGCCAGAGGATTGGTAAGGATCGTTAAATGAGCAATGTAACAACTATTAAAACAACAGACCTTCCACAGAAGTTTTTGGAAGTTCACCCGCACAACCTTTACCTATACTGTAAAGCGTATGCTTCTGGACTCAGAGCGAACACTGCGCAGACAAAGAACAGATCTGCAGTAAGCGGTGGTGGTAGAAAGCCGTTTGCGCAAAAAGGCGGCGGACGTGCGAGACAGGGTTCAATCAGAGCGCCTCACTTCAGAGGCGGTGGTGTCGTATTCGGACCGAGTACAGAGAGAAACTATGACCAGAAAGTCAACAAAAAGCAGAAGAAACTGGCGCTTTACCATGCATTGGCAGAGAAAGCGGCAAATGATGCACTTTTTGTTGTTGACAGTGTTGTCATTGAATCAGGAAAAACCAAAGATGCACTGGCATTTGTAAACGGTCTGAACCAGAGAGATGTACTGGTTGTTAAAGAGTTGATCGATGACAAAACATTCCTGGCATTCAGAAACCTTCAGAATGCATACCTGGTTGAAGCAAATGAGCTTAACGCATATCTTGCAGCGGCATATCACTCTGTAGTGATCGAAAAAGCTGTATTTGACAAATTGACACAAGAGGCTTAAGATGGCAGATATTACAGATATTAAATCAATTATGTATACAGAGAAGAGCCTGGCTCTTCAGGAAGACGGTGTCATCGTAGTTCAAACAACTCCAAGAATGACTAAAAACGGTCTTAAAGAAGTCTTCAAAGAGTTCTTCGGGATCACGCCACTTAAAGTAAACTCTATGAGAGTCAACGGAAAAGTGAAAAGATTCAAAGGTATCGAAGGGAAAAGACCGGACACAAAGAAGTTCTATGTCAAACTCCCTGAAGATGCGAAGATCGAAAGCTTAGCGGTATAAGGAATAAGAAATGGCAATTAAATCATATAAACCATATACACCTTCCAGAAGGTACATGACAAACCTTGACAGCAGTGACATTACCGCTAAGGCTGGCGTAAGATCACTGCTCGTGAACATCTCGAGAAAAGCGGGTAGAAACAGCAATGGTAGAATCACATCACGCCATAAAGAAGCAGGTGCGAAGAAACTCTACAGAATCATTGACTTCAAAAGAAACAAGTTTGGTGTAGAGGGTACTGTTGCAACAGTTGAGTATGACCCGTACAGAAACTGTAGAATCTGTCTTGTCAAGTATACAGACGGTGACAGAAGATACATTCTTCAGCCAAAAGGTCTCAATGTCGGTGACAAGATTATGGCAGCAGAAGCTGGACTTGATATCAAGACCGGTAACGCAATGAAGCTGAAGAACATCCCAGTGGGTACACTGGTACACAACATCGAGCTTAGCCCAGGTCACGGCGCTCAAATTGCACGTTCAGCGGGTGGTTACGCACAGATCATGGGTAGAGACGGTAAGTATGTTTCCCTCAGACTCCCATCGGGTGAGATGAGATATGTACTCGGTGAGTGTCTTGCAACCATCGGTACAGTCGGTAACGAAGATTTTGCAAACATTGTTATCGGTAAAGCCGGTAGAAGCAGACATCTCGGTATAAGACCTCAGACACGTGGTTCTGCGATGAACCCGATCGATCACCCACACGGTGGTGGTGAAGGTAAAACCAACTCAGGTCGTCACCCGGTATCTCCTTGGGGTATGCCAACGAAGGGTTACAAGACTCGTAAGAAGAAGGCGAGCGACAAGCTCATCATCAGCAAGAGAAAAAAGTAAGGGGCTAAGATATGGCAAGATCGTTAAAAAAAGGTCCATTCATCGATGGTCACCTAATGAAAAAAGTACTGAAAGCAAAAGAAGAGGGTTCAAACAAGCCTATCAAAACCTGGTCAAGAAGATCTGTGATCTTCCCAGAGTTTATCGGTTTGACTATCAACGTACACAACGGACGCCAGTTCGTACCTGTATTCATTACAGAAAACCACGTTGGATACAAGCTTGGTGAATTTGCACCAACAAGAACATTCAAGGGCCATAAAGGTTCTGTTCAGAAGAAGGTAGGGTAAGATGAGTAGAGCACTATTGAAATTCGTAAGAGTATCACCTACAAAAGCGAGACTGATCGCAAGAGAAGTTCAGGGAATGAATGCCGAGTTGGCACTCGCATCACTGGAATTTATGCCGAACAAAGCAGCGGGTATCATTTCCAAAGTTATCGCTTCAGCAGTTGCAAACGGTGACTATGAGCCGGAAGAAGTTGAAATTACATCATGCAGAGTAGATAAAGCGGCAGTAATGAAACGATGGAGACCTAGAGCAAGAGGTACTGCGTCAAGAATCATTAAACCAACGGCACACATCCTTGTTGAAGTTGGTCCAGCTAAAAAAGATGGGGAGGACGCATAATATGGGTCAGAAAGTCAATCCGATAGGTCTTAGACTCGGAATCAACAGAAACTGGGAATCAAGATGGTTCCCGGCCAAAACAAGAGCAGCTGATTTCATTGCAGAAGATCACAAAATCAGAAAGTTTCTGAAAAAAGAGCTTTTTTATGCTGGTGTCTCCAACATCATCATTGAAAGAACTGTTAAAAAACTCAGAATCAACATTGTTACGGCACGTCCCGGTATCATTATTGGAAAGAAAGGTGCAGATATTGAGAAACTCAAATCTACACTGACTAAAATGCTTGGAAAAGATGTTGCGATCAACATTAAAGAAGAAAAACGTCCTCAGGCTTCAGCGCAACTGGCAGCAGAAAACGTTGCAACACAGCTTGAGCGCCGCGTTGCCTTCAGACGTGCGATGAAAAAAGTGATTCAGGGTGCACTCAAGTCTGGTGCAAAAGGAATCAAAATCTCTGTATCAGGTAGACTGGGTGGTGCTGAAATGGCAAGAACCGAGTGGTACCTTGAGGGTCGTGTGCCTCTGCATACACTCAGAGCGAAGATCGACTATGGGTTTGCTGAAGCGCATACTACATATGGAATCATCGGAATCAAAGTATGGATCTTCAAAGGTGAAGTCCTTGCAAAAGGGATCCAGGCTGAGCCGAAAGAAGAGAAAAAGGGTGGTCGAAGACCTTCCAGAAAGAGAGGTGAATAACCATGTTGATGCCTAAAAGAACCAAATGGAGAAAGCAGCAAAAAGGTCGTAACCGCGGTAAGTCTTTCAGAGGGAACAAGATTGAGTTCGGTGATATTGCAATCAAAGCGGTAGAGGCTGGACGTATTGACTCTCGTCAGATTGAAGCGGCACGTATTACGATGACAAGAAAGATTAACAGAACCGGTAAAACATGGATCCGTGTATTCCCGGACAAGCCTCTTACAGCCAAGCCTCTTGAAACAAGGATGGGTAAAGGTAAAGGTGCTGTTGACAGATGGGTAATGAATATCAAGCCCGGACGTATCATCTTTGAAATGGCAGGCGTTGACGAGTCTCTTGCAAGAGAGGCGTTGACACTGGCGATCCATAAACTGCCATTCAAGTGTAAAATCATCACTTCAAAGGACAGTAATGAAATATATTGATTTGAAAGACAAGAGCGAAGCAGAACTGCTTGACATGCTCAAAGAGAAAAAACTGGAACTGTTTACACTGAATGCAAAGTTGAAAACGATGCAGCTGACAAACACTTCAGAGTTGAGAACAGCGAAGAAAGATATCGCCAGAATCCAGACAGCATTGACTGCTGTAAGATCGAAGTAAGGGGTCACCTATGCCAAAAAGACAAATACAAGGAACTGTGATCAAAAAGGCTGGAGACAAGACGGCAACCGTACTGGTTGAGCGTCGTGTACTTCACCCAAGATATCACAAGACAGTAAAAAGATTTAAAAAATATCTTGTTCATGATGAGAAAAACGATGCAAATGTTGGAGATACAATCACTGCTATTGAGTGCAGACCACTCTCCAAGAACAAGAGCTTTAGACTTCTTGAAATCGTGAAGAGAGGAGAACTGTAATGATTCAGGGATTTACAAGACTGAACGTAGCGGATAACTCCGGTGCGAAAGAGATCATGTGTATCAAGGTTCTTGGCGGATCAAAAAGAAGATATGCATCAGTAGGTGATGTAATTGTTGCCTCTGTAAAAAAAGCACTTCCTACCGGTAAAGTGAAAAAAGGTAAGGTTGTCAAAGCGGTTGTTGTAAGAACAAAGAAAGAGATCCAGAGAGAAAACGGTTCACTGATCAGATTCGACGACAATGCAGCGGTAATCATCGATGACAAAAAGGAGCCAATCGGTACACGTATCTTTGGCCCTGTCAGTCGTGAAACAAGATATGCAGGATTCATGAAAATTGTATCCCTCGCACCGGAGGTATGGTAATGGCGAATAAATTCAAAATCAAAAAAGGTGATCAGGTACAGATCATCGCTGGTGACGACAAGGGAAAGACCGGAGAAGTTCTCCAGGTACTTACCAAGAAAGATGCAGTGATCGTTGCAGGCTGTAAGATGGCTAAAAAAGCTGTTAAGCCGAGCGAGCAGAACAAAGAGGGTGGATTTGTCAATAAAGAGATGCCGATCCATATCTCAAATGTAAAAAAAGTAGAGGGTTAATCCTATGAGTAGAATGAAGCAAAAGTACAATGACATCGTACCTGCACTGCGCGAAGAGTGCGGGGTGAAAAACCCGATGCAGACACCGAAGCTTGAAAAGATCGTCATCTCTGTCGGTGCCGGTGAAGAGGGAAGAGATTCCAAACTCATCGCCAATATGGCAGACACTATCTCTCTTATCGCCGGTCAGAAAGCGGTAATCGTTAATGCCAAAAAGTCTGTTGCAGGCTTTAAAGCAAGAGAAGGTGCCCCGTCAGGAATCAGAGTAACACTCAGAGGAGAGAATATGTACAACTTCTTTGACAAGCTCGTTTCTATTGCCCTGCCAAGAGTGAAAGACTTCAGAGGGGTGCCAAGAAAAGGGTTCGACGGTCGCGGTAACTACAACTTCGGTCTTCAAGAACAGCTGATGTTCCCTGAAGTCGATTATGACAATATTATCAAGACACATGGTATGAACATCACGATTGTCACCAACACTGAAGATGACAAAGAAGCATTCACGCTTTTAGAAAAGCTTGGTATGCCTTTCGCTAAAGGGAGAAACTAATGGCTAAGAAATCGATGATTGCAAAGCAGAAGAGAAAACCTAAGTTCGCTGTTCAGGCGTACACCAGATGTAACATCTGCGGAAGACCGCACTCTGTCTACAGAGACTTCGGTATCTGCCGTATTTGTTTGAGAAAAATGGCCAATGAAGGTCTTATTCCCGGAATGCGTAAAGCAAGCTGGTAAGGAGAAGTAAAAGATGATGACAGATATAATTGCAGACTCACTGACTCGTATCAGAAACGCTGCGCAAAGAAAACTGGATGTTACGACACTTCTTCACTCTAATATGATCGAGGCGATTGTACAGATCTTTGTTGACAAAGGGTACCTCGAGAGTTACAAAGTGAAAGAAGACGGTAACAAAAAGACGATTAAAGTTGTACTGAAGTACGACGAAAATGAAAAGAGTGTGATCAACGAGATCACAAAGATCTCCAAACCCGGAAGACGTGTTCACAAGGGTAAAGATGAGATCAGAACATTTAAAAACGGTTACGGTACACTGGTTGTTTCTACAAGCCAAGGCGTACTTGCCAACGATGAAGCGTATAAGCGTGGTATCGGCGGCGAAGTAATCTGTAGTATTTGGTAAGGAGACAAGATGTCAAGAATAGGAAAAAGACCAGTAACTGTCGCAAACGGTATTGATGTATCTCTCGACGGTACGACTCTCGTGGCTAAAAAAGGCAATCTTGAAAAGAGACTTGAAACACACGGACGTGTCGGTGTGAACATCGATGGGAACGAAGTAACTTTCATCAGAAAAGGTGACGATAAGCAGTCTGCCGCTTTCTGGGGAACCTACAGAGCACTTTTCAACAACATCATTATCGGTCTTGACAAGGGCTTCCAGAAGTCACTTGAGATCAATGGTGTCGGTTACAGAGCGGCAGTTCAGGGTAAAGTACTTAACCTGCAGCTTGGGTTCTCACATGATATCAACTTCGAGATTCCAGAGGGACTCGAAATTACTGTCGACAAGAACATCATTACCATAAAAGGTACTGACAAGCAGGCCGTCGGACAGGCAGCTGCTGAGATCAGAGCATACAGACCACCTGAGCCTTACAAAGGAAAAGGTGTGAAGTACACAGATGAAGTTATCATCAGAAAAGCCGGTAAAGCGGCCGGTAAGTAAGGGGCGATAGATGTTAAAAAGTATTCAGAAAAGAAAAAACAAACTTCGCGCTCAGAGAAAAGCAAGAGTAAGAGGCAAGATCTTCGGTACAGCTGAACTGCCTAGACTCTCTATCTACAAGTCAAACAAGCATGTCTATGCTCAGGCGATCGACGATAATGCAGGTGCTACACTTGCTGCTGTTGACGGTAGAAAGCTCGGACTCAAAGCGAACAGAGAAGACGCGAAGAAAGTGGCTGCCGAAATGGCAAAAGCACTTGCTTCTAAAAACATTGAGACAGTTGTATTTGACAGAAACGGTTACCTCTACCATGGTGTTGTTGCCGCATTCGCAGATGGCCTCAGAGAAGCCGGAATTAAGTTTTAAGGAAGCATGATGGAAAATCAAGAAATCGAAAAAGAATTCGAAGAAGTGATCGTAAACATCGGTCGTGTTACCAAGGTTGTCAAGGGTGGTAGACGATTCAGATTTACTGCACTTGTCGTCATCGGTGACAAAAAAGGTAACGTCGGTTACGGATACGGAAAAGCAAAAGAGGTTCCAGACGCGATCAAGAAAGCGGTTGATGATGCACACAAGAACCTTGTGAAGGTAAACATCAAGGGAACAACGATCGCGCACGACATCGAGCACAAGTTCAATGCAAGCCGCATCGTTCTTCGCCCGGCGAGTGAAGGTACAGGAGTAATCGCAGGTGGAGCTGCACGTCCGGTACTCGAACTTGCAGGTGTACAGGATGTACTGTGCAAATCGATCGGTTCAAACAACCCAAATAACCTGGTAAGATGTACGATTCAGGCACTTACCAGAATCAAATCGTAAGGGGTATAGTATGGGTCTACATAATTTACAGCCGGCTCCCGGCTCTACTCGCAACAGAAAGAGAGTAGGACGTGGACAGGGTTCAGGTACAGGTAAAACAGCAGGTCGTGGTAACAAGGGTCAAAAAGCAAGATCAGGTTACAGCAAGAAAAGAGGTTTCGAAGGTGGTCAAATGCCACTTTATAAGAGACTTCCTAAAGTTGGATTTGTTTCAAAAGTTGAAAAACCGTACGTCATCAATGTCGACAAGATCAAAGCAGTCGCAGATCTTGACGAGATTACACTTGAGAGTATCAAAAGCGTACACAAATTGCAAAAAACCGTTACTAGAGTTAAACTGATCGGTACATCTGCAAAAGATCTTGCAAGCAAGATTAAAGATGACGCTGTTACCACAAGCGGAAAATAATCATGGGTAATGCTTTAACTCAAAAAATCCTGATTACATTGGGATTCCTTTTTGCGTACAGAGTTTTAGCCTATATTCCTACTCCGGGGGTTGATTTGACGGTTATCAAAGATTTTTTTGATAACAATACAAACAACGCCCTCGGGATGATGAACATGTTCTCCGGTAATGCCGTGAGACGTTTGAGTATCATCTCGTTAGGTATTATGCCTTACATCACAGCTTCCATTGTTATGGAACTCCTCGCAGCAACTTTCCCCACACTCGGTCAAATGAAAAAAGAACGTGACGGTATGCAGAAGTATATGCAGATCATTCGTTATTTCACTATCTTTATTACAGTAGTACAGGCTATTGGTGTATCCATGGGTCTACAGAGTATGACGGGACGTGAAGGGCAAAGTGCGGTAATGATCGACCCTGTAACCTTCACGGTATTGACAACCTTCTCTATGTTGACTGGTACAATGCTTTTGATGTGGATTGGTGAGCAGATTACGCAGAAAGGTATCGGTAACGGTATCTCTCTGATTATCTTTGCCGGTATTGTTTCGGGTATTCCCGCAGCAATAGGAAACACAATCCGTGCGGTCAATGCCGGGGAAATGAATTTCCTGGTTGTTTTAGCAATTCTGGCAGTCGTGCTTGTGACAATTCTTGTCATCATATACGTGGAACTGGGAGAACGCCGTGTGCCTATCTCATACTCACGCAAGACGATTATGCAGAACCAGAGCAAGCGTGTCATGAACTACATCCCTATTAAGGTGAACCTTTCAGGTGTCATTCCTCCGATCTTCGCATCCGCGGTATTGATGTTCCCGTTGACAATGCTGCAGGCAAGTACCAATCCGGTGTTGACTGCCATTGCAGATGCATTGAGCCCTGGAGGTATCGTCTTTAACATTGCGACCTTCTTCCTTATTATTTTCTTTGCATTCTTCTATGCCTCTATCGCATTCAATGCGAAAGATATTGCAGACAATTTGAAGAGACAGGGCGGGTTTATCCCCGGTGTCAGACCCGGTGAACATACCAAAGAGTTTCTCAACGAAGTGGCAAGCCGTCTGACAGTGTGGGGTGCGATCTATCTTGGACTTATTTCGACAGTACCGTTCGCAATCATTTCGGGTATGGGTGCAAGCTTCTACTTTGGTGGGGTTTCAGTGCTCATTATTGTTCAGGTAGCACTCGATACGATGCGTAAAATAGAAGCACAGCGTACGATGAACCAGTATGATACACTGGGTAATGTAGGTCTCTAATGGCTATTGCAATTCGAAAACCCGATGAGATCGCCAAGCTCAAAGCAGCTGGCGAGATTGTCGGCAATACACTTCAGTATCTTCAATCTATAGTAAAACCCGGTATGACACTCAAAGAGATCGATGCGCTCGGTGAAGCATATATCCGTGAGGCAGGAGCAGTCCCGTCATTTAAAGGGCTCTACGGCTTTACCGGTTCGGTCTGCACTTCACTCAATGAAGTCTGTATCCATGGTGTTCCTGATGATACAGTGGTCAAAGAGGGTGACATTCTCGGACTGGATATCGGTACAAAGCTTGACGGTTACTTTGGAGATGCGGCAATTACAATGCCTGTCGGTGAAGTTTCCGAAACAGACAAGGCGCTTATAGCATGTTCGAAGGGCGCACTCTATCATGCGATCGAACAGATTAAACCGGGCATGCGTTTTAAAGAATTGACCAAGATCTTGGAAGACTATATTACCGAAGCCGGTTTTGTTCCCCTTCGCGATTATTGTGGTCACGGTATTGGCACCAAACCGCATGATGAACCCAATATTCCCAATTATCTTGAGGGTAAACCCAACCAGGGACCCAAGATTAAAAATGGCATGGTCTTCTGTCTTGAGCCGATGGTATGTCAAAAAAGCGGTACGCCGGTATTGCTTGATGATGAGTGGTCGGTAGTGAGTGATGACGG
Source organism: Sulfurovum sp. (assembly GCA_026983515.1). GTDB lineage: Bacteria > Campylobacterota > Campylobacteria > Campylobacterales > Sulfurovaceae > Sulfurovum. The sequence goes on from JALWHT010000054.1 coordinate 22,479, forward strand.
TCTGCGGACTGCACACTATGAGCATCAGGTAGCGGTGGTTGACGGCAAAGCTGTCATCCTCACGGAAGCAACGGCTTCTTCGTAAACGAAAAAGGATAAACGACATGGCAAAAGATGACGTAATCGAAATCGACGGAAAAGTGGTAGAAGCGTTGCCTAACGCAACCTTCAGAGTAGAATTGGATAACGGGCATGTGGTACTGTGCCATATTGCCGGAAAGATGCGTATGCACTACATTAAGATCCTTCCCGGAGACAAAGTAAAAGTTGAACTGACTCCATACAGTCTTGATAAAGGGCGTATCACCTTCAGATACAAATAACATACGGGGTGTTGACCGCCCCATGTTTCATACTGCTGCTTAAAATGGTGCGTAGTTACGCACCCTGCGGGAAATCTCCAAATATAAGAAAAATTCAAGAAACATTTCGGTATAATCCCTGTCCCTATTACTATAGGTAGTAGGAAACTGCGCGAAGAATCTTTGATTGATTCGCACCGATCACTCAAGGGTTGGATGCCCTAAACTCGGTCATCCACGCAAACAAAGGGTGCAAAAATTTACAGGAGTCACCATGAAGGTCAGACCATCAGTTAAAAAGATGTGCGATGATTGTAAAATCATCAAGCGCAAGGGTATTGTACGCGTGATTTGTAAAAATCCAAAACATAAACAGAGACAAGGATAAACATGGCACGTATTGCAGGTGTTGATTTACCACAGAAGAAAAGAATGGAGTATGCACTGACATACATCTATGGTATCGGTTTGACAACGTCAAGAAAAATCCTTGACAGAACAGGTATCAGCTACGACAAGAGAGTTCACGAGCTCACAGATGCGGAAGCGGCAATGATCCGTAACGATATTCAGGAAAACATTATGGTGGAAGGTGACCTTCGAAAGAAAGTTGCAATGGATATCAAAGCATTGATGGATCTGGGTAACTACAGAGGTCTCAGACACAGAAGAGGACTTCCTGTTCGTGGACAAAAAACGAAGACAAATGCGCGTACCCGTAAAGGTAAGCGTAAAACTGTCGGCGCAGCGTAAGGAGTAGCAAAGTATGGCTAAGAAAAAAGCAAAAAAGAGTATTGCAAAAGGTGTTGTGTACGTAGCAGCGACCTTCAACAATACAGTAATTACTGTAACAGACGAGATGGGTAACGTTATCGCTTGGAGCTCTGCAGGAGCACTTGGATTCAAGGGGTCTAAGAAATCGACTCCGTTCGCTGCGACTGAAGCAGTTGCGGATGCAATGGCAAAAGCGAAAGAAAACGGCATCAAAGAGGTCGGGATCAAAGTACAGGGTCCAGGATCCGGTAGAGATACAGCGGTTAAAGCGATCGGTGCGACTGAAGGAATCCGTGTAACATTCCTCAAGGACATCACTCCGCTTCCACACAATGGTTGTAGACCACCTAAGAAGAGAAGGGTATAAGCATGGCAAGATATAGAGGTCCAGTTGAAAAACTAGAAAGAAGACTTGGTGTTGACCTTGGTCTGAAAGGTGAGAGAAGACTTGCCGGTAAATCGGCTTTGGAAAAACGTCCATATGCACCGGGACAGCATGGTCAAAGACGTACAAAAATCAGTGAATACGGTCTTCAGCTTCAAGAGAAGCAGAAAGCTAAATTCATGTATGGTGTTTCAGAAAAGCAGTTTAGAGCACTTTTCCAGGAAGCAAACAGAAGAGAAGGGAACACCGGTGCTATTCTGATTCAACTGCTCGAGCAAAGACTTGATAACGTTGTATACAGAATGGGGTTTGCAACGACAAGAGCATCTGCAAGACAGTTTGTCAACCATGGTCATATCCTTGTTGACGGTAAGCGTGTTGACATTCCTTCTTACAGAGTGAAGCCAGGCCAGAAAATCGAGATCAGAGAGAAGAGCAAAAACAACCCTCAGATCCTCAGAGCGATCGAGTTGACAAACCAGACCGGTATGGTTGAGTGGGTTGACGTCGATAAAGAAAAACTCTTCGGAATCTTTACAAGAATTCCAGAAAGAGATGAGATTTCAATTCCTGTGGAAGAGCGTCTAATCGTCGAGCTGTACTCTAAATAATCGTAGTAAAGGCTAGTTAAATGAGAAAAATTAAAGTTGCACCATTTATGCCGACAGAAGTGGAAGTTAATGAGATCAGCGCTAATCGTGCTGAAATCGTTGCCTACCCTTTTGAGAGCGGTTATGCTGTTACACTCGCACATCCGCTTAGACGTCTGATCCTCGGATCGTCTATCGGGTATGCACCAATCTCCATCAGGATCGAAGGAGCAGCACATGAGTTTGATACAGTAAGAGGTATGCATGAAGATGTTGCCGTATTTATTATCAATCTCAAGAATATTCGCTTCAAAATCAAAGATGAGAGTGATAGAGTAGAGCTAAGCTATAGCTTCTCTGGGCACAAAGAGGTTACTGCACAGGATCTCAACAACGATCAGGTCGAAGTGGTCAACGGTGATTTGCCGCTGGCAACACTGAACGAAGATGCCGAATTGAACTTTACTGTAGTGATAGCCAGAGGTATAGGTTATGTTCCAAGCGAAGAACTCAGAGACGATGTTGATCCTGAAGCCATTGCATTGGATGCCTTTTTCACACCTGTAAGAAAAGCGAACTATAAAATCGAGCCTGTCCTTGTTGAGGACAATCCGAATTTTGAAAAGATTGTCTTTGACATTGAAACAGATGCACAGATCGGTCCGGTTGAAGCATTTACCAACGCTTTGGAAGTCATGAACAAGCAGCTTTCCGTATTTAACGGTGTGCTTGATGTTGACATCTCTTCTCCCGCGCCTCGCAGAAGTGGTGACGAGAGTGAGATCAAACCCTTCCTCCAGCCGGTAGATTCACTGGGGCTGAGTGCACGTTCATTTAACTCACTGGACAGAGCCGGCATCAAATATCTGGGTGAACTGGTATTGATGAGCGAGACTGAGATCAAGAACATTAAAAATCTGGGCAAAAAATCTCTCGATGAGATCAATGAATGCCTTGTTGAGCACGGTTTTGGTCCTGAGTTTGAACTTGCAGAGAGCACAAGAGCGAATCTTGTAAAAAAATTAGAGCAGCTGAAAGCATAAGCTGCCCCAATAAAGGAAAGATATGAGACATAAGCACGGATATCGTAAACTGAACAGAACCTCTTCTCACAGAGCGGCACTGCTTAAAAATCTCGCGATCGCTCTGACAAAAGAGGGAAGAATCGAGACAACACTGCCAAAAGCGAAAGAGTTGAGAAGTTATTACGAAAAACTGATCACAAAGGCATCTGCCGGTGATTTCAACGCACACAGAGCTGTTTTTGCATTGCTGCAGGACAAAGAGTGTACAAACAAAATCGTTAATGAGATCGCACCTGAATACGCCGAAAGAAACGGCGGTTATACACGTATCATTAAGACACGTACACGTAGAGGTGATGCAGCACCTATGGCGATTATCGAACTCGTATAATCGTTCTGCACTCCGTACCCAGGGGTTCCCGGGTACTTACTTTCAAAAATATTTTCAAAAATTAAATCTTCCATTGACAAAACAAGTGTTTTAGTGTATAAACACAGTAACAAAACCCATATAGGGGTTTATTTCTGAAATTTGATATAATAATAAAAATAAGAAGGAGTACAATTGATCCCCTTTACAGATGAAGAGCTGTTTCCACCGGTAAAAGATGTGATAGAGAAGGTAAGACCTTCTATCAAACTTGATGGCGGAGACATTGAGCTAATCGACATAAAAGACGGTGTGGTTTATGTACAGCTTCAAGGTGCGTGTGTTGGCTGTGGCAGCAGCGGAACAACACTTAAGTTTGGTGTGGAACAGCAGTTAAAAACACTGATTCATCCGGAGCTTCGTGTGATGAATGTACCACAAGGTTTCGAAGATAAACTGGATCAATTAGGATAAGATGAGAAAAGTAAATCCGGATCTTTTGTTGGAGCGTGCAGAACGCGAATTTCTTGAAGGTGATTACCAGTTGGCACTGCAGACTTATGGTTTGCTGCTGAAGGATTACCCTACACTTGAAGAAGCGAAGGTGGGGGTATACCTGAGCGATTTGGGTATCGAGAGTGATGAAGAAGCGCAGGCACTTTTTGATTATTATCATATCATTAAGCAGGAGCGTGAAAATGCTGCCGATATTATTGATGGGCTCATTGAATCGCTTTCGACAACCAAAATGCAGCTAAGCGAGTTGTTGGTTGACCCGGTGCAGGAAGAGGTAGAATACAGTGACGGCATCCGATACAGTGACTTTCTTGAGTTGGTAAAAAGCCGAGGCAGTTTTAAAAAGGCTTTTGAAGATATTATGTTTTCAACCAAGGTAGTCATTACAGACAAGGATCAGTTCATCGATTTTGTTACCCGATTGGCAAAAGAAGGATTTGATGATATGGCACTGAACTATTTGGATGCAACGACAAGCCTTTTTGGTAACGACCAGGATGTGCTTGCCCTCTATAACGTTGTAAAAGGAATGAAAGAATGAAAGTTCCCTTCAAAATGAAGGGATATGCCTTCATTACTGACAATACAAACAAGCTGGACAGTGATACACTTTTTCTAAAAACGGCGCAAAATACGCCTTATTTTGATTCACTTGAAACCAAACCTGTATACATAACTCCCAAAGAACTGATAGCTCTGTGGGAACTTGACGATATGCGGGTCGTGGGCGTCACAGGCACCAACGGTAAAACAACTGTAACCGCAGCAATCTACTCTTTTCTGCTTGATCTTGGTGAAAAGCCGGCACTTCAGGGTACACGGGGACTTTTTGCGGAAGAACAGCGCATAGAAGCAAAGAGTATGACTACGCCTTCCATTCTTGAAACACTGCACAATATGAAACAGACCCATGACCGTGGCTGTAATTATTTCATTATGGAAGTCAGTTCTCACGCTATCCATCAGCAGCGCATAGAGGGAATTACTTTCGCATTAAAAGTACATACCAATGTGACGCGGGACCATCTTGATTATCATGGTACAGTAGAAGAGTACCGCCGTGTCAAAAGCCTTTTCTTTGCAGATGATACGATGAAGCTGCTGAACAAGGATGATATCAAGCATATTACGTTTAATCCAAGAAATGCCTACAGCTATGGGGTGGATGAACCTGCAACCTACAAGGTACAGGCGTTCTCACTGGTAAATGGTATTACCGCCGGTATCAAATATTTGCGGGAAGAGGCAAGTTTCCATTCCCCTATGGTGGGGCTTTTCAACCTTTTCAATCTTATGGCGGCGATTGGTTCTGTGCATCTTTTGACCAAACGTCCCCTGCAGGAAGTGTGCGATGTCGTCGAGAACTTCGCAGGGGTTGCCGGACGCATGGAGGTTGTCAGTACCGATCCTTTGGTCATTGTCGATTTTGCCCATACTGATGACGGGATCCACGCGGTACTTGAATCGATGAAAGACCGGGATATCAGTGTGGTTTTTGGTGCGGGAGGAAACCGTGACAAGGAGAAGCGTCCGCGAATGGGTGCTGTTGCGGGGCGTTATGCCAACAAAATCTATGTAACATCGGACAACCCACGTGACGAAGTACCGGAGATGATTTTAGAAGATATTCTCAACGGGCTGGTGGGTAAAGAAAACGTCACGGCCTGTCCCGACAGACGCCTTTCTATCAAAATGGCACTCGATGCGCTTGAACCAAACGAAGTATTGCTGATCCTTGGAAAAGGTGATGAGGATTATCAGGAGATCAAAGGGGTGAAGTATCCTTTTGATGACCGTGAAGTGGTTCGGGAGTTGTTGGGTATTTCATAGTTTTTGTAGGAGTTATCCCCCCCCTCTTTACAATCGGTGTTGTGAGGGTGTCTCAAAGAAGTGCCTGTGGTGCACAACATCCTACGCGATATTCATCTCAAACTTTTCCCCTGTTTTCTGTGTATGTACATAAAGTTTCCATGCATGTACAATCTGCCAGAGCATCCAGCCAAAGGAGAGCAGGGTAAGCGTGGCTGCAAGATAGATCACTGCCGGGATGAAGACAGAAACTGTAAAAGCCAAGAGTGTAGCGATATGAATATAAAGGTGTTTCATTGCCGTTTTGGGGTGAATGACCTCATGCATCATAGGAGCGGTAAAGTATCCCTGTGAGTTAAGATGAAACCATGTCAGAAAGGGAACAATTTTGTAAAACATGGCCAGGACAATACTCAGTGCAAATCCTGCAAAAAAGATGTAGTTAAGTGCTTTCAGGCTTGCAACATCGTAAAAGCGGGTATCGAGAGTGGCAGCCATGCTAAGCACCAGCAGACCCATACCAAGACGCCACAGCCAGACAGTGGCATCGGCAATAGGACGTTTGCGCTGTGAAAGACGGCGCAGGGTCATCAGGGCATAGCAGAGCATGAAGATGATGATGAAAAGATCAATAACCATCCATGTTTTTTCAAAGAAAAAGCTTCCAACCGTGCCTATGAGCAGTAACCCGAAAACCCTCTGTGGTAGAGATTTGCTGATAAACGCAGGATACGGGGGTGTAACGTAGAACATTTCTATGACCTGAAAGGAGATGGAAATGATCAGCAGGGCGATCCACCCAAAGAGCCCAAAAGAGTAGTGTGCTGTTTTGATCTGTGTGTAGTAGTTGCCTTGCCAGAGTCCTGCGAGAGTGCCGGTCATATAGAGTGCCAACAGGGTTAGAACAACCAAAGATGTAAGTGCCACACTCATTCCCCTTGAAGAGTTGCTGTGATTTGGAAGGGCTATCAGGTTTTTGAGCATCACAAAGGCAATGCCGAGGATAGCACTGCCAAGCAGTAAGGATGCGCCCATAAAGAATGCCGGTTTACCACTGTGGAAAGCAAAAAGCAGACTCAATACACCGAGAATGAAGGGGTACTGGACGAGGTTTGCTTTTTGGGTAGGCGCAGTGAGCTTGATTCCGGCTATGACCGGTAGCATCTGAAAAAGAGCAGCAAACATAAAAGAGAGCATTACGCCCAGTGTCAGTGTGTGGGTTATGATGAGTGCCTGTGTGGTGTCAGGGTTGAAAATATCTGTGCCAAAGAGGCATATGAATGTTCCGGCTAACAGACCAAAGAGACTTCCGGAGAGAAAAAAACGGAAAACGACCGATATAGGTGGTGCCTGATCGAGCGAAAGACCGTTTTGGTTAAACATCGCAAAGTGCCTCGAGATTACGTGTTCTGTCCCGCGCGATGATGATGTGCCAGGTACCGCTATTGTCTTCTTTGTTGAATACCCCAAGTCCCTGCTCTTTTGCCAATTCAATGAGCGGGATAGGGTTTTTTCTGTGTATCATATAGAAATAGTTGTCTTTGTTGAGTTCTCGGATGGCGGCAATGGCACGTTCAAGTGGAATGGGATGTTCCAGTTCCCGTGCGTCAAGAAATATCTTTTCTATTGTCGGCATAGCGCTCAAAGCTCCACCTGTTTCATTTTTGAGAGGGTTTCCTCTTTAAGGTCAGGTGGTAGCAACCGTTCACACATGGCATAGAGCATCTGCTCCTCTTTCATATTGTGTTGCTGCAGCAGGATCATCATTGATTCACACAGTGAGAGGTAGGCATCTCTGTCCTGTGCTTCGAGCGCTTCTGCCAGTTTTCCAATGAGACCTTTAACCTGCTCATGTTCGTAGCGCATGACTTGTGTAGGTCCCTGTACATTGCCTGTCTGGGCTTCGAAAGTAGGGAAAAGCTCCTCTTCTTCCCGTTTAAAATGTGTTAGTGTATCGTTTGAAAAAGCCAAAAACGCTTTTTCTGCTGTTTGCCAGTCACTGTTGGCTGCCGCCTGTTCTGCAGCGGCAAAATGGTCGTCACAGCTTCGGTGTTCATCGGTCATAAATTGTGCAATGCCCATAGGTTACTCCTTTGTTTCGTGGATGGTGATCATCTGATCCCATAAATCTTGTGACAGTAAAATGCGTTCTACGCGCCCCTGCCAGAGCTGTTTGAACTGTGCTTTTTCTTCAGGGGTGGCATTTCCCTGAAGGCTCTTTGCCATCAATGGTTTCATCATCGGGTCGGCCGGAATGATGGATGCATCGTAACTCAGTGTGACACGCTGCTCTGTCGCCAGTCGGGTGAGGGTTACCTCCCCGTTCATGGGCACGTTGTAGGAAACAAGGTTGTCACGGGAAAAATGTCCGCCTATGCCTTTAAAGCCGCTTTTTCCGTTTGCGCCGACAATGAAAGAGATGACGTTACAGATGACCCCGGTCACACCGTCAGTTTCCCCGTCACGCATAGCAACATGAATGTGCCCCCTCTGAGGCAGAACGCCATCATCTTCCGGATAAAGGGCTTCGAGTCCTTTTAGGGCAAGAAGATAGGCACCTGCAACAGTAGGGCAGGAGTGCCCGGCAAGCTTGACGCACTCAAGATAGGAGATTTCCAGTTTACCCTCTTCGAAGGCACCGAGAAAGTCACTTAGCGGATCCTGCAACGCGATGGTAGGAACTTTGTCAAAAAAGTCGGGATAGTGCATCAATGCTCCTTGTGATATGATAATGCGATTATAATTGAAAATGGCAAACAATCTGTTGATATGTGTCAATCGGTGTTTAATCCTCGTTTAAGTAACTCAGAGTAAAATACTCCTAATTAAAATATGCTTAAAGGATTAACCATGATACAAGGTGTACCACAACCAGCCTTCTATATTTTCAAATGTCAGCAGTCAGCACCTCCAGGAATGCCGAAACCAAGCTGTGTCAGCCAGAATGACCCTGAGTCACAGGAACTCTTTCAACATCTTGCACAGCAGTTGATGATGAAAGGGGTTATCGGTACAGTACAGCCGGTACAGACAGGATGTCTGAACCGCTGTCAGCAGGGACCGGTAATGCTCGTAGAGCCCGGGCATACCATGTATGTCGGCTTGACAAAAGAGAAGATTGATCGCATTATCGATGAGCATCTCATCGGCGGGAAAGTCGTTGAAGAGTATGTGATTCCTGAAGAGATGTGGGCAGACCCTGTACCTCCGTCACAGATGGCACGCTAAGCGTATCCAACGGCAGATATACGCTCTGCCGCTTCTCATTTCTTCACAATAATTACTGTATAATATAGAGCAAATACGGTATAATTCCGACAATTAATAAATCAGGTAGGATGATTATGAACATTACCATGCTTTATTCCAAGCTGCACAGAGCAACCGTAACCGATGCAAACCTCAACTATGTAGGTTCTATCACCATTGATCAGGATCTTCTCGATGCTGCAAAGATGCGGGTAGGGCAGAAAATTGACATTGTCAATATTAACAACGGTGAGCGTTTCTCTACCTATATTATTTCAGGAGAGCGCGGCAAGGGCGATATCTGTCTTAATGGTGCAGCGGCAAGGAAAGTGCACAAGGGTGATAAGATCATCATTATTGCCTATGCGAGCATGAGTGAAGCCGAAGCGGAAAGCTATAAGCCTAAAATTATTATTCTCAATGACGACAATACGATCGCGCAGGCGTTCGAGGGGCTGGAGTGATGTTCGGCAACGGTTTTGATATGGGAAAGATGACTGAGATGATGTCTCAGATGCAGGAAAAAGCCAAGGAGCTGCAGGAGCAGGCGAAAAATGTAGAGCTTACGGCAAAAGCCGGCGGCGGTATGGTTGAAGTCCGCGCTAACGGTGCGGGTGAGATTGTCGATATCAATATTGATGATTCGCTGCTTGATGACAAAGAGTCGCTGCAGATATTGCTGATTTCAGCAATGAACGATGTAAACAAGATGGTGGAAGATAACAGAAAATCCCAGGCAATGGGAATGCTTGGCGGTATGAATCCGTTTGGTGGATAGTTAACGGCGTGTATCGACAAGATAGTCGAACTCTTTTGTTTTTTTCAGACGCAGGATCTTTCTTGTGCTGATGCTTCTGCTGCCTTCGGACTTTGTCGTTCGTGTAATGACATGTTTGAGTTTCATCTTTTCTCCTTTTTTAATTTTAATGTTCCGCTATATTGGAATAGTGCCATCATAGCAATGATTGGCAACACAATGGTAACAGACCAAGGAGTAACCATGAACAAAGTAACAGAAGTGATAGAAAACGACTCGATTGCCGGGTTGAAGGCGCTCATGAAAGAGGGCGTAGACCTCAACAAGCCTATTCTTATAGGTGAAGAGTATGATCTGGAAGAGTATGACGATATCAGTCCTCTTTTCTATGCAATACGCAAATATGCATCACTCGAGTTCATCAAGACGATGCTTGAAAATGGTGTTGATCTGTTTCAAACTGACAGTGATGGTGTTTCGGCACTGGATATGGCCATTAAATTTAAACGAAAAGATGTCATAGACTATTGTATAGAACAGGGTTTTGATCTCAATTCGACAACACGTAAAAGTGGTATTACCCCGGTTATGCTTGCTGCATGTTTTTCTGATACGAACATGATGCAGACACTGCTTGATGCGGGCGGAGAGATTAATGCGGTAGACAACAACGGTATGAGTCCTTTGGATTACTCCCGTAAACTGGGACAGAAGAAGATGCAGTCCTACCTTGAAGAGCGGGGGGCAAAGCATTCGGCATATCGGGATTAGGAGCGTTACTGATTACTTCACTTTTTTTTGGAACCGAAAATTCATTTTTGGTTCCTATAGTGAGGATATACCTAAAGGTATACACTTCGTTATTACTCCTCCCCAACGAATAAGCTTTACTTCAATCAATCTATGTAAAATTTCCTCATCTCTCACTTTTTACTGCTTTGTAATAAATTTGTTACTCTTTTTTTTTATACTTCCACCAACCAAAACAAAACAAGGAAGTAAAGATTATGAAAAAAATTATCTTGTCAATGGCAGCGGTATCGGCAGCAGCAACACTCTCTATGGGGGATGCATATATCGAACACCCGCATGAGCGAATAGACGAGCAGAAGCAGAAGATTGCAGAAACGGAAGGTCATGTACCGGTAGCAGAAAAGAGTATGATGGAGAGAATACACTTTAAGGGTGACTTGCGATTGAGATATGAGAGTATCGAGAGGGATGACGAAGACAACACGTACAGAAATCGTTACCGCTTGAGACTTGGACTGACGCTTGATCTTACAGACAAACTCCATTTTAACGTAGGTATGCGCTCAGGTTTTGGAAATCCGACTTCCGGAAACCAGACATTCCTTGATGATCAGCCGTTGAGTGACTATTTTTTTCAGTCATTGAGATTTAATGTACTTGGATTTACATACAAAGATGGCAACTCTATCTTGAAAATAGGTAGAGAGCCCTATATGATGTACAGACCGATTAAGTCACAGCTTATATGGGATAACGATGTCTCTATGAACGGGGTGAACTATCAGTACAAGGATGACTCCAAAATCATTACACTGGGGATAAACCAGCCTACGCTGGAAGAGAATGCTTTGGATGAAGCTGATACGGTTAATCTTTTCATTGCACAGTATGTACAGAAGTTGGCGCTTGAAAGTGCAAAACTCAATCTGGGTGCCGGTTTTTACTACTATGATGGATTGAAAGGGAATGTGCCTCTTTTTGGAAAAAGTAAAGGAAACACGCTTGATGCTGATGGATTATATGCGAACAACTATCATCTTGTTGAGGGGTTTGCGGAGTTGCAGTTTGGTGATGTTTTTGGAATGCCGCTAAAAGCTGCTGCAAGTGTTGTTTATAACTTTGGGGCAGATGACAACAACTTTGGATATGACCTGGCGATCAAGCTGGGTAAAGCCAAAAAAGTTGGCGACTGGCAGGTAAAATACTCCTATACTGAGCTTCAGGAGGATGCAACATTCGCTGCCTATTCTGATTCGGATAATTTTGGTGGTGGTACCGGGGCAAAAGGGCATGCGATTAGAGCAAAGTACAAGGCGGGTAAGAATCTCTACTTTGCAGGAAGCTTCTTCTTTGATACGCTGTATGCAAGCAAAAGTAAAACAGGAGATGAAGCAGATTATGAGCGTGTTCAGCTGGATATGATCTATAAATTTTAAATCCGGTTTTCGGATCTTGTTTTCTTCCTGTGCTGATTTTTATCAGCACATCTTCAAAAGCCACACTAAAATGTAATTTCTGTATCATTAGCAGTATAAAAATATGATATTTGTACCCGTGATGTGCTGAGCTCATGGACAAAGGAGAGGTAATGAAGAACGGTTTGAAAGTGGGGCTTGGGGCACTTTTTGCCCTGGTGGTGGCATGGTATGCACAAGGGCTTGGCGGTGGTGTTGCCAACAGTGGATTTTTGATTATGGCAGCCGTTTTCGGTGCCTATATGGCAATGAACATCGGTGCGAACGATGTTGCCAACAACGTCGGCCCTGCAGTGGGCTCAGGTGCGTTGACGATTGGCGGTGCGATTCTGGTCGCCTCCATCTTCGAAGCTTCCGGAGCGCTCATTGCAGGAGGTGATGTGGTCGGTACCATTAAGAAAGGCATTGTTGACCCCGCAGCCTTTGGTGGTGACCCGATGCTCTTTGTCTACGCGATGTCGGCTGCACTGCTGGCAGCCGCACTCTGGCTTAATCTCGCTACCTGGCTTAAAGCACCGGTTTCCACTACACACTCCATTGTCGGCGGGGTGCTTGGCGGCGGTATTGCCGCTGGCGGTTTTGCCATTGTCTCCTGGGGTACAATGGGTAAGATCGTCGCTTCATGGGTTATTTCACCGGTACTTGGTGGAGTGATTGCTGCACTCTTTCTTTACGTTATCAAATCCCAGATACTCTACAAAGAGGATCGTCTGAGTGCGGCACGAAAGGTTGTTCCGGTATTGCTGGCTATTATGGCGGCTGCTTTTTTGACCTACCTCACTATTAAAGGGCTCAAGCATGTCTGGAAAGATTTGATCCAAGTGCTTGCTTTCCTGCCCCAGACGAAAAAGCCTACCTTTGGCATTGCACTTGTCATTGGAGTGATCGGTGGTGTGATAACCTACCTTTGGAGCAAACCGCGTGTAGCAGGACGGATAGGTGGTATGGAAGGCAGCAGAGCCGATATCAACCTGCTCTTTACAATACCGCTTGTTTTTGCCGCGGCACTGCTCAGTTTCGCACATGGTGCCAATGACGTGGCCAACGCCGTCGGCCCGCTTGCTGCTGTCAATGATGCCCTGCTGCATATGGCTGTTTCTCAAAAAGCAGCGATTCCGCTTTGGGTTATGGCTGTTGGGGGTATCGGTATCTCAGTGGGGCTTGCCCTTTACGGCCCGCGTCTCATCCGGACGGTCGGTTCGGAGATTACCGAGCTTGACCAGATGCGTGCGTTTTCCATTATGATGGCGGCAGCCATTACCGTGGTCATTGCGTCACAGCTTGGGCTTCCAGTCTCCTCGACACATATTGCTGTTGGGGCAGTTTTCGGGGTCGGCTTTTTAAGAGAGTGGCTTGACAGCAAGAAAACCAGTGAAAAGCAGCAGAAACTGCAGGCGGAGCAGGAAAAACAGCGCAAACTCAAAGCGGAACTTGATGCCTGTACCAATGAAGATCCGGCGAAGAAACTGGCACTTGTCGAAGCGCATAAAGCACAAAAAAAAGAGGTCAAGCGTCTTAAAAAAATGTTGAAAGAGGAGTATGTCAAGCGGGATATGGTGAAGAAGATCGTTGCAGCATGGATCATCACTGTACCTGCAGCTGCTATACTTGCTGCGCTCATCTTCTATGTGCTCAAAGGACTTGGACTGTAATGAAAATGTAACCGCTTTGCGTTAGTATGGTGGTATGGACAGAACAGAAATAGAAATTGTCGTTATTGAAGACGAATCGGATATTTTAGAACTGGTGGAGTACCACCTGCAAAAGGCGGGTTATCACGTAACGGGTTTTCTCTCCACCGAGTATGTGGAGCAGTTCCTTGAAGAGGAAAATCCTGCACTGATGATTGTTGACCGTAACCTTCCCGGGGTAGAGGGGAGTGAGTTTGTCTCGCGAATGCGCTCCCTTGGGTACAACACCCCTGTCATCTTTCTGACCGCACGTGACCGGGAACAGGATCTTGAAGAGGGGTTTTTGTGCGGGGGAGATGATTACATGACCAAACCTTTCAGTCACAAGGAACTGTTGTTACGCATTGAGGCTTTGTTACGAAGAAGCGGTGTACTGACTGTCGATAAAGTGCGTTACCGTGATATTACGCTTGATCTCAAGCGCCATGAACTGTATGTAGAAAATCGGCAAATAGCCCTTACCAATCTTGAGTTCAAACTTTTTCACACTTTTGTCAAAAATGCAGGACAGCCACTGGACAGAGACTATTTACGTGAAGAAGTATGGGGCGAAGAGAGTACCGTATTTCACGACAAGACCATCAATGTTGCAATGAACCGGCTGAAAAAGAAGCTCGATCCTGAAGGCAGCAAGCACTATATTGAACCGGTATGGGGTATAGGTTATAAGCTGACGTAGTGTACTGATGTAATCAAATTGTTATCACTTTGATGTAGACTTCCTATTGTAAATCATTTCTAAAAGGAAACACCATGACAATGAAAAAAATCGTAACCGCAGCAGTAGCGGCTTCTCTGGCGCTGACAGTTGCCAATGCAGACGAGATCAAGGGACGAGGCGCCTCTTTCCCCGGGCCTGTCTATAAAGCATGGACATCGGAATATTTCAATGCAACAGGAAACAAAGTCAACTATACGCCGACAGGTTCCGGAGACGGTATCAAGTCTGTCAGCAAAAGAATGGTAGATTTTGGCGGTTCAGACAAGCCTCTGAAGCCTAAAACACTCAAAAAGAAAAAACTCTATATGTTCCCTTCCGTTGTCGGTTCCATTGTACTGGCATATAACATTGATGGTGTTAAAGACGGTGAACTGAAACTGTCACGCGCTGCAGTCGATGCCATTTTCAGCGGCAAGGCGAAATTCTGGGATGATGCAGTCATTACCAAAGACAATGCAGCGTTAAAGTTGCCTCATGCCCCTATTACAACCTGTGTACGTGCAGACAAATCAGGGACAACATTCAACTTTACCTATTTCCTCAACAAAATCGATCCTGCATTCAAAGTGAGCAAGAAGCCGAAGTGGAAAGCGGCAAAAGTAGTTGCGGGTAAATCCAATTCCGGTGTTTCTGCAAACATTCAGCAGATCAAAAACTCTATAGGGTACATTGAATACTCTTATAAAATCAAGCTTGGTCTGCCTGCTGCACAGGTAGAAAACAAAGAAGGCAAGTTCATCAACCCGACTGTCAAGTCTTTCCAGGATGCTGCAAAGTATGCAACATGGACACCCGAAAACGATTTCTATGCCGTCATCGGTGATCCGGCTGGTGCAACATCATATCCTATTGTTGCGGCAACATTCATTCTTCTGCCGGTAGAAAAGACAGAGAAGAACAAAGAAGTAACGGCTTTCTTTGACTGGGCATACAAAAACGGCGACAAAGCTGCGGCAGATCTTGGCTACGTACCGCTTCCTGCATCGACCAAAGACGAGATCAGAAAATACTGGGCGGCAAAAGGGATCAAGTAAGCTGTTTCGCACAGCTCTGGGGCAAGAGCCCCGCCTCTTCATCTGCCTTCTACCCCCTTTTTGTTATTATTTGTAATAGGTTTGTAATAGGTTTTTTGTACAATTCCGGAACGAATAGACAGAAAGGTACTGTATGGGTGGAAAACTTTTTCGCAATTTCTCTTTTTTCTCTGCAACACTCTCCTTCTTCCTGCTTCTTGGAATCTTTGCCGTGCTGTTTCACTATGCACAGGATGCCATACACACGTTCGGTATCGATTTTCTCTGGACAGATACCTGGGAAGCGGACGAAGACGACGAAGGTGGTGTATTTGGCGGGCTTATTCCGATTGTCGGGACACTGCTCAGTACGCTGATCGCAATGGTTATTGCCACACCGATGGCAATGGGGATCGCTATTTTTCTGACTGAAATTGCTTCGGAAAAAGTAGCCAAACCGGTTTCTATTGCCATTGAACTGCTTGCTGCTATACCAAGCATTATTTACGGTATGTGGGGGCTTTTTTACTTTGCCCCGATTGTACAGAAGACTGTGGGAGGTGACGGTGTGGGATTGTTGACAGCAGGTATTGTACTGGCGATCATGATCATTCCTTTTATGGCATCGATCACACGTGACTCCATGAATACGACTCCGGCAGTACTTAAAGAATCTGCCTATGCAATGGGGGCGACGAAATTTGAAGTGATCAAAGATGTCATCATGCCCTATGCCAAAGGGGGAATCATCGGATCGATTATTCTGGCACTCGGACGTGCACTGGGTGAAACCATGGCCGTTGCTTTTCTCATTGGCTCGGTTATGCAGCTTCCAAAACGAATTACCGATCCTACCACGTCCATTCCTGTACTCTTGGCAAATAACTTTGCCGAGGCGGAAGGGCTGGAACTTAGCAGTATGTACTATCTGGCACTGATTCTCTTTGTGGTCAGCTTCATCATTATCTCAACAGCGAAGTTTTACTTCTTCGGCAGAAAGGCAAAAGCATGAACCGTCTGATGCTCAACAAAACTATTCTCATACTCTCTACCCTCGCAGCCGTCATAGGCGTGGGATTCCTTTTCTGGATCCTCATTACACTGAGCTACAAGGGGATCATGGCGATCCACTGGACGACATTTACCCATGACCTGGTCGAAGGCGGTATTCGAAACCTGTTAGTGGGGCAGTTTACTATGGCGATTCTTGCCAGTGTTATTGCAGTGCCTGTCGGGATGATGGCAGGTATCTATCTGCGTGAATACGGGCATGGCAGTAAACTGGCGGCTGTGATCCGAAATCTCAGCGATGTTATGATGTCGGCACCCTCCATTGTCATCGGTGTTTTTGTGTTTGCAATTTTAGTTGACCCCTTTGGAGGGTATAACGGATTTGCAGGTATTGCTGCACTGGCAATTATGATGATCCCTATCATTATTTCCACAACAGACAATATGCTGGGACTCGTTCCCCAGGAGCTGCGCGAAGCGGGTATCGCCCTTGGCGGAAGCAAGCATAAGATTATTTTGCAGGTGGTCATCAAAGCGGCAAAAGTAGGGATTATGACCGGTATCCTGCTCTCGTTTGCGAGAATTATTGGTGAAACAGCACCGCTGCTTTTTACCTCGGCAAACAACCAGTTTTTTACCCTGAATCTGACAGAGCAGTTTCCCTCTCTGACAGTCAGTATCTATAACCTGGCAACCTACCCGGACGCACCAAGTAGAGACCTGGCATGGGCTGCATCGTTCATTTTGACTGTGATCGTATTGATCATCAACCTCTTTGGACGCTTTGTCGTACGAAACAAAAAATAAGGAAAGATAGATGGAAAATGTAGTGATGGAAGTCAAGGACTTCTCGTTTGTCTACCCAGGCGCGGAGAAGCCTTCGCTTAAAAAGATCACCCTCCCGGTCGAAGAGAACAAGATCACGGCAATGATCGGCCCCAGCGGCTGTGGAAAGTCAACACTGTTGCGTTCGATGAACCGTATTCATGATCTCTATCCGGGTAATACGTATGAAGGGGAGATCAATCTTTACCATCGTGACGGTACGAAAGAGAACATTCTCAAGCTCAAAAAAGAGAATGACTTTATCCGTCTGCGTCAGGAAGTAGGGATGATCTTCCAAAAGCCCACGCCTTTTCCGATGAGTATTTTTGACAATGTTGCCTATGGCCTGCGTCTTGCGGGGATTAAAAACAAGAGTGAACTACAGGACAGGGTTGAAGCAGCACTCAAAGGAGCAGCAATCTGGAAAGAGACCAAAGACCGTCTCGGTGAAAGCGCACTTGGTATGTCCGGCGGGCAGCAGCAGCGTCTCTGTATTGCACGTGCTGTGGCACTCAAGCCTCGTGTACTGCTTTTCGATGAGCCTACTTCGGCACTTGACCCCATCTCGACCAGTGCCATTGAAGAGCTGATCAGCGAACTCAAATCGGAAGTTTCTGTGGTCATTGTTACCCACAATATGCAGCAGGCAAGCCGTTTGAGTGACTACACCGCATTCATGTATCTCGGAGAGCTGATCGAATATGACAAGACGGAGACCATTTTCCTCAATCCTTCGGAAAAATTGACAGAAGACTATATTACCGGACGATTCGGATAAAACACATAAGGAAGGAAGAACGATGCTGACAAAATATGAACAGGCACGACATGCCGTACGTGCTGAGGTACTGGAGACGATTGAAGTTCTGGCGGATACGAATAAAGAGGGGTATGAAGCACTTGTGGCAGGAGATACAGTTCGGGTAGCAGAGGTGCGAAAGAATCTCAAATGTGTTACAAGCTGTACGGAGAAGATCGACAACGATATTGTTCTTATCTTCGCGCGTTATACTCCTGAGGCAAGAGATCTGCGTGAAATGGTTTCCTATCTGAAGATCACCTCCGCACTCAACCGAATTAGAACGAATATCAACAACTATCTCAAAAATATGCAGGGAATGATGGCGGAAGATGATGAGAACATTGTACAGTTCATTAAAGACTCTCTGAGTATCAACCGCTGTACGATCAATGCTTTTGAAAAGACCATTGAGATGCTGAAAACGTTTGATGACAATGACAAGATCAAGCAGCTTGCCATCGAGATTGATGTGGAGTATGCCAAAACCGATGACATCTATGCGCTGCTTGAGAAGAGTGTGCTGCAGAAGATGGGTGAAGCGGACGGCAAGGCGGAAGAGTACTTCAACCTGCTCAAGTATATCCGAAAAAATCTCAAGATCATCGACCGCCTTGACAGTATTGCGCAGCGTGTAATTTTTGCACGTATGGGCGGCAAGCTTTAAATAGGTACTTTTTCAGCTCCTATGCCCATAGGGCTGATTTGCAACCTAAAACCGGGTATACTTTCGTAAAAACGGAGCTGCCCGATGCGTAAACTGCAATGGTTCGCCTTTTTTATACTCTCCCTCTTTGTGATCTACAAGATCGTAACACTTGACCCTTCCAAAGTGCATCTTGTCGGGAGCAAAGCTATCAATATTACTTTCAATACGGTACCGCTTTCCCAAAATGACACAGAAAAAAGCATCTTGCGTGTCACTTCCGGTGTTACCCTTCATTTCGATGATAATCGCAGTGAAAGCTATCCGCTTTTTTATCAGATGCTTGCAAAAGCAGGTCAGAAGATAGGTGACGGGGTATTCGGAATGATTACCGATGCAAAGGGAAAACCGATGTTGGATGCCAATGGCAAGCCCCGTCTTTCCGTGCAGCCTGACGGTACGTCACTGCTGAAAGCAGGAAGAGACTTCCGGCTCTTGACGCATATGGAAGAAGCACCGGGTATGGTGTACGATACAACCCTAAAGCTTACGGAGCAAAAACGGCTTCAGGCAGTGAAGACCAAACCGGTTGATATGCGTCCTGTAAACGGTACTATCATTGACTGTGCCGCTTCAAAGACCGACTACGGCACACACCTTGGCGGAGAAGAAGACTATGCGATGAACAGCCGTTATGGTGATGTGTTGTCACCTTTTTATGTCAGCTGCCGGCTTGACGGTACTTTCAAAGATGAGAAAGGAAGATTCAGCTATTTTTGTGCCTATGTTGAAAATATGGCTGCCTGGCTGGGTGACAACAGTATTGACAAAGTGAAAGGTTACAACGGAAAAGTGTTCACCCCTTACAATTATGGGCACATTGTTGAAATTGCACCAAAATCCCTTGGCAGGGCGGAGGTTGTCAAGCACTTTGTCCTGGGGCGGTATACGCCGGAACTGGCAGTCATGATGCCCGATCATCGAACACTCTACATGAGTGATGACGGCAACTTTAAAGGCTTTTACAAGTTTGTACTTGACAAGGCAGTGACAACTTTTACGCCTGAATGGGAAGGCACACTGTATGCAGCGAAGTTGACCCAAAAAAATGCCAAAAACGGTGGAAGCTTTGCTGTACAGTGGCGGGAGCTCGGGCATGCAAAAGACAGTGAAATTGATGCTATGGTCAAACAGAAAATGAGACTGAACGATATGTTTGAGATTGCCAAGCCCAATGCAGACTACCGGTGTCCTGAAGGTTACCGCAAGGTCAACGAAGATGATGCCACGGAATGTTTACGCCTCAAATCGGGAATGCACAAGGCAGCCGCCTTTCTTGAAACACGAAAATATGCTGCGTATCTCGGTGCGACGATGGAGTTTCGCAAGGGTGAGGGGATCACATTCGACCCTGTCCGTCGCACGTTGTTCCTTTCTCTTTCCTCCATTGACAAGAGTATGACTGATGATTACGAGGGCATAGAAGTCAATAACGATATTCGTCTGAATGAAAACTTCTGCGGCGGGGTTTATGCCTTTGCACTGGATGACAACTACAGTGCTGTTTCAATGAAAGCACTGCTGACGGGTACACCTCTTGATGATGAGAGCCCTTATGCGGCACATTACCGATGTGATCCGAAAAAGATCGCCAACCCTGATAATATTCTTTACCTTGGAAATGGCGTACTTATCATAGGAGAGGACGGCCCAAACCATGTCAACAATATGCTTTGGGCATATGATATGAACAGTAAAAAATTAATGCGTATTGCATCCCTCCCCATAGGGGCGGAAGTGACGGGGTTGGATAAGGCTATCGTTGCAGGTGAGGGGGTATTGGTCTTTAATATACAGCACCCCTTTGCCGATACGCCCAAAAATGTGGATGAAGAGACTCCGGATGAAGCACTCATTGGCAATGCCTCCCCTGAACAGAAGCGGGCACAGGTCGGATATATCGGTGGACTGCCGGCGGGACTGCTGAAAAATTAGGTATAATCGTATCATGGAAAAAGCGATTGAGATCATTGTGATTGAGGATGAAGAGGATATTTTGGAACTGGTAGAGTATCATCTCCAAAAAGAGGGATACCATGTGACAGGTTTTCTCTCCACTGAACATGTCGAGCAGTTTCTTGAAGAGGAAACCCCCTCATTGATGATTGTTGACAGAAACCTTCCGGGGATGGAGGGGAGTGCATTTGTTGCCTACCTGCGTGAAACAGGGTATGACATTCCGGTAATCTTTCTTACTGCCAAAGACAAAGAAAAAGACCTTGAAGACGGGTTTGAAGCAGGCGGTGATGACTATATGACCAAGCCGTTCAGTCCCAAAGAACTGATGCTTCGTGTCAAGGCGCTGCTGAAACGCTCAGGAGCATTGCAAAACCGTCCTAAACTCAAATACAAAACATTGACACTGGATCTTTTTACCAAAACAGTGCATACGGAAGAAGAAGAATTGGCGCTGACCAATCTTGAGTTCAAGCTGCTGCACACATTTATGCAACACATTGACAAGCCTTTGACACGTGACTATCTGCGTGATGAGGTGTGGGGTGCTGAGGGAGAAGGCGTGAACGACAATGCTGTCAATGTCGCGATCAACCGTCTTAAAAACAAAATCGATCCCCAAAACCGCCATAACTACTTTCATCCGGTTTGGGGTGTAGGGTATAAATTTGTCTGAAAATGACAATATGACATATTTTTACAGGCTGTATGCCAAAGGCGGTACACTTTCCCTATGAAAAAACATGAACTGCTGCAAACCTATTTTGGACATAAAACCTTCCGTCCGCTGCAAGAAGAGGTGATTGATGCCATCCTCTCCCGTGAAGATGTACTGATGATCCTGCCTACTGGGGGTGGAAAGTCACTCTGTTACCAGTTGCCGACACTGATGATGGAGGGAGTGACAGTCGTTGTTTCCCCGCTGCTTGCTCTGATGCACGATCAGGTTACCGCGCTTAAAGCCAACGGTATAGAGGCGGCGATGCTCTCTTCCATGCAGACGATGGAAGAGAGCCGTGACATTGAACAGCAGTTGCGACAGGGGAGCATCCGGCTGCTTTATGTGGCACCTGAACGTTTGACAAATCCCTATTTCCTAAGCCTTTTGCGTACCCTGCCGCTAAACTTTTTTGTGATTGACGAAGCACACTGTGTGAGTGAGTGGGGACATGAGTTTCGTGAGAATTACCGGCAGCTTTCTTTACTCAAGAGGGAGTTTCCCGGTGTACCCATTGCTGCATTTACCGCAACGGCAACCAAAACGGTCGAAGCAGACATTGCCGCAAACCTTGGACTTGTTACGCCCAAACGTGTGCGGGGTTCACTCTTTAGAGAGAACCTGACCATACAGGCACGTCACCGCATCAAAGACGGGCGTGAACAGCTGATGGCGTTTCTGGAGGCACATAAAGGAGAGTCGGGTATCATCTACACGCTTTCAAGAAAACAGACCGAATCGGTAGCGCACTTTCTGCAAAGCAAGGGCATTGAGGCAAAGGCTTACCATGCAGGTCTTCCAACGGAAGAGAAGAATGCAACATACAAAGACTTTGTAGCAGATAGGGTACAGGTCGTTGTTGCCACCATTGCGTTTGGGATGGGAATTGACAAGAGCAATATCCGTTTTGTGGTACACATGACCATGCCAAAGACACTGGAGAACTACTATCAGGAAATAGGACGCGCCGGACGGGACGGATTGGAGGCGGAGACACTGCTGCTTTTTTCTGCGGCGGATATTGTGCAGCAAAAGACATTTATTGAGGATCTTCCCGATACCCCCTACAAAGAGCACGCCTTCGGAAAGCTTGACAGCATGGTGCGCTTCGCCAACTCGGAGGGGTGCCGCCACCAGAGCATCGCCGCCTATTTTGACGACCGTATCGAGGCGTGCGGTGACAAGTGTGACAACTGTATCATGCCTGATCAGGAGAGGGTTGACATCACGCAGGCGGCACGTATGATGCTCTCGGCAGTGGTGCGTACCGGACAGAAATTCGGTATCCACTACATCGTTGACATTTTACGTGGCAGCAAGGAACAGCGCATTTTGCAAAACGGGCATGACGGACTGAGTGTGTACGGTATCGGTACCGACTACACCAAGGCGCAGTGGCTGAGCATTGCAGACAAGCTGCTGGAGCTTGGAGCGGTACAGATAGGGGAGTTCAAGGTGTACGCTTTGACGCCTTTTGGGGTAGAGGTGCTCAAAGGTGCCCATGCCATAACCATGAAAAAAGAGCGTCTTGAGGTGCGCAAAAGTGTGCCAAAACGCAAAGTGACCTACTTTGACGACTATGATGTGGAGATGTATGACAAACTCAAGGCACTACGTACCCAGATCGCCTCGGAAAACGGCATCCCTCCTTACATTGTCTTCTCAGACAAAACCCTCAAAGACCTCAGTGCCAAAAAACCCTCTACCAAAGAGGAGATGCTGGAGGTACACGGTATCGGCGAGGTCAAATACGATCGGTACGGCGAAGCGTTTTTGGAAGTGTTGACAAGCACGTAGGGTGTTGTTCCCCGACAACACCTTTGATGTTGGCTACCTAATATATGACAATATATATGACAATGCTTGTTAGACCGTTGTTACTGTTTGGAGTATCGGTGTTGTCGGAGGGACAACACCCTACGGTCTTTTGGTAAATGATGAGTATTGCCAATCTTCCCATCTGTCAACATAGGCATGTTTGACAGCATTTTGTTGTATGTAGTGCATCTTTTCAAGCCAATCTTTTTCATCTCGTATCGTGTGTTCATAAAACCGTTTTTACCAGATGCCTGAGAGTTTGCGGTTGTAGCTTGAAGTGCTTAAGTGAAGTTTAGCTTTTGTTTTGAGAGATTTATCAAGTCCGTAAACAAAGCTGCGTTTGATGTGGGCGATGATTTTGGAATACTCCTCGGGATGTTTTGGTGCAATGATCATGTGCAGATGATCGGGTAAAATGATAATAGCATCTATACGGTAATCATACCGTTGCATGCTCCGCATGAAGCTGTACCCGGCAAGATATACACGTTTGTAATTTGGCATATACAATCATATCATTTACAAAGATGTGAGATGAAAAATGTGGCAAATTGTTATATTTTCTATGAAACATCGGTGTAGGGTGTTGTGCCCTCACAACACCACAAATTTGGCTATAATTATTGCATCAATGACAAGGGGAATGTATGGAGTTGGTCTATTTGTGGGTGAAGGAGTATAAAAACATTCATAAACAGGGGTTTAATTTTTCACCTCGGTTTCATTGTGAGTATGACCCTGATACAAATGAGCTGACCATTGATGAGAACAAGGATTATATCCCTGATTTTTTTGGTGAAAATATCAATGTGACGGCTATTGTTGGGAAGAATGGGAGTGGGAAGAGTAGTGTTTTAGAATTACTTCTTATTCTAGCTTTTAAAGCAAAAGATTATATTTTTGATAATCAGTATGGTCTATGGTGTATTGTATTTGATAGAAAAATATCAAAATTTGGTATTTTAACTTTTTCGGAATCTAATTTTAGTTTTTCAAAGATTAATACACTGTGTAATATTAATATTGAAGACAGATACATCAAACAAGTTAGTGGAACAAGTTTTTTTACAATTCATTATAATCTTTCTTTTGAGCAGTATAGTAGCAGTTTTGTGAATTTAATTAGTAGGTATTTACAAACTTATCATGGAAGTCTTTATGATTTTGATTCAAAATCTCTGAATACAAGTAATGCATTCTCTTTTCCAAATAAAAAATATAATAAAATAGATTTAGATAAAATGGACAATGTAGCTGTGTTATTAATGTTTAGAACACTAAATGCAAATAATAAGATAAGAGAGTATTTCAATAATTTATTTAAAAATAATAAATTAAATTTTATTCCTTCTTCTGTTACTGTACAATTAGACAAAGATAATTTAAAACAAGTATTTGGAAATGCTTCAATAGCAGAGAATACAGTCAGTAAAGTAAAAGATTTAAGATTAGAAAATCTCTATATTCTTTTTATAAATATAATTATGTCTTATTGGAATATAGATACAACACCAAAAAATCTTCAACACTACTTTTTAGATGATGCATCACCAATATTGAGTTTTATAAGATATAAATATGATGAATTATTACGAAAGTATACAAGAGTAACGATAGGAGAACTTGTTGAGGCTGTAAATGATGATATGATTAATTTGGTAGCTATATTTAAAGATAGTACCTTATTAAAGCAATTAAAACAATCAGAATCTTTAAATACTTCTGTTTATAATCTTGCAGAACTTATTGACTCTATTCGTTTAAATAAATATGATAATGATGTATTTATGAATTCTATTACAAATAGTGATATTATTTTGCATACTCTACCTTATTTGCCTGAGTTTGTACAGGTAGATGTTAAGAGTACGTATAATGTAAAATTTTCTGATTTTAGTCGTGGAGAAAAACATATTATTACATTTATATATTCTCTTATTTATTATTTTCCTTACTATGATAGAAATACATCAGTAAATGTAATAAATATACTGATTGATGAGATAGAAAGTGGATTAAATCCTTTTTGGCAGCAAAAAATAGTAACAATAGTTCATAAAATAATTTCTTTTCTTGAGTTAAATAATATAATGATCAATATTGTTGTTACAACTCACTCTCCTTTTCTCCTATCCGATATCCCAAAACAAAATATTATATTTTTAAATACATATAAAGAGGACGATAAAGAAGTTCAAAATGAGGAACAGAAAGCAGGAAACTGTAAAGTAGTTGATGGACTACATGACAAACAGGAGACTTTCGGACAAAACATCCACACACTTTTGAGTGACAGTTTCTTTATGGAAGATGGGCTTATGGGGGAGTTTGCGAAAAGTAAAATCAATGAAATTATACGATTTCACAATATCACTAAGAAAAATAAACACAAAACTTGTTTGAAAAAAATATACGACAAAAGAGAAGAGAAGTTTAGGCAGATACAGTCGATTGTTGGTGATCCATATTTGCAACAGGTCTTGGAAAATCATCTTTTGGAAATAGACAAATTTTTTGACAAAAAAGTTGCCAAAGCAAAACTCAAGGCACGGTTAGAAAAACAGTTGGCAGAGCTTGAAGATGATTAGAGTGACAGACTATCACAAAATAGAAGCGTTGTACTATGATGACCTTGCTCAGCGTATATATAAACACCATGAATACAAAACACTTGAAAAAATATATCAAGAACGTTTTGAGGAGCAGTTGGGATGTGATCTGCGAACTTTGCTATGTTCTCCATTTGATAAACTGCTGGATATAACGTTACCAGAAGAAATCAGGGAGGAGATTGCGGAGATATTTGACTATCAAAACAAATATCAAAAATATATCTCAGATATTTTTAAACAGTATATTGAGATTCATACCTGTTTCTACTGTAACATCGACTTTGTCAATGTATTTAAATCTACCAGTAAGCACTTTAAGAGCGGGTATACGCTTGATCATGTCAAAAATAAAAGTGAGTATCCTCATTTGGCATTGAGTCTTTATAATTTTGTGCCCGCATGCTACATCTGTAACTCGAAATTAAAAAAGGAAGAAGATATAGGTGATGTATCTCCCACATCATCTACTTTTGATTTTGACAAAAAAGTAACCTTCAAAACCTTCATACAAAATGACAATTTGCAAATAAAAGAGCCAAAAGATTTTGACCTTTTGTTGGAAGAGGATTTTACAGATGTGTATCAAAAATATATAGATGTGTTTGAATTGGACGGACGCTATGAATACCACAAATACAAAGTGATAGAAATGATAAACAAACGCAAAGCCTATCCGGACAGTCGCATCAAAGAGTTGGCGGCATTGACACAGAAGACCCATGAGGAAGTGAAACAAGATCTGTTTGGGACGTATTTGTATGATGCGGATGATCTACACAAACGCCCGTTGTCAAAGTTGACAAGAGATATTGCAAAAGAGTTGGGGTTGATTGATGAGTAGATGGTGTAATGTGTCCGTTTGGGGTGTTGGTGTTGTCGGGGACGACCCCCTACGCTACAGGTGATCTTCTGTAGGGTATTGTGCACCACAGGCACTTCCTTTGGTCGCTCTCACAACATCGTAATTATGCATACAAAACAACAATAATACGGAGATAAAATGACAAAAGATAATAGACCCCTCTGTGGCATAGATGAAGCAGGAAGAGGACCATTGGCCGGTTCGCTTGTCATGGCCGGAGTGGTGTTGACAGAAGATATTGACGGGTTGATGGACTCCAAGCAGTTGAGCGAAAAAAAGCGGGAGATCTTTTTTGAGAAGATTGTTGCTACAGCACGGTACCATATTGTTTCGTTTCGTGCCGAGGAGATCGATGGAGAGGGGATATCGAAATGTTTGGCAAAAGGACTGCGTGCCATTCAGAAAGCGCTGCCGGGGTGCCGCTATCTTTTTGACGGCAACAGCCGGTTTGGGGTTGACAACCTGGAAACACTTGTCAAAGCCGATGTAATTGTGGCGGAAGTGAGTGCTGCGAGTATTCTGGCAAAGGTGACACGTGACCGGGAAATGGTGAGGCTGTCTGAAGTGTATCCGGAATATGGCTTTGATAAACACAAAGGGTATGCGACAAAAGCGCATTATGCAGCGCTGATGCAGCATGGGCGTTCACCTATTCATAGAAAAAGTTTCCGTGTCAGGGGGCTTGACGAGCCAACCCTTTTTTAGAGAGGAACGCCGTTGACAGTGAATTTACCGTCTTTGAGAATGAGGTTGTAAACCTTTTTGCCCTTTTCCTCTTTTGGCGGGATGAGCATCATCACCATCATGGCGCGCGGGTCTTTTGCGATCATAGAGGCAATGGTTTCGGAAAGGGAAAGGGTTGTAGTGGCATCAATGGCACCAAGCAGAAACATAGGGTTTGCTTCAATCTGCGTAAAGTCAACACCCGGCGCAAGGTTGAGTGCGGCGTTCATCTCAATGTCACCCAACTTCTTTCCATTGTCAACAATGTTTCCTACAGCAAACTTGTTTACCGTCACTTTTACCCCTTTGGAAAGCAGTTGTTTGAGGGCTGCGTTAAAGGCAGCTTTATTTTGTTCAGGGTCACTGGTTTGCAATACTTCCAGTGCTTTGGCATCGAGGTTGTCGGTGCGTGCGTCAAAAACAATCTGTTCCATACCGACTGTCTGTCCCTGCCCCTGCATGGTGCTTTTGGCAATCGTGGCAATGACACTGCTGGAGAGCAGACCGTTTTGCTCTTTTTCGGATGTGCTGATAGAAAGATTATTTAGCACCAGTTCTTCCTGCCCTTGTTTGGCAACGGTGATCTTGGCTACTGTGTAGTTGGCATCCATATCATAAGGAGAAGGGCCGGTTGAAGTGTATGTGGTAATGGTTTTGTCTGCAACGGCTTTGATGCCGTCTGAACTCTCCATACCAAGCAGTGCAATTTTTTGATTGAGTGTAGAGAGGGCTCCTTTTTTGAGGGTTCCGTCAAAGGTCGTCCCTTTCATTGAAAGCGTTACCGATTCGGAATTGTTACGCAGTGTCTCATGAATATCTTTGAGGTAGCCTTTAAATGTGGAAAGATCTTTTCTCAGATCAATATGCATCAGCACTTTTTTCTGGGCAAGCATCTTCTCGATCTGTGCCAGCACTTTTTTCTCCTCATCATCTTCTGCCGCGTTGTGCACGCTATCTGGCAGGGTAAGGGGGTAGAGATCTATAGAAAGGGCACTGTAAAGGTCAGGCTGATAGGTGATGTCGACACCCATCTTCAAGCCCTTGAGGGCTTCTATATCCT
Source organism: Sulfurovum sp. (assembly GCA_026983515.1). Lineage (GTDB taxonomy): Bacteria > Campylobacterota > Campylobacteria > Campylobacterales > Sulfurovaceae > Sulfurovum. The sequence goes on from JALWHT010000054.1 coordinate 50,999, forward strand.
GTACGGTTGCCTTTGATCCTATCCGCTTGAAATAGGCGACCATCTTTTTGGGGTCGTCAAAGTCAATGACAAAATGCTCTTTTTGGGGTATGCTGTTGCGTGTTTCGATGACAAAGCCGTTTTGCTGCATTGTTGACAGTTCCGTATCGAGTTGATGCTTAAGCTCTTTGTTGAGCTTTCCGCTTCCGGCAGTATAGAAATAGACAAGGGTAATGGCGGCAACGGCAAGGATGCCGGTAATAATTTTTTTCATAGAGGGTGTTCCTTAGTGTGTTGGGTAGAGGGCTTTGAGGTGATCCATCTTTTTGCCGAGATTGAGCAGCGCCATATCTGCAAGAACAAGTGCCATCATCGCTTCGCAGACAACCGCGCCACGAATAGCGACACAGGGGTCATGCCGGCCTTTGAGGTTACAGACGGTCGGCTCATTGTCAACGGTGACGGTTTCCTGCTCTTTGAAAATGGAGGGAGTCGGTTTGAAGTGGGTTTTTACAATGACAGTATCACCGTTGCTGATCCCCCCGAGAATACCCCCGGAATGGTTGCTTTTGAAGCCTTCGGGGGTAATGGGGTCGTTGTTTTGGCTGCCTTTGAGATGTGTACTGGCTATACCGTCACCGATCTCGACAGCTTTGGCGGCGTTAATGCCCATCATTGCATCGGCAAGCACCGCATCAAGCTTGTAGTAGAGCGGCTCACCCAGGCCGACAGGGACACCGGTAGCGGTTGTCAGTACCACGCCGCCTACAGAATCGTGTGCTTCTTTGGCAGTCAAAATTGCCGCTTCCTGCTGTGCCTCTTTGTTCGGGTCGAGGGCATAGAGTTTAGAGCCTTTGGCATGTGCGAAGTCAATTTTTTCGGCTTTGATACCGTCCACTTCGCACAGACCGCTTTGGATTGCAACCCCCAGCTCCTGAAGCATCAGTTTGGCAATGGCACCGCCGGCAACACGTGCAGCGGTTTCTCTTGCAGAGGAGCGTCCGCCGCCGCGGTAATCACGTAGTCCGTATTTGTGAAAGTAGGTGAAGTCTGCATGGCCGGGGCGAAAGAGGTTTTTGATGCTGTCGTAGTCTTTGCTTTTCTGGTTGGTATTGAAAATGACCATTGCAATAGGCGTGCCGGTACTGAGCCCTTCGAAGACACCCGAGAGGATCTCTACCCTGTCATCCTCTTTGCGCCCGGTTTCAAGCTTGCTCTTGCCCGGTTTTCTGCGGTCGAGTTCAGACTGGATGAAGGCTTCGTCTATCTTCAGTCCGGCAGGTACACCGTCGAGGATGCACCCGATCGCCTTGCCGTGAGACTCCCCAAAGGTGGTCAGTGTCAGTTTTTTCCCAAACGTGTTCATTGCTTCAATGCCTCCAGTGCGATTTTTGCTGCCTTCTGCTGTGCCTCTTTTTTGCTTTTGCCTCGTGCCGAAGCGATGGTTTCATCGTTGAGCTTGACGGCAATTTCAAACTCTTTTTTGTGGTCGGGACCGGAGCTGCCCAGAAGTTCATACTGCGGTGTTACGCCATGTGTTGCCTGTGTCAGCTCCTGCAAAGCGGTTTTATAGTCTTTTGAAAGCGTATCGAGATCGATTTTTGGATGGGCTGATTCGAGCAGGTCTATGGTGATCTTTTTTGCGGTATCGAGTCCTGCCTCAAGGTAAACGGCACCGATGATCGCTTCGAAAGCATTGGAGAGCAGGGAGGGTTTGTTGCGCCCGTTGTTGTTTTCTTCTGCCGGGGAGAGGTAAATGTAACTCCCCAGGTCAATGGCACGGGCAAGCAGGGTGAACCCGCTTTCATTCACCAGTGAAGCTCTTATTTTGGAGAGTATCCCTTCGTTAGATTTTGGAAACTTGTTGAAGAGGTATTCTCCGACGATGAGGTCGAGTACTGCGTCGCCGAGAAACTCAAGCCGCTCATTATTGTAAGGCTTTTTGTCACTTTTGTGTGTCAAAGCCTCAATAATCAACTGCTTATTTTTAAAGGTGTAACCAAGCCGTTTTTCAAGTTGGGCATAGTCTGTCATTGTTGCTCCTTGTTTTTGATGGATTGCTGAATACGTTCAGCTTCGGTACGTGCCAGTTCGTCACAGCGTTCGTTTTGGGGGTGCCCGTTATGGCCTCGTACCCAGGTACCCCTGACAGTGTGGGGCTTGGAAACTTCAAGGTACTCTTTCCATAAGTCGATATTTTTGACCTTTTTGAAGTCTTTTCTGATCCAGCCCGGAAGCCATTCGTTAATGGCTTTGACAACATAGGAACTGTCAGAAACGACTTCGACATCGCAGGGTTCCTTGAGAAGTTTCAGTCCTTCAATGACTCCGCGCAGTTCCATACGGTTGTTGGTAGTATGGTCTTCCCCGCCAAAATACTCTTTGATGTGACCGTTGTATTCGAGAATACCTCCGTACCCGCCGGGTCCCGGGTTACCGAGACTGGAGCCGTCAGAGTAGAGAGTAATTCGTTTGCGTGCTTGTTTTGGCAACCTGTTCCTCGACTTCTACAGAGTTGATCGTCATGCAGCCTGGGCAGCGTTTGAACGATACGGGAAAACTCTGTTTGCATTTTTTACACAGGTATGAAAAGTGTAGATCTGCCTCTTCAAAACCGTTCTCTCTTGCCGTAGCGATCAGATCAACGGCAAAAATACCGCTTTGTGCCATTGGTTTCTGCAGATAGCCTTTGGCATAGTAGAGTGTACTTAGCTGTGTATGATGTGTGATTATATCCAAATCGAGTTGTGAATTGGGTAAGAACCAGAGGATGTCGAGGATATCATGGAGGTGTGAAATATCGATGCGTTCCCAGGCGATACGGGTGTCGAGTCTAAGCAGTTCAGCAATGACCAGACGGTATAAAGAGGGCTCGGTATCGAGGATGGCAAGAAGCCTGGGTATCTTCTGCTCTGCCGAGAGGCTGTGTTTGGAAGTGAGTTCTAAAAATGTTAGAAACTGTTCGAGCTGTGTCGTGTCTTCTCCCAGCATTTTCAGTGGCTCTATTACCTCTCTGGCGCTTGTGAAGTCATGCATTGTTTCATAAACGATTCCCAGTTCGTAAAGTACTTTTTTGCTGCGTGGCTTTTTGCGCAAAATTTCTACATAAATGGAGCGTGCACGTTCGAGAAAACCTGCATGCAGGTAGGTGCTGCCCAGCCGCTCCATCAGTTCCGTTTTGGCAAGGTCGCTTGGCATATGCTTGATGAGGTAAAGGTAGATGTTGATCGCTTTGTGGTACTCCCCGGAGTTCTCAAATGCTTTGGCAAGCAGTGTCAGCGGTTTGAACATATGTTCCTCAAAGGGCATGTCTGCGGTATCGAGGGCACACTCGGCACTTTCGAACTTGTCAAGGAATTTCAGGAGATTCCCCGCCTCTTTCTGCTGCTTGTAGATGCCCCATGCATAGGTTGCCACCGCAATGATAAGGCTGATGACAATAATGAGCAGTATGCTAAAAAGCGGATCGTTGTAGGCAGGGAGGATATGTTCCATTACTTGCACCTTTGGTGCAGTGAATAGTGAATAGTGAATAGTGAAGAGTTGTGGTATGCGCTGCGTGGCAGTGCTACTGTTAAATGGGTATGCATTCTTTACTCCTCTTCTGCGTTGTTGGTGATTATACCAAATAGGATATAATGCCGTCATGATTGATAACGCCTCCATAGAGTCACTAAAAAACAGTATCGATATTGTCGATGTCATCGGAAATTATGTCGAGCTGAAAAAAGCGGGTGCCAACTACAAGGCAAACTGCCCCTTTCACGGTGAAAAGACCCCTTCTTTCGTTGTCAGCCCCTCCAAGCAGATCTACCACTGTTTCGGATGTGGTGCAGGAGGCGATGCCATCAAGTTCGTGATGGAGCTTGAGAAGCTCAGCTACCCCGAAGCGATCGAAAAGCTGGCATCGATGTACAATTTTTCTTTGCGCTATACCAAAGGAAGTTCGGACTACTCCGATGCCAGACGGGTACTTGAAGCAATACAGCGCTGGTATGTCAAAAACCTCGAGCAGAACGAAACGGCGAAAAACTACCTCAAAGAGCGTGGTATTTCGCAAAATTCCATCGAGCGATTCGGTATCGGATATGTGCCGGACGGGCGTTCGGTCATGCGTTTTTTGGATGCTACGGCACTTCCCCGTCCGCAGGCGGCCGAAGCGGGTATTATTGCCCAGGGAGAGGATGGCGGCTACTATGCCAGACTGGTGGAGCGTATTACCTTTCCCATCTACTCGCCAAACGGTGCAGCCGTAGGTTTTGGGGGACGTACCATTACCAACCATCCTGCAAAGTATATCAACTCGCCGCAGACAAAGCTCTTCAACAAGTCGCGCCTGCTGTACGGGTACCATCTGGCAAAAGAGAGTATTTACAAAAACAGGAAGCTTATTGTCTGTGAGGGGTACCTTGATGTGGTGATGTTCCATCAGGCAGGTTTTAGCGAAGCGGTCGCCACACTGGGGACAGCACTGACAAGTGAGCACCTGCCGCTGCTTCGAAAGGGGGAGCCTAAGGTCATTTTGGCATACGACGGAGACAAGGCAGGGGTGGCTGCCGCACTCAAGGCAGCACAGATGCTGGCACATGCCGACTTTGATGGCGGAGTGGTGCTTTTCCCGGATGGACAGGATCCTGCCGACTTGATTGCCAAAGGGCAGAGTGAGGCGGTAGCGAAGCTGCTGCGTGAAGCCAAACCGATCATCCCTTTTGTCCTCGAAAAGATCGTAGAGGCCTATGACCTGCACGATCCGCGTGCCAAAGAAGCAGCTTTTGGGACGCTCAAACAGTTTCTTTCAGGGCTTAGCCAGATCATTAAAGACGCCTACATCCCTATGGCTGCAAGTTTGTTGGGGGTTGCGCCGGCGATGTTTGGCGCACAGGCAAAACCCGAACGTGCCAGAGAGAACTTCTCACAGCCCAAAGACGATGTTGCACAGCTGAGCATTCTCAAGACACTGGTTGAAAAACCAGAGCTTATAGACTTCGTGCTCGACGTGGTTGACATCCATATGTTTGGGAACTACGCCCCGCTCTTTACTGCACTGCTGAACAATGAAACGCAGCATCCGCATCTGATGGGACTTGCGGTAGATGAGAGTCTGAAGGTACTCAGCGAAGAAGAGTTGCAGGATGCCCTTTGCAATTTTCTCATACGCCATTACGACACCCGCCTTAAACAGATCACAGCAGACAGGAGTATGCCTTATACCCAGAAAGCATTTCTCATCCGAAAGATAAAAACCGATATTATTCCCCGCCTTAAACGCGGTGAACTTGTTCCCTATGACGATTCTCTCTGACCTGGGGTATTCTTTTATGCTTTTTGTGATAAAATTCTTTCCGCAACATTGATGGGCCCTTAGCTCAGCTGGGAGAGCGCTTCGCTGGCAGCGAAGAGGTCGTCGGTTCGATCCCGATAGGGTCCACCATCTTTATTATGAATATTTTCTTTTCCTTTCATTCCAATTATGTATTACATCAATCAAACATCACTTTAATCTAATAATGTGTGCATGGATTATAAAGAGGTGGCAGCCGGGAATGGTTAGTGCACTCTAAAAAGGAGACTGTTCCCATGACATCGGAAGAAGCGACACAGCAGTGTATTGTGTTTTGCAAGGAAGAGCAGCGGGAGTGGCTTGACTTGAGTGCTACTGTCGGGATTGCCAACATAGGTCTATCTGGATGTATCGTACAACACCATTGAAAATTTTGATATGGTAAAAAAGATAAAGTTAAAATGGTTTAATGGGAAGTGTTAAATGTGTCAGTGGTGACCCCTAGGAGACTCGAACTCCTGTGGCATGGATGAAAACCATGAATCCTAACCGCTAGATGAAGGGGCCGCACATAACAAAAACAAGTATCAAGTGGTGACCCCTAGGAGACTCGAACTCCTGTGGCATGGATGAAAACCATGAATCCTAACCGCTAGATGAAGGGGCCATTGACAACTTGTGGACGGAATTATATAAACTGATGGCTTAAATTACTCTTAACATTTGCTATAATTTTGCTAAAAATTGAGAAGGAAATGAATGAAACGGTATTGGTACGGCATTATGGTACTGTTTGCAGTGTTGCTGCAAGGGTGTGGCGAAGCCCCTAAAATGAAAGGGGAGAGCGCGATGATCGTGCTGAAAACACCGGCAATGAAGTATGCCGATATGGGGTTTATATATACAACCCCGTTAGAGGTAAAAGCGGAGATATACGGCAGTGGTCAGGCACTTTTTACCCTGCGCATCACACCTAAAAGTGTCTGTACGAGCCATTTTGCCTGTCTTGACAGAAGAAGTTTCAATGCCCGAATGCTCTCTGCGAATTATCCGGACGATACACTCGAACGCATTTTTCGGGGGAAACCTCTCTTTAATGGAAAAAATATTGTAAAAAAACGTAACGGCTTTACACAAAAACTTTTTGCTCCGGGGAAATACAATATTGAATACACTGTTTTCAATAATGAGACGGTTTTTCGTGATACAATCAATCAAATTTTCATAAAAATCAAACGGATGCGAGGTTAAAATGAAGTATGTCGGAGCACATGTGAGTGCCAGCGGTGGTGTGGAGAACGCACCGCTCAATGCTATGGCAATAGGTGCAAAAGCGTTTGCCCTTTTTACCAAAAACCAGCGCCAGTGGGTTGCCAAACCGTTGGCACAGGAGTCGATCGATGCGTTCAAAGCCAACCTTGAAAAGAGCGGTATTCTTCCCAAATACGTGTTGCCGCACGACTCCTACCTTATCAACCTTGGGCATCCTGAAGCAGAGAAGCTTGAAAAATCACGTATGGCGTTCATTGATGAACTGGAGCGCTGTGCGCAGCTGGGGCTTGACAAGCTCAACTTTCATCCGGGTTCGCATTTGGTGAAGATCCCCAAGCGTGATCCGCACTATGAAGAGAAGCTGATGGAGGCCGAACTACACTGTCTGGATGTCATTGCCGAGTCGATGAACCTCGCCATCGAAGCGACGGCAGGTTCGGATGTCAAACTGGTCATCGAGAATACCGCAGGGCAGGGAAGCAACCTCGGCTACAAGTTTGAGCATCTCTCTTATATTATTGACAGAGTTGATGACAAGAGCCGTGTGGGTGTCTGTCTTGACACCTGCCATACGTTTACGGCCGGGTATGATCTGCGTACCCGTGAAGCGTACGACGAAACGATGGATGCTTTCGGGCGCATTGTCGGATTTGAATATTTGATGGGCATGCACATCAATGACTCCAAGCCACCGCTTGGTTCGCGGGTAGACCGCCACCAGTCACTTGGTTTGGGGGAGATCGGCTGGGATGCATTCAAATTCATCATGAATGACCCGCGGATGGACGATATCCCGTTGATACTGGAGACGATCAACGAGGAAATATGGCCGGAGGAGATTAAGGCGCTTTATGAGCTTGTCGAAGCATAGTGTTAAAACAAAAAGAGGAGGAGTGGAAGAATGAAAAATATCGTTAGAGGAGCGGTACTGAGTACCATAGTCACATCGGCAGTGATGGCTGCAGGATACAAAATTCCAGAACAGTCGCTTAATTCCATGGCGTTGGGTGCAGCGTATGTGGCGCATACGACACAGGCGGACACCGCCTATTTCAACCCTGCAAATATGGTTTTTATGGGTGAAAAACAGTATTTTGATGATACTGCTACTTTGGCAAATCTGCCTGCAATAGACTATTACGACGTGGCGGAATCAAAAGAGGAAAATATTGTCATTCCGGCACTGCATTATGTTTCTGCACCGATGGGTAATTTTAGATGGGGGCTCAGTATTACTGCTCCTGGAGGACTCTCCAAGCGTTGGGATGAACAGCCTGGTAAAGCATTTGCAGAAGAGTTTACACTAAAAATTATTGAGTTCAATCCCTCTGTCGCTTACAAAGTAAGTGATAATTTCAGTATTGGTGGAGGAGTAAGACTTATTTACAGCGATGGAGTTGTAAAGTCTGACAGTACTGGTTTGGATCCTCGAAATTTTAAAAGAGACATGGAGGGTGACACTTTTGAGTTTGGATATAATCTTGCAATGACCTATAGACCGACAGATGATCTGATATTGGCGGCAACTTATCGTTCCAATGTTGATTTAGATTTGTCTGGAGATGCAAAGCTTTACTATAGTGGAATAGAAGTTTATAATGGTGGAGCAGACGTTTCCGTACCTTTACCTGCTGCACTCAATCTTTCTATTGCGAAAACGTGGAATAAAACGTTTACACTTGAGTTCAACTATGAACGTACATTCTGGTCAAAATATAAAACGCTTGATTTCAATTATGACGGGGTTGTTCCTCCTGAACTCCAACCGGTCTTTGATGACCCGATAGAGAAGTCCTGGAAAGATACAAATACCTATCGTATTGGAGCAACAATGGTAATGGACAAGATCACGGTGATGATGGGCTTTGCTATTGATGAGACGCCGGTTCCGGACAAAACGCTTGGTTTTGAACTGCCTGACAGTGATGCAAAAATCTTCTCCATGGGATTCAGATATCAGCAGAATGAAAATCTCTCGTGGGGTGCAGCATTCCTGTACGATGCGAAAGAGGCACGATCGATCGCCAAAGGTGTATCGGACAACCCGGTCATCAATGCAAACGGTGCGAGTTTCAGCGGAGGTGGTGCCTACCTGACAACGCTGGGGCTCTCCTACGAGTTCTAAGATGGCGTATCCGTTCAATACCCTTTATGAGATCGTGCAGCAGCAAGCTAAAAAGCGTGGCGGTAAAACAGCGCTTTTTGTTGATGATACAAAGATTCGTTACCGTGATATTTTGCAAAAGGCCGATGCGCTTGCAGGCGTACTGGCGAAAAAGGGAGTGAAGCAGGGCGACAGGGTCGCGCTCTTTTTACGCAACTCCCCCGAATTTGTCTACGCCATTTTTGCCGTCTCGAAGCTTGGTGCAATACTTGTCCCGGTCAACACGTTTCTTAAAGCCGATGAACTCAGTTATATTCTTGAAGACAGCGATGCTTCGGTCTTGATTGCTTCGACAATACATGCCAAAGTGGTGAATGCTTCAAATGCATCGCAGGTATGCAGAAGCATTTTCTGGGAGGGTGAGGCCAAAACTGTCAGCAAGAATGATATTGGCTTCGATGCAGTGTGGACTGAGAATGCACAAGTGCCCTATGTGCAAGGAACATTGGATGATACCGCTGTTTTGATCTATACTTCCGGAACGACAGGCAAGCCCAAAGGCGCAATGCTGAGCAACCGGAACATCCTCTCTAACGCCGATTCTGGACGGCAAACCATCCGTGTGACACAACGGGACAGAGGGATCGTCTTTTTACCCATGTTTCACTCCTTTACCTTCTCGATTGGTGTGATCCTGCCTCTGTATGTAGGGGCGAGTATCGTTATTATCAAATCGATCCAGCCCTTCAGTAACATCTTTAAACAAACACTGATGAAACGGGTAACGATCTTTTTTGGGGTACCCGATGTCTACAATGCACTTGCCCGAGCAAAGCTTCCGTGGTACTTTATGTGGTTCAACCGTATCCGTGCATTTATCTCCGGTGCGGCGCCGCTGCAGCCAAAAACACTCGATGCGATGGCGCAGAAGTTCAAGCGTGCCACATTGCTTGAAGGCTATGGCTTGAGCGAAGCAAGTCCGGCTGTCTGCATCAACACCTTTGAAAAGCAGAAGGCAGGTTCGGTAGGAACAGCACTGCCAGGGTACGAGATGAAGATTGTCGATGAGAATATGAATGAACTGCCCCATGGGGAGATCGGTGATATCATTGTCAGAGGTGAAAATGTCATGCAGGGGTACTGGAAGCGCCCTGAAGCGACGGTGGAAACCATTGTCAACGGCTGGCTGTTGACAGGTGACATGGGGTATATGGATGAAGATAGCTTTTTATTTATTGTCGACCGTAAAAAAGATCTTATTATCTCCAAAGGCATCAACATCTATCCACGAGAAATTGAAGATGCCATTGATAGTCATCCGCATGTGAAAGCGTCTGCGGTAGTAGGCATCTTCGATGAGAAGAGCGGTGAGATACCCGTTGCCTACGTAGAGCTTGAAGAGGGGGTTGAAACACTGGATGAAGCGGGGCTTAAAAAGCACCTGCGCAGTCAGCTTGCGAACTTCAAGCTGCCCAAGCAGATTCATGTTACAGAAGAGCTTCCCAAAAATGCAACGGGGAAAGTACTTAAACGGGTACTCAAAGAACAGCTTACCAAAGTGGAGGTAACCGATCAAAGCGCTGATTAATGCCAGAGTGATTGTTGGCGAAACGGTACTTGACAATATGACTATTCTCTTTGACAACACCATACGGGCAGTTGACTTAAATGTCAACACGGAGGGGTGCGAGATTGTCGATGCCAAAGGGGCGTATGTTTCGGCAGGCTTTCTTGATATTCATATTCACGGCAGCGGTGGTGCGGATGTGATGGATGCCACGCCAGAAGCACTTGAGACGATCTCCAGGACACTGATAGAAACAGGTACCACCTCCTTTCTTGCTACAACGATGACGAT
>JALWHT010000055.1 GCA_026983515.1 Sulfurovum sp.
ACTATATGGACTATGGGTTTAAGTATTGTAGTAGGTTTAGACAGGAGACGTATGATAAGCTGAGTAGTGATGGGAAAATATGGTTAAATGACACATTAAATGATTTACAAAATCTAATGGAACAAGGCGTTGTTGGACAATCCTGGAGAGCGAAAATCAATAAAGACTTTAACAAAAACTATCTTGCAAGCAATCCTGAGAAGTTTTATACAGGTATAGAGTGCCGAAACGGCGACTTCAGAGCCTTTGCTTTTGCAACGCACCCAGATGCCTATGATCCAACGGCCATGCAAGCACTTCCTTGTTCGGATCTACTGCTCATAGCCAACACACCTGACCTCAAAGAGTGGCTTAGCTGGGATACCTGGCAGCAGGCTGGATATGTAGCAAAAAACATGGAGATATCCGATGTAGCTTTGGGGTGTGCCAAAGAGGCGGCGGGCTCTGTTGCGGATAGCATGGATTCTATCGCAGAAAAAGCCGCAGAGGTATTTGAAGATTTGGCGTCACACTTTTCCAGATGGGATGGAGAATGATTAAAAAAGTATTCATATGGCTTGGGGTGGCGTTAGCGCTTTATATCACTTGGCATTTGATGTTTCGTACGATTGTTGAGTATCTCACACGATGGGAATTATACAAAGAAGGATTAGTTATGCAAAAAAACGAATGGAGAGAGTTTGATCTAGACAAAGTACCGGGGGAGACGCCGGCGACAGTCTATGGGATGCCTGGAAAACAGGCAATTCTCAAGTATGATGATTTTGACCTGATGTACCCTTTTGACGGAAGTGTCGGGTTTTATGGGGGGAGCGATAGAAGAGCAATGAGAGAGCAATGTCGTGACCATGGAGGTTTGGAATGTAGAGAAAAAAATGAAACCGCCTACCTCTTCCGTACCGTCGATGACGGCAAGAGTTTTACGAGGCAGTCTCTGGGGCATGGCGTTGTTGACGGGGTTAAAAAGCTGGGTAGCCGCTACTACCTCAATGTCCATGAAGCCGATACTTTTAAAGATCGCACCTACATCTCCGATGATCTTGGGGAGCATTGGAGCAAGCTTGGGGATTTTCGCATCGAAGCACTCTTTGATGCCGATCGTTTTATCTATAGCCAAACTATCGTAACTACCACAATTGCCAATAGAAAAACCTACTACTATTACACCAAAGACGGAG
>JALWHT010000056.1 GCA_026983515.1 Sulfurovum sp.
GCTGATGATGCGCTCTTTCTGTCCGTCTATCGCATAGATCTGAAACTCCGGATGCTCTTCAAGTACCTGCGCAAAGACTTTTGACATCGCGATGCAGCTGTAGCAGTGGCTCATCCCAAATGCCAGAATGGTCGGTTTGCCGTTTCCGATGTTGTGCTTAATGTTTTTGTATTCACTTACAGGCATAGGCTGACGTTCTACCATTTTCGCTCTCCTAATCGATTATTGGCTATAATTTATCCAAATTATCTTTAGGGAATGCCATGAAATTGGGTGTCAACATCGACCACATCGCCGTACTGCGGGAAGCCAGAAGGGTTGCCAACCCCGATCCGCTCGATGCGCTAAGCATCTGCAAACGTGCCGGAGCCGACCAGATCACTATCCACCTGCGTGAGGACAGACGCCACATGCAGGACAGTGATGCAGACAATATCATTGCACTTTCCTCTTTGCCGGTCAATCTTGAATGCGCCATCGAGCCAAGCATGATCGACATTGCCTGTGCTCTTCGTCCGCACCGTGTCACCCTTGTACCCGAAAAGCGTGAAGAGGTCACAACTGAGGGAGGGCTTGCTGTCACCGGAGCACAACCCAAACTCAAAGAGGCGATCAGACGATTACAGGAGGAAGAGATAGAGGTCTCTCTCTTTATCGACCCTACCCTTGAGGCGGTACGAACATCGGTCGATCTGCATGTGGAGTGGATAGAGTTTCATACCGGCAAGTATGCCAACATCTACGCCATGCTTTATGGCAACCTTGCCAAGACCCACCACACCATCAAAGCACTCGAACTGCCCCGCAAGGTACTCAAACAGATGCTCGATGACGAGCTTCGCAACCTCAGGCTGCTCAGCTGCGATGCCATGGAACTGGGTCTCAAAGTTGCTGCCGGACACGGACTGAACTACCAAAATGTCCAATCTATCGCAGAGATCGAAACCATCGAAGAGCTCAATATCGGGCAGAGTATCATCGCCCGCTCTGTCTATACAGGTCTGGAGCAGGCGATTTTGGATATGAAGGCGTTGTTGATACGGTAAAGTGCGTTGAGCGTTGAGCGTTGAGCGTTGAGCGTTGAGCGTTGAGCGTTGAGCGTTGAGCGTTGAGCGTTGAGCGTTGAGCGTTGAGCGTTGAGCGTTGAGCGTTGAGCGTTCTATAGAACGATTTCAT
>JALWHT010000057.1 GCA_026983515.1 Sulfurovum sp.
ATGTCTCGATGCCGGCGATGATGGGCTTCATGCTGCTCTCAGGCATCATCGTCAACAACGCCATCTTGCTGATCCACTTTGCGATGGAGCAGATACAGCAGGGCATTGGCAAGCGTGAAGCGATGCTCGAAGCAATCAAGATCCGTACCCGTCCGGTACTCATGACTGCCTTTGCGGTGAGTGTGGGAATGCTGCCCATCGCTCAGGGAACTGCCATTGGACTGGAGCGGCTTGCACCGCTTGGGGCTGTGGCGATTGGTGGACTCATTGTAGGAACCTTGATGACACTCATTTTCATTCCGATCGTCTTCATCTGGACGGTCAAAGAGTCCAGTATTAGGAAGATGGAGCTATAATTCTCTATCGTATTACTATGCCTTTTGGCATGGTATAGCTCACGCTGATCTCCCTACTATAATAAAACAAAAGGATAAAAATGGAAAAAACAGAAACAGCTAATAACAAAGTGCTAAACCACAATGAAAAGAAAAAGATTTCACTCTATTCTGTTGGGGTAAACCTGGTACTTTCTCTTATTAAAATTGTAGGGGGTATGATCTCCGGCAGTGCGGCACTGACTGCGGACGGGGTACACTCCCTTTCGGATCTGGCTGCATCACTGAGTGTCTATGTCGGGATTGTTATCTCCAACAAAAAGTCAGACCTCTTCCCGCATGGGCTTTACAAAGTGGAAAACCTTGTCGCACTTGTGAGTGCCTTTGCCATCTTTTTTGCGGGCTACGAGATTGCAAAAGATGTACTTTTTGGGGAGGCAGAACCGATCAAGAATCTTCCGGTTGCCATAGGGGTCATCGGAATAACAGTTTTGATCACCTATCTGTACTCCCGCTGGGAAAAACAAAAAGCCATAGAGCTGAACTCTCCCAGCCTTTTGGCAGATGCCGAGCATATTAAAACAGACTTTTATACAGCACTTGTTGTACTTGTCGGGGTTTTGGGGCAATACTTTGGTTATCCTATTGTTGAAAAGATAGCCGTTGTTGTGGTGGTTTACTTTATCTTCCACAGTGGATTTGAAATCCTCAAAGAGGCTATTAAAGTCCTGCTTGATGCCTCTTTGGATCATGAGACTATGGACAATATACGAGAGATTCTAAAGGAAGAGCCAAAAGTCAAAGAAGTTTTGCATATCACGGGGAGAAATGCAG
>JALWHT010000058.1 GCA_026983515.1 Sulfurovum sp.
ACAAGGCAGCAATCCAAAATGCACCAATTATCAATCATCAATTATCAACCATCAATCAAACTCCAAAGGAGTTTTTTATGAGCATCCATACACCGCGTATTGACAAAAAAATAACCATGAGTACGGTCGCCGCTATGAAAGGGGTCGAGCCCATCACGATGGTAACGGCATACGATGCGCTTTTTGCGCAGCTTTTTGACGGTGAGGTAGAGATGATCCTTGTCGGGGACAGCCTCAATATGAGCTTTCTGGGTAAAGATGATACCCTCTCGGCTACGATGGATCAGATGGTCTACCACACGCAGGCAGTCTGTAACGGGGCAAAACATGCGTGTATTGTTTTCGATATGCCCTTTGGCAGCTACACGACGCCGCAGGTTGCGCTTGAGAATGCCACCCGTGTCTACCGTGAAACCTGTGCACAGGCTGTCAAGATAGAAGGCGGCAGAGAAAAGGCCGACATTGTACGTACCCTTGCAGACAACGGCATTGCGGTTGTTGCACACATCGGGTTGATGCCTCAGCATGTGCGAAGCGAAGGCGGTTACAAAGTACGGGGCAAAGATGAAGAGGATATCAAGCGCTTAGTTGAAGATGCCCTGGAGCTTGAAGCGGCAGGTGCGGCAATAGTGCTGGTGGAAGGGGTGAAGTCTGAAGCCGCCAAAGCAGTGACAGAGGCGGTCAAGGTACCGACCATCGGTATTGGTGCGGGCAATGTCACCGATGGTCAGGTACTGGTATGGAGCGATATGTTCGGCTTTTTTGAAGCCTTCAAGCCAAAATTTGTCAAACGTTACTGTAACGGCGCCAAAGAGGTGCGTGATGGGCTTGAACAGTATGTCAAAGAGGTCAAAGCACGTCAATTCCCAGATACCGAGCATAGCTACTGATGGAAAGAATGGTTGAGATCGAACGTTTTGACGGTGAAGCCTCCTATGAGGTAACATTGCGGCCGAGTTCGTGGGATGAATATATCGGGCAGGAGAAGATCAAAAAGAACCTGCGTGTTTTTATAGAAGCCAGTAAACGGCGTGAAGAGGCGCTGGATCACATTCTTTTTTTCGGCCCTCCTGGACTGGGAAAGACAACTTTGGCGAATATTATCGCAACGGAGATGCAGGCAAACATCAAAACCACGGCAGCACCGATGATTGAAAAAGCGGGAG
>JALWHT010000059.1 GCA_026983515.1 Sulfurovum sp.
GAGTTTCATGTCGTTTGCCAAACGCGAAAGAAGCTCTTTATGCGTTTCACCGGGATAGACGACAATATGCATGGCAGGAAGCGGATTTTGACTGAGTGCATGAAAAAAATGCCAGCGCCCGTCATGGGTATGCCCCACCTGATACCACCCTTGAAGCGGAAGTCCGCCTTCAGGGATGAGCCAGGCATCAAAACGGGTAATATTGTAGCCGTTTTTTTTAAGGGTTTGGAGAATACTTTTGGTATCGTTCGCATCAAAAAAGAGTACCTTTTCTTTTTCTCCAAGGGGAAGCAGAAAATTGTATGCCAGCAGAAATACAAAAAGTAAAAGCAGCGCTTCAAACAAACCGATGAGATGCTTGAAACGTCTGATCATCTTACTCGGTTTCTAAAAAGTCTTTTTCCCAGAAAAAGTCGATCCAATCATCGGTTTCATGCAGCCAGTAGTCAGGTTCGATGCAGGAGCTTGCTTTATAGAAGAGGGTGGCACTGTTGAAAATAATATCCGGGTAGCGTTCCTGAAGTACGGTAAGTACTGCGCGCAGTGTCTGTCCCGAGTCGGCAATGTCATCCAAAATGAGCACCTTTTTAGCGCCACTGAGTTCAGGAAGATTGATGAGCTTGGGGTGGGAGCGCTTCACCTCGCCGTCATAGAGAATGGAGTTGATGGTAAAGAGGTTGCGGTTGTCAGTCGCTTCGGCATAAGCCTGTGCAAGTGTCAGACCGCCACGTGCAATGGCAAGCAGGGTATCGGGTTCAAACTCTTTTGTCTTTTTAACAAGTGTTTTGACATCGTTTACAAACGTGGAGTAGTCGTAATATTTTCCCATGGTGCACTCCTTTTAAACTTCTTCACCACTATAGTAGAACTCATCGAGCCCCTCGAGAAATGCCAATAGCAGTCCGTCCGGACAGACTTTGAAGTTTTTGTGATCTTCTTTGCGAAAGAGTGATTTGAGCTCCTGTTTGCCAAGGGGTGCATCGCCAAGCCCAAAGATGATCTCTGTCTCCATCTCTTTGAGTTCCAGGGCAATACGCAGTTTTTTGAGAATAAGGTTGTTTGTAAGGTCTACAGCGGCTTCCTCTTCTGATTTTTTGGGAGACGGTCCGCGTTTGAGGGTAATGAGCCCGTCCAAAAATACGCCGAGTTCTTC
>JALWHT010000060.1 GCA_026983515.1 Sulfurovum sp.
GGCGGCTCTATGGGGAACATGGCGCTGCTGAGTCTTGGAAAGACAATTGTCAATCTTAACTACACTTCCGGTACATCGAGCCTGAAACATGCTGTCAGGCTTGCAGATATTGAAACAGTCGTTACTTCCAGGCAGTTTGCTGCCAGATTGAAAGCCAAAGGATTTGACCTGTCGGAAGTTCTGGGGGAGTTGAATGTGATCTACCTCGAAGAGCTGAAGGAAGGTATTGGCAAAGTGGAAGGGCTGCGCACACTCCTTGCCCTGAAGCTGTTACCGATATGGATACTGAAACTATGCCATCTGCAACGCAAAAAGACGAATGAAACCGCCGCTATTCTCTTCTCAAGCGGCAGTGAAGGCGTACCAAAAGGGGTGGAGCTGACACATAAAAACATTATGGGGAACATCAAACAGATCACGACACTGCTCAACCCCGCAGATGAGGATGTGATGCTCGGTACCCTCCCTATTTTTCACTCTTTTGGGCTTACGGTTACAACACTGCTGCCGTTGATAGAGGGGATACCCGTTGCCTGTCACCCTGATCCGACAGACGGATTTGGCATCGGTAAGCTTGCTGCAAAGTATGAAGCGACCATGCTCTTTGCCACAGCGACCTTTTTGCGGCTCTATACACGAAACCGAAAACTCCATCCGCTGATGTTCAAAGATTTGCGGATGATCGTTGCCGGTGCGGAGAAACTGCCCGAAGAGATTCGCAAAGCCTTCAAGGAGAAGTTTGGACATGAAATCTATGAAGGGTACGGTGCGACAGAAACGACACCCGTGGCATCGGTGAACATTCCTGATGTACTGCTGCCCGATACCTGGAAGCCGCAAATCGGTAACAAACCGGGTACTGTTGGGCTTCCCGTGCCTGGAAGCAGCTTCAAAATTGTTGATCCGGAAAGTTTTGAAGAACTGCCTGTGGGAGAGGAGGGGATGATCCTCATTGGCGGTACGCAGATTATGAAAGGGTACCTCAAGGAGCCGGAGAAAACTGCTTCAGTCATCAGGGAGATCGATGGTATCCGCTGGTATGTCACCGGTGACAAAGGGAGGCTGGACAGTGATGGTTTTTTGACTATTGTTGACCGCTACAGCCGTTTTGCCAAGATCGGCGGAGAGATGGTGAGTCTGGGA
>JALWHT010000061.1 GCA_026983515.1 Sulfurovum sp.
TGCAAACTCACTGAGCAACTTGCATCTCTTCTTCAGTCTAAATTAAATAAAATAGGTCTTTCTTTCGACAAACCCTACTCTACTGGTACTATTAGCATTCGTTACGTATCTTCTTTTTACGATTTTATTCCATTCAAGCCAACGGAGTGGAACATGTACGCTTATTTAAGTTATTTTGGAGGTAGATTTGAGGTTCTACAGAAAGGATACTTCGATTATATAAATGTCAGTGACATTAATTCAGCGTATCCTTACCAGACAACGAAACTCATCGACATAAAAAATGGTGAATGGATAAAAGTGAATAAGCTGGACGAAAATGCAGACATCGGTTTCTACAAAATAATTATTGAGCAAACAGACGATCATCCTATTCAACCATTTAGCTTTCGCAATAACAATGGTTTAGTATACTATCCTGAGTTTAAACAAGTATTACACTTTACGACGCAGGACGAACTTCTTTTTGCTCTCGACCACTACGACGTAAACGTAAAAGTACTGGATGGATGGGTTTTCTACGCCAACGAAATCACGTATCCCTTTGCAAAAATGAAAGAAATTTACGAACAGCGTAAGAAAGTCAAAAAAACTGATCCAGTTCTTCAACTCGTTCTCAAGATTATAATGAATAGCTTTTACGGCAAGTGTGCAGAAAAAACAAAACAGCTGTACAGAACGGACATTGAACATGCTACTGACTTTTACGTGAGTGATAACGAAGTCATCCCGCTCGTTAAACTGCTAAAACCCGGTCGAATATTCAATCCTGTCTATGCATCTCTCATTACAGCAAGAACTCGCGTTATGCTCCTTGAGCAGGCTATCAAAAAACCTGATCACGTCGTAGCAATGTTCACCGATAGTATTCTCAGCACAAAGAAGTTCATCGACGAAAATGATGAATTGGGAGGATGGAGCAACGAAGGTGAAGGAGAAGCTCTTATTGTCGGTTGTGGGGTGTACACTATACGCAACGAGAACAAAACAAAAACGAGATTACGTGGAATCCACCTCACTAACAGTTTAGATCTCATCAAAATTGCCGAAACGTATCCTGACAAAAAGGAAATTGAATTATCGTGGAAAAAAACCATCAAACCAAAAGAAGCTCTCAATTTCGTCCACACGTACAGCATGGA
>JALWHT010000062.1 GCA_026983515.1 Sulfurovum sp.
GGGATACTGCCTCTACAGGATATGGCAATGGACGTATTTATATGAGGGCACTTGTTGTTGGCAAAAAAGATATTAAAGATGGAAGCTATTTGATTATGGGGAAGATAAAACAGTAGTCAATGTGCTGTTACATACGCTTTGCAAACTTCAGTGCAGGCGATGGCTGGGGAAGTATGTTTATCCCCAGGGTCAACACCGAAGTGATCGTCAACTTCCTAAACGGCGACCCGGACAGACCGGTAGCCATAGGCAGTCTCTATAACGGCAACAACCACATCCCCAAAGAGCTTCCTGCAAACAAGACCCAAAGCTACATTAAGACACAGTCGATGCCGGGAAGCAATGACGAGTACAACCTCCTGCTCTTTGAAGATAAACAAAAAGAGGAACTCGTACACATCAGAGCCCAAAAGGACTACAAACTCCATGCCCTGCATGACAGCACCATCAACATCGACCATGACCAGAGTGAAACCGTAGGGCATGATGAGTCTTTCTTGGTAGGCAATGACAGAAGCAAGAGCATCGGACATGATGAGCGTACCGATGTAGGCAACAACCGCACAGAGAGTGTGGGCAAAGATGAAAAGATAGAGATAGGACATGACCAAACCCTCACGGTAGGACATGACCGGGAGATACACATCGCCAACTCCCAGTCTACCAAAGTAGACAAAGACCAGATACTCTATGTAGGCAACCAACGCTTAGAGCAGACCTATGCAAACTACACCCTAAAAACCGGCGGACACCACAGCCATACGGTCAATGGGAAGTTGGATGTGAAGGCTGGGGAGCACATCAAAGAAGTGACAAAAGTCTACACCATAGATGCAGGAGATAGATTTGTAGCTAAAAGTGCCGGCGGGACTGTCATTATCGATGGCGGCGGCATTACACTTAAGGGGAATGTCACCATCAAAGGGAATGTGGCGATCACAAGCGGGAGCGGCGGGGGTGCGAAAACAGCGAACCTTAGAGTTGTATTAGTCACAACATAATCTGACAACCGTTAAACAAACAGAGCTACAATTTCTCCTAGACAAATTGTTTAGGAGAGACAATGAATCTACATACCCAAGAGAAAATCATCAAAAACAAGTTAGGATTGCTCAACCTTGCAAAAGAGCTAGGCAA
>JALWHT010000063.1 GCA_026983515.1 Sulfurovum sp.
ATGATAAACTGTTAATATGTTCACTTTGTCTTAATGCTTTTACAATCTTTTTCATTTCCTCCACAGTAAAATCTCTATGACAATAGCACTTCCCACACCGCCTCTTCGGCTCATTCCCCACATCCTTGTCAGGTTTTTTCTCTATAGTTTTGCGTATACGCTCTTTATGTATCTCGGCTGCTGCGAGTAGATCATCTTCTGTTTCGGGTATAGCGATCTTTTGACCTATCTGTATACGTCTTGGGTCAAGGTTTGCATTGGTAAAAAGCAATGCTTTTAAGGGAATATGCTCTTGCTGGGCTATTTTGGAGAGTGTGCCTCCTTTTGGCATATTAACGTAACGCATGACTAAACTCCTTTGCTCTGTTGGCTATGGTCTCATTCATCGCTTTCTTCAACGCCTCCACCTTCTCTTCAGCAAACGCCTCTTCGTTTTTGAGTATCTCTTGTAGCCATGTGATATTGAGTATTTCACTTCCTATAATATGCCATGCCATGATATAAGTATAGCATGCCTTTTCCGTATGGAGTCCATAACGTTGTGCCGCTTTAAGGGTAAGTCGTACAAACTCTGCATATTTACTCTCCTCTTGGGGGTAAGAAGGGGTGATATGAAGGGAGTGCATATCTGCAATGGTCTCATCGATGAACCTTTGGGTCTCTACTTCTTTAAGTCTGTTTAGATGTCTGCTTGTAAGCTCTCTCATACCATTGTCTCCAGGGCTTTTGTTTCTCTTTGTATCTGCTTGCTTTGTTTTCGTAGCGAATAGATATAGAGTATTTTGGGGTTATTGGCATCTTCTACGGCTATAGCTTCTATGGGTGTAAAGAATGCATTTGCTTCTTCTTTGTCAAATAATGGAAAATACTGTCCCATAGCCCTTGGATCATAAAAGCGCACATAGACGTCTTGTTGATGTTCGGTAGAGTAGACTTTAGTGTAGCTACTTAAATGATGAGCAAGTGTATGCAACTCTTCTTTTGAGAAGAGAAAGCATCCCCAGTACTTACCGTAACCCTCCCTAAAGAGACGCTCGGTAAAAGGGTGCTCTTTTTCAAGCACTATGAGATGCGGTGCTTTGAGTTCAAGTGTTCGTCTATCCTCTTCGTCACGGTAGAGTATCTGCTTTTTGG
>JALWHT010000064.1 GCA_026983515.1 Sulfurovum sp.
CACAGATGGTGTGTGAGGCGATCATCGCCGAGGGTGTCAAGACCGTTTTCGGTTACCCCGGCGGAGCGATCATGCACGTATATGACGAGATTTACAAGCAAAACGGGTTTGAACACATACTGACCCGTCATGAGCAGGCGGCAGTTCACGCTGCAGACGGATATGCAAGAGCGACAGGGGAGGTCGGGGTAGCGATGGTGACTTCCGGTCCCGGATTTACCAATGCAGTCACAGGACTTGCAACTGCCTATATGGACTCCATTCCGATGGTCGTCATTTCCGGTCAGGTACCGCTTTCCCTCATAGGAACCGACGGGTTTCAGGAGATCGATGCAGTGGGTATTTCAAGACCCTGTACCAAGCATAACTTCCTGGTTCGATCTCTTGAAGAGCTGCCGCGTATTCTCAAAGAGGCGTTTTACCTTGCCCGCAGCGGAAGACCCGGTCCCATCCTTGTCGACATTCCAAAGGATATTACCGTTGAGATAGGTGAATTCAAATATCCGGATTCAGTTCATATCCCAAGCTACAAACCGACCTACAAAGGCAACAACCGCCAGATTGAAAAAGCGGTAGATGCGATTAAAAAGGCGAAGAAGCCGCTGCTTTACATCGGTGGCGGTGTCGTACTTTCCAATGCCTACAAACTGGTACGCGAACTGGCGGAAAAAACGCAGATCCCGGCTGTGGAAACACTCATGGCACGTGGTGTTATGGGAGCGAAGAACCCCCTGCTTCTGGGGATGCTCGGTATGCATGGAAACTATGCTTCGAACATGGCAATGAGTGAGACTGACCTTGTCATTTCACTCGGCGCACGTTTTGATGACCGTGTTACAGGGAAACTCTCGGAGTTTGCCAAATATGCCGATATCATCCACGTTGACATTGACCCGGCGAACATTGCCAAACTGGTTGATGTGGACTACCCCATTGTCGGGGATGTTGCGCAGGTCGTACAAAAAATGCTGCCGATGCTTGACGATGTCAATACCGACCGCTATCAGGCGTGGCGTGAAATTCTCAAGCGTTACGATGAACTGCATCCGCAGTCCTATGTCGACAGCGATGAGGTCATCAAGCCGCAGTGGGCTATTGAGCGTCTGGGCGAGCTGGTAGG
>JALWHT010000065.1 GCA_026983515.1 Sulfurovum sp.
GGCGTAGGGTGTATCACCGATGCTCAGTGCCAAGGTGCCGTACTCGGCGTTGTCCAAAACGTCGTAGATAACTGTTTTATCTGTGATTTCAAAATGCGGGTTCATACATTCTCCTGTAGGGTGTTGTCCCCCGACAACACGCTGATAATAATAAAAAACGATTTGGTGTTGTAAGGGTACAACACCCTACGATTTTTATGCTATTAAATATATAAAAAACAGATCAATCAATAAATTCCACCACCTCTTCAAAAGGAAGCCGTAACTGCTCACTTTGCGGGTTGACACGATAACCAAATGCGGTGATGACCGCTACCTGGTACTGTGTGGTATCGATCTCAAGCAGGGCTTCTACCTTCTCTTTTTCAAACCCTTCGATGGGGCATGAGTCTATATTTTCGTACGCAGCGGCCGTCATCATGTTCGCCAGTGCAATGTAGCACTGTCTTGCTGTCCAGCAGTAGGTCTTTTCGTCAGTTGAGAATGTGTCGGCAAGAAAGTTTCCGTACAGGTCAATGTAGGCGTCTATCTTTTCAGGCGGCAGCGGGCGTCTGGCAAACCGTTTTTGGGGTATGCCGCTTTGGGGTCGGACACTCTCAATGGCTGCCAATATGATAACCAGATGTGAACAGGTGGTGATCTGCGGCTGATACCAGCAGAGCGGTCTGAGTTTTTCTTTGAGTGTATCATTGCTTGCGACCAGAAACTTCCACGGCTCCATTCCGAATGAAGAGGGAGAGGTGCGTCCGGCTTCGAGGATGTAGCGCAGTTTCTCTTCGGGTATCTTTTTTGTCTCATCAAAGAGTTTGCAGGCGTGTCGGAAGTGCATCGCCTCTGTGAACTTGTTTTTATACATATCGGGCTCCTATTTATGCTCTCTGTGAAAGGATAACCCAAAAGAGGTTAAAGCATTTCAATATTAGATTTGATATTATATGCTATTGATTCATAGACCAAACAATAAGGGAATGTGGAACACCCGATTTGATTTTGAATTAAACATGAAAGGCAGATCATAATGACACTTGAAAATATTATCCCCTGGGGACGCAGTAAAAAAGAGTATATGGAGATGTTTAACCTTACCAAGGAAGATGTGACAAACAAGCGCATTATCGGCTGTGGTGACGGACCGAGCAGCTTCAACACCGAAGTGGACTATGATGACGGGCAGGTGGTATCTGTAGACCCGCTCTACGCTTACAGCAAGAAGGAGATCATGCAGCGCATCGATGAGGTGGCGGAGGATGTGATGGCGCAGGTGAAGGCCAATGCCGACAAGTTTGTCTGGAAGAACATCCCCGATGTGGAGTCGCTGGAGCATATGCGCATCGAAGCGATGATGGAGTTTCTGATGGATTACGAGGATGGTCTGGAAGAGGGGCGCTACATCGCTGCAGAGCTTCCAAACCTTCCTTTTGAAGATGGCAGCTTCGATCTGGCGCTCAGTTCTCACCTGCTTTTTCTCTACAGTGACCATCTTGATGAAGCCTTTCACAAGGCGGCCATTGAGGAGATGCTGAGGGTGGCAGGTGAGGTACGTATCTTTCCGCTTTTGACACTGGAGAACGAACCTTCACCCCATGTCGAACCTGTGAAGCGTCACCTTGCGTCCAAAGGATATACCGTTACCATTGAAAAGAGCGGGTATGAGTTCCAAAAGGGCGGTGACAAAATGATGCGTATCGTCCGAAACTGAGGAAGCAAAATGCACCTGTTAAGCCACTGTAGTGAAAATGAATTGACACCCGAAGAGCTTGCCGCACTCTATAGCACTTTGCCCGCAGATGTGTAGAGGAGGAGATGATGCTTGGCAGAATGAAAGATGCGGCACTCTCCAAAAGTGTGAGAGCGGCATTGAACAGGTATATGAAGGAGTATGGGAAGATGCTGAAACTGGAACTTGACTCAAAAAGCAAGAAGATGATGATGGAAGTGATGCTTGAGGGGGAGAAAGAGCCGCTTAGGGTCGAAGTAGAACGCTATGAACTCAGCGAAGCGGGAGGAAAACACTATCTTAAAGTATATGGCATCCATACGTCACGTGCATGGATCAACACAGTTGCTGCGACTTATCTGGAGGGGAAAGCAGTTGAAGTACCGGAGCAGTATGTGCAGGTATTGAAGCTTGTCATATAATGTTTTACTATGACATGAGAGTATTTTTTGTAAAAAAACGTTTTTTTGGGTAGAATTATCTCAACAAGGTACGAAGTACCAAGGAGGGGAAATATATATGTTCAAAAAAATAATTGTTCTGTCTTTTTTGGCACTGCTTGTTGCAGCTGCCGGTCACACTTACTTTTCACTGACTTGGCTTGAATCGGGTGTGCTGGGAGTTGCCGTTTTTTTACTTTTGGTACCCTTTGCGGCATTTTTGGGGAAAAAGAAACAGCCTGTTTCTGTTGATGTAGCGCCAAAACCTTCTACTGAAGAGAATGAAGCCTACCGTCTGCTTGAGAAAAAGTTTAAAGCAGCATCTGAGAAAGCTGAAAAACTTGAACATGACAAAAAGATGACAGAACTTTTTCTGGCAAGTATGTCACATGAAATACGTACACCGCTAAATGGTATTATTGGGCTGACGGAGGTACTTGACGGTACGGAGCTCAATGCAGAACAGAAGGAGTTCGTTGCGCTCATCCGTGACAGTTCGGACAACCTGCGTGTCATCGTAAACGATATTTTGGAAATATCCAAACTCAACTCCGGGATGATGGAGCTTGAGTGCATTCCTTTCGATGTGGTCAGAAAAATACACGCTTCTGTCGAGCTTTTCAGACCTCGTTTTGACGAGAAGCATATTGTGCAGACCCTTAGCATAGATCCACAGATACCAAGCGAGGTTAAGGGTGATCCTACCCGTCTCTCCCAAGTAATCACCAACCTTGTCAGTAACGCCATCAAATTTACCGAACCGGGTGGAAGCATCGATGTAAGTGCAAAGTTCGTTGAGAACAAAGAGGGCAGGATCGTTCTGAGGATTGCAGTGAAGGATTCGGGTATCGGACTGAGTAAAGAACAGCAGACAAAGATCTTCGATGCCTATGCGCAGGCGAGTGCCAGCACTACACGAAAAGCAGGTGGTACCGGACTTGGGTTGACGATTTCGCAGAAGATCGTCCGTTCGATGGGGGGAGAGCTTGCCGTAGAGAGTGAAGAGGGCAAGGGCGCGACCTTCTACTTTACGGTCGCCCTTAAAGAGTCCGAACGGGATGTAACACCTGAAAGATCGGCAGAAGAGCGTATTACAGTCGAACCGGAGGTAGTAGAAACCCAAACAGTTGAAATTTTCGAAGCAGAAACAAAACCACTTGAAGTTTTGGTTGCCGAAGATAACCCCATCAACCAGAAACTCATCCGTATCGTACTGGAGAAGTTTGGTCTGAATGTCACGCTTGCCAATAATGGGGAAGAGGCGTTTGAAGCGCGTAAAGCCAAGAACTATGACATGATATTTATGGATGTGCAGATGCCGGTAATGGGTGGCGTGGAGGCAACACACAAAATTTTGGAATATGAAAAAGAGAATAATCTTGTCCATGTTCCCATCATTGCACTGACTGCCAATGCCCTTGCCGGTGACCGCGAAAAGTATATGAGCGAGGGGATGGACGACTACGCCACCAAACCGCTCGATGTCAAGGTCATCGAGAATCTTGTTAAGAAGTACTGCGGTTAGTAACAGTACTTCTTACGATACTTCACTTTTTCTCTAAAAATAATGCATATATTTGACAATAATTAAAAAATAAGATACAATTTTTTAAAATAATTAAAAAGGAGATGCTTTGACGCACTGTCCAATCTGTGAAGAGAGCCTTCACATAGCTGCACTCTCCTGCCCGGCCTGCAAGACAGAGTATGGCGGAAACTTCTATTTCCCCCGTTTGGCAAGGTTGACGGCAGAGGAGCGGAAGTTGGCAGAGGCATTGATACTTCATGGAGGAAGCCTCAAAGAGATGGCTGCTGCACTTGACATAAGTTACCCCACACTTAAAAAGCGTCTCTCTGAACTTTCAGCATCACTGGAGACAAAACAAAAAGAGGATGAAGTGTATATTGAACAGATATTTTCCGAGATAGAAGCGGGAAAGATGAATGCCAAAGAGGGCATTAGAATGATACGGGAGATCAACGGTGAACTATGAAGCGCGTATTGCTGCACTGAAAGCAAAGGGAATACTTGGTGATAAAGAGGCGGAGCAGTTGAAAAACTCGGTGCAAAAGCGTGTTGTATCTTTGTCAAAGCAGCGTGCTTTTTCTCTGGAGATTGCCGGAGTGGTGCTGATTGGGATGATACTGCTCTATATAGGCATCCAGGTTGGTACAACTGAGGCTACAGGCGGTGTGGAAGATGTGGCGCAAACACTGAACAACACACGTGGAGGGATTGGTGCAGGCAGTACATTCGGCTTCTTGCTTCTTGCGGCGGGGGTAGGCGGTTTTCTTTTTTTTTATCTGCTTGTTCATCGCTACTACAATCGTATCTGGAAGCATCAGGAGCAGATGCAGGCACTCGGAGAGATGATTGCCGACCTTGAAGTACGAAAAAAGAGGCTTGCGGATGCAGTTGACAAGATATTGACCGAGGGAAGTAGTCGGGAAAATAGCCAGCTCATTCTTGGACGGACAGATAAAACCGAAGCGATGTACATATTGGAGGAGACGGAAGCATCGCTTGGTGAGCTGCAGGAACAGTATGCGGCGCTTAAAGCGGTCTGCCGTTATGAAAGGGAAAAATTCCCTTACACTTTGGCTGCACTGGCAGGTTCACTGCCTGCGTGCGAATAGGAGGATAAAATGGAAACAAAAAAAAGTATTACAGGGTATCTGCTGCTCTTTTTGGGGGCACTCTTTTTGGTGATTGTCGGATGGTTTGCAGTGAGTTATAACAGTGTCGTAACGAAAGAAGAGCAGGTGAAGACAGCATGGTCGCAAGTTGAGAGCAACATACAACGCAAAGTAGATCTGCTGCCCAACCTTGTCAAGGTAGTCAAACGCTATGCGGCACATGAAAAAGAGGTTTATACCCAGATTGCGGCATTGAGAGCCAAGGCAGGCAGGATGCTTGAGCAGGCTCAACGTGACGGGACAAAGGTGGTAAAAATGGCTGCATTGCAAAAGCAGTTGGATGCCGCTACCGCAAAACTTTTTGCCGTAGCCGAAAACTATCCGGAACTTCGTTCATCCGAACAGTTTTTGCAGCTGCAGTCACAGATAGAAGGAGCGGAGAACCGCATCAATATTACACGTATGCAGTTCAACGAGGCAGTGGGTGAATACAATGCCTATTTACGACATATTCCTGCCAATATCGTTGCGGCACTGGGCGGGTTTAGACCCAAAGCCTACTTTAAAGCGGATGCCAAAGCGCACCAAAAATTAACACTGGAGCTATAGATGAAAACGATACGATGGATAATCCCTCTGCTTGTAGGAATGATGCTGCTTGGGGGATGCGACAAAAAAGAGCAGAGCATCCAAGAGCGTGCTGCAGCACAAAAGAATGTTATTATCGACGATGCCTATGTGCTGCTTGACAATGAAAAAGTGATGAAGATGTACCGAGAATACAATGAAAATCTTCTTGATGAATACGATATAGACTTTCGTGTAGTGACGACTTCCACCGATGAGG
>JALWHT010000066.1 GCA_026983515.1 Sulfurovum sp.
AGAATCCTTTTCTGCCCCTGTGTCACCACCCCGGAAATATCAAATATTTTACCATAAACTTGATGTTCTTTAAGCTTTTCGACACCCTCATGCCACACATTGGCAACTACCCATAAAAAGTTTGTCTCAGGGTCATGCAAACCTAGTGCGTATCCTTGGTGAGTAAGGTCGAGTATGGGCTTGTAAAGTGTGTTTAGGGTTTTATCTTTGTAGGGTGGATGCTGCTTTATGAGTGAGTAGGCAACCTGTTTGGCGTGAATATAGAGTTTATGCTGGCTCAAAATGTTGATATCTTGTGCATCAAACACCAATCGTTCCTGCACCGCTTGGTAAAATGCCGGCGTTTTTAAGCTCTCATAGGGGGTAAATGCATTCGCAAGCAGAGGCGAGCATGCTACAGAAAGCGTATGTGATGCTCTTAATGTGTGTTGTTTTGTAGGGTCATAGGTGTAAATATCCATCTGTTTTGCATCGATAAAATACTCACATATATAGAAACTCTCACCTCCGAAGAGTTGTGCCAGTTGATTGGCAGCAAGCATACGTAAAAAAGAGGGAAATATCTTTGGGTCATAAAAACGAAAAAAAGTCTCTTTATTTCCCTCTTTCATATGTCCGATGGCAAAGGTCTGGATGTTCTGCTGAAGAGTATCAATGGAGTAGGTACTCAACACAAACATCCCTCTGCTATTGCCATACCCTTTTTCTAAAAACCACTCTTTAAACTCTTTTGAACTTTCAAGGTTGACTAAAAAAGGTTGTGCATACCCTGCGGCTTTGCTGTACCCTTCTGGGTAGAGAACACGATAGTCAGGTGCATAGATTTCAAGGTTTTGGTCTACTTCATGATCTAATGCTCCATCTATGATGGCATACAAAGTGTAATCTTCCTTAGGTGAAGAGAATGGTGATACTTCTAAAAGTATTTTATCTGTAACCAAACGCTGAAACTCCGTCAAAACACTCTGTGTATCAAATGCTGGTATATCTAATAGTACATAACTCATACTTCAATCCCCATAGATTTTAAGAAGCAGGTTAAACAAAACGCATCACTTTTGTTGGCTACCAACGAAAGAGTTTCAGCACCCCCGCCGCTGCCGGCAGAGAT
>JALWHT010000067.1 GCA_026983515.1 Sulfurovum sp.
CCCAACTTTTCAACCATAGTGCAATTTCACCGCTAAAAAATTCTACCTAAAACCTCCTAAGAAGCCTTCATCATTTCATAAAAGACCTCATGGGGTGTTTTCCATCCCAGTGATTTTCTCGGTCTATGATTGAGTCTGTCTTCTATGTGCTTGATCTCCTTTTTGCTCAGATGCTCAAAGCTGCTGCCTTTAGGAATGTATTGCCTAATAAGCCCGTTTGTATTCTCGTTGATACCTCGTTGCCAAGAACTATAGGGATCGCAGAAGTAGTAGTCGCATCCAAGTTTCTTGCTTATGGTTTCATGCCGTGCAAACTCCAAACCGTTATCACTTGTGATTGTGTGCAGATATCTTCTAAAAGGTGCAAGCTTTCGGATGGCTTCATGTGCGACGATATGTGCTTTTTTGCTTATGGGCAAGGAGAGCTTGACATACAGTGATGCACGATCAACCATTGTTACGATAGCTCCACGTTTTCCTTTGCCGATAATGGTATCGATTTCGAAGTCTCCGATACGCTCTTTGGCTTCAACAATAGCGGGTCTTTGCTGGATGGAGATACGATTTGGTATTTTGTTTTTACGACGCGAGCCGTATTTGCTTTTGCGTTTACCCTTGTGGCGCAAACGAGTATAGAGTTCTCCTCCTTTAAGACGGTCGTAGTGAATATGACGATAGAGGGTGATATATGAGATCGAGATGGCGTGCTTGAGCCTCAGTGTTGCTGCTATCTGTTCAGGAGAGAAATCCTTTTTGAGATAATGTTTTGCAAGCTTAAGGGTAGCTTCTGTGCGTTTGAAATTGGCGGCTTTGGATTTGGCTTCTTGGCGCCTCTTGGCTTTGTCGTGTGCCTCAAAAGGGAAGTAGATCCCCAAAAAGTCGCCTCTATTGCGTTTGAGTTCCCGACTTACCGTCGAAGGATGCACACCTATTTTATGTGCAATCTCTTTTTGCTTAAAACCCGCCGCTTTGTAAGCGGAGATATGATACCTTTGCTCTTGGGTTAGATGTTTGTATGTCATAGTGCCTCTTTTATCTTTGGTTGGATACAAGGGCATTAGTTTAGCATCTAACCCCTCGTTTTTCCAACTTTGTTAAAAATTGCACT
>JALWHT010000068.1 GCA_026983515.1 Sulfurovum sp.
GGGAGTGTTAGAAATTCCGTGTCAGTCTGATAAAATACTATCAAGGACTGACAATGAAAGAAGAATACGAATTTGACTTTGATGAAATACTCAAAGAGTTTAGAAACGGTAAGAAGCTTACCGGTAAAGGCGGGCTTTTAGCCCCGCTTATCAAACAACTGACCGAGGCTGCACTAGAAGCGGAGATCGAATCTCATATCGCAGGGGATGTACTTTCCGGTAAAAAGAATAGACGCAACGGTGTCAACAGAAAAACGATCAAAGGTACCAGTGACGGTACATTTGAACTTGAAACCCCAAGAGACCGTAACGGTACCTTTGAGCCGCAGATCGTAAAAAAACATCAAACGACCCTCTCCGATGAGATCGAAGAGAAGATCTTGTCGATGTACGGGCTGGGAATGAGCTACAGAGATATCTCCTCCCATATTGAAGAGATCTACCAGATATCCGTCTCCACTGCAACTATAAGCCTCATTACCGACAAGATTGTCTCCAAAGTCAAAGAGTGGCAATCACGTCCATTGGAAGCGATGTATCCCTTTGTATGGCTCGATGCCATACACTACAAGATCAAAGAAGATGGACGCTATATCTCCAAGGCAGTCTATACTATTCTTGGGGTCAATATGGAAGGTAAAAAAGAGGTGCTTGGCTTATATTTGAGTGAGAATGAAGGGGCGAACTTCTGGCTACAGGTACTCACCGATTTGCATAACCGCGGTGTCGAAGATATTCTTATTGCATCAGTAGATGGACTGAACGGTTTTCCTGAAGCGATTAACACTATTTTCCCTCAAACCGAAGTACAGCTCTGTATTGTCCACCAGATCAGGAACTCCCTGAAATACGTGGCTTCGAAGAATCAGAAAGAATTCATGAAGGATCTCAAGCGGGTGTATAAAGCTCTTACCAAAGAAGCAGCCCAAATGGAACTGGACAAACTTGATGAAAAATGGGGAGACAAGTATCCTATCGTCATCAACTCTTGGCGAAACAAATGGGAAAATCTCTCTTACTATTTCAAATTTCCAGAAGAGATCAGAAAAGTAATATATACGACCAATACGATTGAATCGGTGCACCGACAGTTTAGGAAACTGACC
>JALWHT010000069.1 GCA_026983515.1 Sulfurovum sp.
TCTTTCATTGGTACCTGTTACGGAGGGTGAAATTTCCTTTGAGGGCACCAATCTCGTCGGACTCTCCAAAACGCAACTACAGCCCTACCGCCAAAAGATACAGGTGATTTTTCAGGATCCCTTTGCTACTCTTGATCCTCGTATGCGGGTGGGAGAGATCATTGCTGAAGGCATGGAGAGCCTTGGTATCGGTCCGACAAGTAAGCGAGAGCGTCGTGAAATTATTGTGAAACTGTTACAAAAAGTAGAACTTACTGGAGATGTGATAGATCGTTATCCTCACGAATTTTCCGGTGGACAGCGTCAGCGTATCGGAATTGCCAGGGCACTGGCAGTCGAACCGGAGCTGATCATTTGTGACGAACCTACCTCTGCGCTGGATGTTACAGTACGTGCACAGGTACTCCAACTGCTTAAAAGGATACAGGAGGAGACGGGAGTGTCCTATCTTTTTATTACCCATGACCTCTCTATCGTACCTGCCATTGCAGATGAGGTAGCAGTGATGCAGTGGGGAAAGATTGTAGAACAGGGGCGTGTGGCAGAGGTAATGAAATGTTCTCAGGAAGCCTACACCAAAACACTGCTTGCCGCAGCTCCAAAACTTCCTAAAACCATACAAAAGGCATGCTATGACCATACTATTTGATCTTGACGGTACACTGATTGACTCAACAGAGGCGATTTTAGAGAGTTTTGATGTTGCACTGAAAACTTTTGGTGAAGTATTGTTTGATGAAGCGGCAATTAAAGCTGAGATCGGCCATCCGCTTGATGCCATGTTCCGTACACTTGGTGTGCGAGAAGAGAAAGTATGGGAGCATGTGGCAGCCTATAAGGCGCACTACCGCACCATTGCGTGTGAAAAAACAGTGTTGCTTCCCCGTGCACGAGAGGCAGTGATGCTGGCAGCAGCCCATGCCAGGATTGGTGTTGTGACGACAAAAACGGCAGAATACTCTAGAGAGATGTTGGCATATATGGGGATGATGGACTATTTTGAAGTGCTGGTTGGCAGAGAAGATGTCACTCGCCCCAAACCCCACCCCGAACCTATAGATAAAGCACTGGAAGCAATGCATGTCTCCAAATCAAAGTGCTGGATGGTTGGAGATACGCCAATGGATATGCTTGCCGCCAAAGCAGCCGGTATCGACAGTATTGCGGTCTGTTGCGGCTATGTGGGGAAGGAAACACTGAGTGAATATACTCCGAACATTGTTCCTGATGCCTATGAAGCTGTGCAATTTATTATCGAATCATAACACGAAGTTAAAAAAATTGTAATTTCAAGCACAATTTAAGAGTCCCCCCATTACAATGGGAAACATTTCAGTATTTTGGGTGTATACTCAAATACTTAACCACTACAGAGGAGATACTATGATTGAGATCAGATGGCACAGCCGTGCGGGTCAGGGTGCCGTGACCGGTGCAAAGAGTCTCGGTGACATTGTTGCCACAACCGGAAAAGAGGTTCAGGCTTTTGCGCTATATGGTTCTGCAAAAAGAGGTGCAGCCCTCAGAGCTTATAACAGGATTGATGACAAACCGATCATTACCCATGAGAAGTTTATGAATCCGGACTATGTTTTAGTCATAGACCCGGCACTGGCAATGACTGACGATATTACAATGAATGACAAAGAGACGACAAAATACATTATTACAACACACTTGGAGAAGGATGAACTGATCTCTCAGATTCCGGCACTTCAGGATAAAGCGGATAGAGTTTATGTTGTTGATTGTATTGAGATCTCACTTGATACGATTGGTAGATCGATTCCAAACGCACCAATGCTTGGCGCGTTTGTCAAAGTCTCCGGAATGTTTGAACTGGATTATTTCCTCGAAAATATGAAGCGTGTTCTTGCGAAGTTCCCGCAGAAGATCATCGATGGTAACATGCAGGCAATCACAAGAGCCTATAACGAAGTGAAGTAGGGAGAAAGAGATGCAAGATCTTAAACTAAAAGCAGCAGAAAAACGCGGTATTCATCAACTTGGCGGTGACGAACTGGTTGGATGGGATGAGGTAACGCAGGGGATTATTTTGACCTCTTTTGATGGGGATGCAACTGATATTGTCCATAAGAAGGCTGAAGAGCGTAATTATTCTGACTTCAACTCTTATACGGCAACCGTTGCATCATGGAGAGTAAAGAAGCCGGTATTTAACATCGATGTCTGTATTGACTGTCAGAACTGCTGGGTATGGTGTCCGGATACATCGATTATTTCCAGAGACAAGCAGATGCTCGGTATTGACTATGACCACTGTAAAGGGTGTGAAGTATGCGTGGAAGTGTGTCCGACCAATCCGAAATCACTTCTGATGTTTAATGAGCAGGAAGACCTTGAGACAGCACTGTCTCAGTGGCCGGAAAAAAAGAAAAAAGAAAAGTAAGGGGCTGTTATGGCAGAAAAATTTGATTTGAATGAAAGAGAAGTATGGGACGGTAACTACGCCGCTTCTCAGGCATTGAGACAGGCTCGTGTGGATGTTGTCGCGGCATATCCTATTACACCATCGACTCCAATTGTCGAGAACTATGGTGCATACGTAGCCAATGGTTATATTGATGGCGAATTTGTTATGGTTGAGTCTGAACATGCAGCTATGTCTGGATGTGTCGGAGCATCCGCAGCAGGCGGTCGTGTTGCAACTGCAACTTCGTCACAGGGGTTTGCTCTGATGGCCGAAGTTCTCTACCAGGCATCAGGAATGAGGCTTCCTATCGTACTAACTGTTGTTAACCGTGCGCTTGCTTCTCCTCTGAATGTACGTGGTGATCATGGTGACATGTATCTTGGACGTGACTCAGGATGGATTCAGATTGATGCATTTAATGCCCAGGAAGCGTATGACCTGACTCTTTGTGCATTTAAAATCGGTGAAAACCACGATGTCAGACTTCCGGTAATGGTACATCAGGATGGATTTATCACATCACATACAGCACAGAATGTCTATCCGCTTTCAGATGAGAAAGCGTATGAGTTCATCGGTGATATTGTACCGGTAGATGATATGCTTGATTTTTCAAGACCTGTTACCTATGGTGCACAGACAGAGGAAGACTGGCATTTTGAGCATAAAGCAAAGCAGCATAAAGCGTTGATGGACTCCAGACCGATTATCGATGAAGTTTTTGAAGAGTTTGAAAAGCTGACAGGACGCAAATACAACAGAGTAGAAGGCTATGACATGGATGATGCAGAAGTGGTCATTGTCGCACTGGGAACAACAGTTGAAACTGCACGTGTCGCTGCTCAGGAGCTTAGAGAAGAGGGTGTAAAAGCCGGTGTTGTCGGCATTAGAGTATTCAGACCGTTCCCGTTCGACCAGGTCAGAGATATGCTTGAAAATGCAAAATCGATCGCTGTACTTGACAGATCAAGCCCGGGTGGTGCGATGGGAGCCTTCTTTAACGAAGTTTCTGCTGCACTCTATACGACACCTAACAGACCGCTGATCACCAATTACATTTACGGTCTTGGCGGAAGGGACTTCTCTGTTTCAGAAGCGAAGCGTATCTTCTTGGAGCAGAAAACGAATGTTGATGCCGGACATATTACGACAGATATTCAGCAGTTCTCAGGACTCAGAGGCCCACACCTCGGATATTTCCAGACTAAAAGGAGCTAAGTATGGCGATTACATCTATTAAAAACCTGAAAGAATTTTCAACCAACAATGACCGATTTGAAGGGGCGCATACACTCTGTCCGGGGTGTGCCCACTCTATGATCGTAAGAGAGCTGATGAACTGTACCGATGACAATCTTGTTATCGCTTCCAATACAGGATGTCTGGAAGTTTCTACGGCGGTCTACCCGTTTACTTCATGGGATACCTCATGGATCCACATCGGCTTTGAAAATGCAGCGACTGCTGTAACTGGTGCTGAAGCGATGTTCAAGGCAAGAAAGAGAAAAGGGACACTTAAAGATAATGATGCCCCTGTTAAGTTCGTTGCTTTTGGCGGTGATGGTTCCACCTATGACATCGGTTTCCAGTGGCTCTCAGGAGCCATGGAGCGCGGACATGACTTTACCTACATTTGTCTTGATAACGAGAATTATGCCAATACAGGTGGACAGCGTTCTTCAGCGACACCGATCGGTGCGCATACTTCAACAGCACAGGCGGGAACACACTCTTATGGTAAAAAGCAGAAGAAAAAAGATATCGTAGCCATCATGGCGGCACATGATGCTCCTTATGTTGCACAGCTTGCACCAAACAAGTGGAAGTCCATGGCAAAAGGGTTCCAAAAAGCACTGGAAACTGAAGGACCATGTTTCATCAACACAGTTTCACCTTGCTGTACAGAGTGGAAATTTGATCCTAAAGATACTATCAATATCACTGATCTGGCAACAGACACATTGATGTTCCCGATCTATGAAATTATTAACGGGCATGAACTAAATATTCTCTACAGACCAAAGAATGTACTTCCTGTTGAAGAGTACCTTGCAGCGCAGGGACGCTACAAGCACCTCTTCAAGCCGGAAAACAAACATGTGATCGAAGAGATTCAGAAAAATATCAACGAATACTGGGAGATGTTGCAAAGAAGAGAAGAAGCACGCGTCTAAAAGTGCTGCTTCGGCACATCTTTCACTTTAGACTGCAGAATTTTCCTGCAGTCACGTACTATGATGTACGCTCCTTTGTAAACTTCTTTGCTAAAGCAAAATCTGCACCAAATCATCACTTTTCTGTATTTTTCAAAGAATCGAATGTAAAAAATTAACTTTATAAATCTTTTTTCCAAAACTATTCACCATTCACTATTCACTATTCACTTTTTCCGTTATAATTTGAAAAATTATAAAAGGAAAATTTCATGCCACTTTTAGACAGTTTTACCGTTGACCATACCAAGATGATCGCACCTGCCGTGCGTGTTGCCAAAAAGATGAAAACACCGTGCGGTGATGACATTACCGTATTTGACCTGCGCTTTACTGTGCCCAACAAAGAGCACCTTTCCGCCAAAGGGATCCATACCCTTGAACACCTTTTTGCTGGCTTCATGCGAGTGCATCTTAATTCAAAGAAGGTAGAGATCATCGATATCTCACCTATGGGATGCAGAACAGGCTTTTATATGTCACTGCTTGGTACACCGTCTGAAAAGGAGGTAGCCAAAGCATGGAAAGCATCAATGAAAGATGTACTTGCGGTCAAAAGCGAGTCTGATATTCCCGAGCTTAACCTCTATCAGTGCGGCACCTGCAAAATGCATTCACTTAAAGCAGCACAAAAGATCGCCAAAAAAGTACTCAAACGCGGTATTGGTATTATGAACAATAAGGAACTCAAGTTGAGTAAAAAAGAGTTGAAACAGATTGCCAAAGAGGGGAATGTATGCTGATATGGATTCCTGTCGATGGTGAAAACGGAAATACGTCGAAAATTGTACCGCAGCTTGAAGCAAAAAAGTGGGCGCTTGTAGACTTTGATGAAGGTATTGTCAAGTCAATTGCCTTTTACAATACGATTGAAGAACTTGGGGGTGAATGGGTTGATTTTATTATCCTCTCCCATAAATTTGAGAACTATATCGATTATATGAATGAAGGGATGATGGTACTGGTTGTCCGCGAAGGGCAGGAGACGATCGAAGAGATCATTGAGGCATTCAAGTTCAAAGAGCTTGATGAGATTGGACTGTGATAAAATTAGAAATTGGGGTGTGTATTGTATGATGAAACATTAAGAGGAGAGAAAGAGACGATTGTCAGTGATGACGGTTCTTTGACACTCTACTCCAAAGAGTTTAATGAATCGTACCACTCTCCCAAAGACGGGGCACTCAGAGAAAGCCTTAACAAGCATGTCATTCCAGCCTTCAGACTTCAGCATGGCAAACCTGCATTGCGGATACTCGATATCTGCTATGGGCTCGGTTACAATACACTTGCCACACTCCATTATGTACAAACACAAAACCTTGATGTAAACATAGAGATTGTCTCTCCGGAGTTTGATGAAGCATTGGTACGTTCTCTAAAAGTGTTTGAATATCCGCCTGAGTTCACTTCGCTACGTCATATTGTTGAAGCACTCTCCAATGATTTTTACTATGAAGATGAACAGTTCAAAATCACCATTCTCATCGGAGATGCAAGAGAAACAATCCCTCAGTTACTCATTCAAAAGTTCGATATTGTCTATCAGGATGCTTTCAGTCCCAAAGTCAATCCTATGCTCTGGACGCGGGAGTGGTTTGCGGATATTCGTGCACTGTGTAGTGAAGATGCAGTGCTGACAACCTATTCGACTGCGGCAGCAACAAGAATGGGACTATATGAAAATGGTTTCCAACTCCATTATTATGATGCCCCGGACACAAGACGATCGCTGATTGCATCACCGAAAAAAATAGAGAGCCTTGAATGGATCGATATGGAGCTTAAAAAGCAGCGCAACCCTCATGCCCAAAGTCTCAGAGACCCTCAATAACTCATTGTAATCGCATCAATTTCGTTCCATCCCATGCTTCGTTTTTGTGATCTGTGTTTAAGAATATGGTCGATGTAGCGTGCGAACATATCGGTTTCGATGTTTACTTTGGTACCTTTCCTGTAGGTACGGATAAGGGTGTTTTCAAGCGTGTGGGGAATGATAGTGATCCGAAAACGGTCATCGTAAACATCGTTAACCGTCAGTGAAATACCGTCGATAGTGATGGATCCTTTGGGAATGATATGGGCAATACATTTTGTGGGTACCTTGATGATATAATCAGTACCGTTTTCCCGTTTGACAATTTCAGTAACTTCTCCAATGCAGTCTACATGCCCCTGGACAATATGTCCTTCGAACCGGTCACTCATCTGCATGGCAGGTTCAATATGTACTTCTCCTTTAAGTTTGCTCTCATCAATGACCGCACGTGTCTCATCAGCCAATTCCAGATCAAAACCATCAGGATTTACCTTGATAACGGTCAAGCAGACGCCGTTGACAGCGATGGAGTCACCCCGTTTCGCCCTGTGAGTTGACTGGATACTCAGGATATTGTTTCGGTATACTTTAACTTTACCAATTTCACGAATGAGTCCGGTAAACATTAGCAGGCTCTTTTGGGTTGAATAAATGATAAATAGAAAATAGTGTATAGTAGAATGTTCATGAAATTTAGTCCCTTATGAAATTTGGATATAATTCGCCAATTATAGCAAATTATAGATTGATGATGGAGGGGTGCTCCTTATGTACCCACATAAAGGTAAAAGATGGATTATGATGTCATAGTGATTGGCGGTGGACATGCAGGTATAGAAGCGTCACTTGCAAGTGCACGTATGGGTGTGAAGACCCTTTTGATCACCATACTGGTCGAGCAGATCGGTGCAAGTTCTTGCAACCCTGCCATCGGTGGGCTTGCCAAAGGGCATTTGGTGCGTGAGGTCGATGCACTTGGGGGTGAGATGGGGCTCTGTACTGATGCTACAGGCATACAGTTTCGAACGCTTAACGCGTCCAAAGGGCCTGCAGTCCGCGGTACACGTGCGCAGATCGATATGGATGATTACCGTGAGTATATGCGTACAGTGGTGCTGAATACAGACAATCTCGATGTGAAGCAGGAGATTGCTGACGGTTTGATTATTGAAGAGAGTGAGGTAAAAGGGGTAACAACCCAGCTTGGCAACGCATACTATGCGAAAAAGGTTGTCATTACTGCCGGAACCTTTTTGAACGGGCTGATTCACATTGGGGAGAAGAAGCAGACAGCAGGGCGTCAGGGTGAATTTGCCTCTGTGGAGCTTGCTGAATATCTTAAATCAATCGGTCTGAAAATGGGGCGGCTTAAAACAGGTACATGTGCGCGTATCGATGCCAAGTCGGTCGACACCTCTGTCATGGAAGTGCAGCCGGGAGATACCCCACCGCCGCCCTTTTCTTTCAGGACGGACAGAAAAACATTCAATCCAAAGCAGCTTCCCTGCTATGTGACTTATACCAATGAACATACCCATGAGATCATTGAGAGCAATTTTTACCGTGCACCGCTCTTTACCGGGCAGATTGACGGTATGGGGCCACGATACTGTCCAAGCATCGAAGACAAGGTTAACCGTTTCCGTGACAGACCGCGCCATCAGATTTTTGTCGAGCCGCAGACAATGGATGAAACGGAGTATTATATCAATGGCATGAGTACTTCACTTCCCATTGACGTGCAGCTTGAGATGGTACGTTCGGTCAAGGGGATGGAGCATGCCAAGATCGTCCGATACGGATATGCGATCGAGTATGATTACATTGACCCGACAGAGCTCAAACATACACTGGAGACCAAAAAGATCCCCAATCTCTATATGGCAGGGCAGGTCAATGGAACGACAGGGTATGAAGAGGCGGCTGCACAGGGACTGGTTGCCGGAGTGAATGCCGCCCTTGCCATTAAAGGAGAAGAACCGTTTGTGCTTAGACGGGATGAAGCTTATATTGGGGTACTCATCGATGATCTGGTTACCAAAGGCACCAAAGAACCCTACCGGATGTTTACCTCCCGTGCAGAGTACCGTCTGCTGTTACGTGAAGACAATGCGGACAGACGCCTGCTTTCACATGCTAAGCGTCTTGGACTGATGGATGAATCATACATTCAAAAAGTGGCCGCCAAAGAGGCTCAAATAGAAGAGGCATTGACACTTCTAAAAGAAAATTATACTACACCGACAAAAGAGTTCCTTGCCAAACTGGAGCAGATCGGTGCGCCGAAGATCAACGACAGAACCTTATGGATCGATGTGATCGCAAGAGGGGAATTTGACAGAGAAAAGCTGACAACGCTGCTGCCGGAGTTTGACAAATACGATGATGAGGTAATGGAGCAGATTCTGGTTGAGGCAAAGTACTATCGCTACATTGAAAAGCAGGCGCAGCAGATTGCGCAGATGAAAGATATGCTCAAGATCAAGATCCCTGAAGGTTTTGATTTTACAGCGGTGCAGGGGTTGAGCAATGAGATTGTTGAGAAGCTTCAAAATGTAAATCCACCGACACTTTTTGCCGCATCGGAGATTTCAGGCGTAACCCCGGCATCGCTTGAAATTTTACATGTCTATATTAAAATGAAACAGAAAGGGAAGATACTATGATCTATTATTATGCACATACAGGGCACAAGGTTGGACTGGAGAGAGCCAGAAGAGGGGTGACAGTACTGCGTCAGCTCGAAGCAGCCGGCAGAGAAGTACAGCTTCTGGTAAATGACTTTCGTGCCGGTGTGGCAATGAAAGAGGAGCAGGGGCTTAAAGAGTATGTAAATATCGAAACAGTGCAGGACATTGATGCGATTGCCCAAATGGGTGACAGTATCATCATTGACAGTGATGAAGATGACCACGGCAGACTGGTCAAGTACTGTGCCGATTTTAAAATGGTCTACCGTTTCGCACATGATGAGAACGATGTTTCTATTCACGGTGAGACACTTTTCAGACCGGATTGTTATAATCCGGAGTGTGAAGAGGGGGTGATTGTCGATACACAGTACTTTGAGAAAACATCCAAAACTGAAAGGGTGCTTTTTTTTCTGCGAGACTACGACCATGACAAGACCATCTTGAACAATGCCGATTTCTTTAAGCAGTTTGATATGGAGCTGCTGTTAGGGCACTATTTCTTTGTGAAGTACGAAAATGATTTGGAAAAACTTTTTTCCAGGCTGCATGAGCCTGAAGAATATACCGAGTTGCTCAGTACCAGTACAACTGTGGTGACAGCATCTGCACAGGCAGCGGTAGAGGCAAAGGCGAGCGGTGTGAAGGTGATTTTTATGCTGCTTGAAAAGCAAAAACCACTCTATCCGGTAGCTCTTTTGCAGGCATTTGGCATTGATGTTGTTGATGGTTTTGATGTGAGTGCACTTGGGGCTGCACTGAAGAAAGAGAACCCTGAAGCAACAAAAGCATTGCATGCATTTTCTGTGGATGCTTTGCTGAAAGAGATTTAATCATTACCTTAAATCTGTAAGTAAATTAGGAGATATAAACTCCTAATTTACAATGTGTAACACCTTTTCCTCTTTCCCTATTTCTTGAGCGGCATCAATACACTTTTAATTCATTTATACTACAATTAATGGTTAAAAGACTATAACGAATGATTAACAACATCATAACGAAAGGAAAAGCTATGGCTAACAACAACGGTCGTCGTGACTTTATGGGCAAAGCTTTGGGCGGATTTACTGCTCTGGGCGGGCTTGGTGCACTTTATGCAATGAAGCGTACGTGGGATCCTTTGCCAAGTGTCAAGGCAGCAGGATTCACTACATTGAATATGAAAGAGTACAAAGAGGGGCAACTTGTCACTGAAAAATGGAGAGGAAAGCCAATCTTTGTACTTAAACAGACCCCGGCTACAATTGAAAAACTCAAAAAAGAGAAACCGGATGATCTGAAGCGTCTGATCAAAGTCGGTGATGCACATTATACAGTATGTATCGGACTTTGTACCCACCTGGGATGTATTCCGGGATTCCGTCCGGAAGAACAGGACTTCCTTTGTGCGTGTCACGGAGGAATGTATGACATTACAGCACAGGTAACCAAGGCGCCACCGCCACGTGGGCTGGATATTCCTCCATTTAGAATTGATGGGGAAAAGCTTGTTCTGGGTGAAGAAGGTCCTGAGTATAAAAAGATGCTTGAAGATGGCATCACAATGCCGGTATAAGGGGGCATAAATGGCACATTTTGATGAAAATGCAAGACCGTTCAGCCACAAATGGCTGAATGAGAGATTGGCGGTAGATACGCTCAAGCGTGTACTGTCGACTGAGTACTGGATTCCGAAAAATATCAACTTCCTGTGGGCGATGGGAATGGTTCTCGCCGCAACATTCGGACTGTTGTTGATTTCAGGGATTTTCCTGTTGATGTATTATCAGCCAAACACACAATTGGCCTTTGATTCGGTCAACTATACGATCATGAGTGAAGTAGGATACGGTTGGCTCTGGAGACATATTCACGGTGTGGGTGCATCCGTTGTATTCCTGATCATCTATATCCATATGTTCACAGGGATCTATTATGGTTCCTACAAGCGTGGTAGAGAGCTTATCTGGCTTTCGGGGATGCTTCTTTTTGTACTCTTCTCGGCAGAAGCTTTTTCAGGCTACATGCTTCCATGGGGTCAAATGAGTTACTGGGCAGGAATGGTAATTACCAACCTTTTCTCTATGGGTGGACTGCATCTGAACGGTCTGGTTGAGTGGATCAGAGGTGACTATGTTCCTGGACAGGCATTCCTGAACCGATTCTTTATGCTTCACGTATTGCTTGTTCCTTTGGCGATCATCGGTGTTATTGTCCTGCACTTTGGTACACTGAGAATCCCTCACGTTAACAATCAGGATGGTGAAGAGATCGACTTTGAAGAGGCTGCAGAGCTTTACAAAGCCGGTAAAGTAAAAGAATCCAAAGTGATTCCGTTTAATCCGGTATTCCTGAGTAAAGACGTATTTGTCATGGGAGTTTACTTTGTGATCTTCTTCTATCTTGTCTTTTACCATTTTGAGTTCGCAATGGATCCGGTTAACTTTGACCCGGCAGATCCGTTGAAGACGCCGACACACATTTATCCTGAGTGGTACTTCCTGTGGAGTTACGAGGTTCTTCGACCGTTCTCAACCAATATTGGGTTGATTGCGTTTGCGTTTGCGCAGGTGATTTTCTTCCTCCTGCCTTTCCTTGACAGAAGCCCTAATGTGGCACCGGCAAGCAGAAGAGGATTGTTCAAATATTGGTTCTGGGCACTTTTGATCGACATGATTATCCTGACATTTATGGGTAAACTGCCACCAGAAGGTATCTGGAGTACGATAGGACTTGTTGCAGCACTGACCTTTTTTGGTCTGTGGATTGCGCTGCCTATCATCACATCTAAAGAAAAGAAACTGTAAGGAGTAAAGCAATGAAAGAATTGAAAATACTTGGAGTTGTTGTCGTCTTTACTCTGATCCTTTATTGGGGCGTAGAGCCGTTTGCACACTCTCAAATGCACAAACATGTTGAAGGTCATGATTTTAAATATCCTGATCTTCCTGCGTTGAAAGTCAAAGGAAACGCTGAAAACGGAAAAGCACTCGTTGCTGCCTGTGTCGGTTGTCACTCAATCAAATCCCAAGGGATGGCTGCACCTATGGATGCAGTCACTTCTGCACAGACATATGGTGTCAACCCGCCTGATCTGAGCAATATGGGAGCGTTGCTTGATGAGAAATTCTTCGCACATTTCCTGCTTGATCCTGCAAAGGTTACCAAGTCCAAACACTTTGCAATGCCGCCAAGTGCCGGAAGTGAGCAGGATGCTGCAGATATCGTAGCGTATTTCAAATCAATCGCACCGAAAGAGATTTCTCCGAAAGAAGCGTATGAAACTGCATGTGGTAGATGTCATGCCAACCGTTATGACCATTGGACGCAGATTGGAGAAGTACCAAAAACAAAGTCTAACATCAAAACAGGTGTAGATCTTGATGCTCTTGCATTCAAGAAAAAAGTTGGTATTTATGAGAATAAATTGGCAGACTATATGGGTAAACTGCCACCTGATCTTTCTATCATCATTAGAGCGAGAAGCGAGCAGTTCCTGGAAACATTTGTTGAAGATCCACAGTCACAGCTGCCTGGTACAGCAATGCCAAGAGTC
This sequence comes from Sulfurovum sp., assembly GCA_026983515.1. Lineage (GTDB taxonomy): Bacteria > Campylobacterota > Campylobacteria > Campylobacterales > Sulfurovaceae > Sulfurovum. Next base: position 12,695 of record JALWHT010000069.1, read on the forward strand.
GGTTTGACAAAAGAGGGTTACGAGAAAGTAAAAGACTATCTTGAAAAGACTGGTGATCCAAGTAAGCCTAAGCGTGAAGAGCTGGGACCATGGGTGATTGGATACTTTATCCTCTTTGCTTTCCTCGCGTTCCTATGGAAAAAATCTATCTGGAAAGGGCATCACTAATTTATGATCTTTCCTGCCCCGGCTCTTTACCGGGGTCATAAGTATTACCATTCCGAATTTGATTCGTGATCTTGACATTTTTCTGCAGTAGCCTATATTCCATTGACAAACTGATATAATTTTATTTGTGCCTTTTTCCTCATTCCCTATTCCTAATCCCCGATTTATCTACATTTCGCTACCCTAACAAAAACTGATACGATTGGAAAGATATGCTTATAGATGGACACGGTAGAACAGTAAACTATTTGAGGGTTTCAGTGACAGAACGGTGTAATTTCAGATGTCAGTACTGTATGCCCGAAAAACCTTTTTCATGGGTACCCAAAGAGAACCTGCTCTCGTTTGAAGAACTTTTTTTGTTTATGAAAGTGGCGATAGATGAGGGAGTCAACAAGATTCGTATTACCGGGGGTGAGCCGCTTTTGCGTGAAGACCTCGATACGTTTATCAAAATGATCCATGACTATAGCCCAGATATTGACCTTGCATTAACGACCAATGGATATCTGTTGCCTCAGGTTGCACAGAAGCTCAAAGATGCGGGACTGAAGAGGTTGAATATTTCACTTGACAGCCTCAAGCCTGAAGTTGCACACAAAATTGCCCAAAAAGATGTGCTTTTGCAGGTACTCAAAGGCATTGACAAAGCACTTGAGGTAGGACTTGGTGTGAAAATCAATATGGTACCGCTCAAGGGTATCAATGATAATGAGATCATTGATGTAATGGAGTACTGTATGGAACGGGGGATGAAGATACGCTTTATCGAGTATATGGAGAACCGTCATGCCAATATTGATCTTCGAGGGATGCACGGCAAAGAGATCCTTGCCAAAGTAAAAGAGAAGTATACAATCCGTGCTTTGGGTCGTGAGGGGGCAAGTCCGTCATTCAATTATATCATTGAAGAGAACGGCTACGAATTCGGTCTTATCGATCCGCATAAACATGATTTCTGTGAAAGCTGCAATCGTATCCGTCTGACTGCCGAGGGCTTCTTGATCCCCTGCCTCTATTTTGACGAGGCGATGAGCATTGCAGAACACGTTAAAAAAGGTGATGTTGAGAGTGCTTCTAAGGTACTTGCCCAGGTACTTAAAGACAAACCCAAAGAGAACCGCTGGATAGAAGGGGAACTCGAAGAAGGTCAGGAAGTCTCAAGCCGGGCTTTCTATGAAACGGGAGGATAATAACTTTTGTTTTATCTAACTGAACAGTTCTTCTCCATTCAGGGGGAGGGCAAATATGCAGGTACCCCTTCCTATTTTTTGAGAACGGGAGGGTGTAATCTATCCTGTCCAGGATTTGGTGCCACCTATGAAGTGGATGGTGAAGTACGTTATGGGTGTGATACCTACTTTGCTGTTGACAGTAGTTTTTCAAAAACATGGATCAAGGTGGAACATTCTGATGTGCTGATTGCTGAGCTTGAGGATGCGTTTAAAAAGATTGGTTATTTGCCAGATATGGTCATCACCGGAGGGGAACCGCTGATGTACCACAACGACGATACTTTTTATACTGTTGTCTCCTGGCTTGTAGAGCAGGGTATTCGCATTACTTTTGAGACCAATGGTACGATAGAAATCGACTTTGATACGTACCCGGCATACGCTGCTTGTGTCTTTGCTCTCTCACTCAAACTTGCAAACTCCGGAGAGCCCCGACAGAAACGCATCAAACCGCAGGCGTTGAAAAATATTCAGGCTAATACCAGCGAGTCGTTTTTGAAGTTTACGATAGATAAAGCACTGGTGGAGACGACAGCATTCAAAGAGATTGATGAAATCAGAAAGCTATTGCCGGAACTCGATATCTACTGTATGCCGGTAGGAGAAAGCAGGGATACGATATGGCATAATGACAAGGCTGTATTTCACTTCTGTATGCAACATAACTTCCACTATAGTGATAGGCTGCATATCAGGGTATTTGATACAACACAGGGTGTCTAAGCCAATAATTTGTAAAGCATTTTAAATGCAAGGATATAAAGAATAACCCCCATCATTTTTTTTGTCTTTGTCTGGTCAAGCTTAAAGTGCATAAGATAATTGCCAATGTACCCCCCTGCAATGGAAGCTATCATCACACAAAACAGTAGTATCCAGTCAAGTTTGACATAGCTGGCATAGGTGAAAAAAGAGCTTAATGCGGCAAAAGGTACAACAGAACTGACAGTTACAGCTACCTTTTTAGGTTCATATCCAAGCAATATTAGTAATGGCATTAAAATATTTCCGCCACCAACGCCAAGTAACCCTGCCAAAAATCCTACAAATGCTCCTACCGCAAATAAAACTCCCTTGCCTCTTACTTTTGTAAGAGACTTTTTTTTTCCAAATATCATCATGGTCGCACTGTAAATCAGAAGGAGTACAAAAAGATATTGTATAAGGATTTCATTGATAAATTGACTGCTATAGGCACCTATGGGAGAAAAAATCAGCATCATGAGGGCTATAGGCCATACAAAAGAAAAATCAAGGACTTTTCGTTTAATATTCATAACGCTTGAAGTAATAGTCGTTGATGCCCCTGCAAAAAGACCGGTTGCTTTCGCAATAATGAACTCAATACCAAAAAAATTGAGTACAGGGATCAAGGCAATACCTGATCCTGTGCCTCCTATGGAAAAAAGTGCAGAGAGTAAAAAAGCAATTAATGTGTAAATCAAATAGTCATGCACGGCATACTCCGAATAAGTATAAGTAATGAGAAATATAATTTTTGCTATATCAATCAGGGAAATTATATTTAAATGAGAGTAATATTGTCCTTATTTACAAAACAAAAGGATGCGTATGAAAGAGATTACACTTGAAACAAAGGTCGCAGATCTTTTAAATGATTATGAGGGAATGAAAGATATCCTTATCAGAATCAATCCTAAGTTTAAGAAACTGAATAACCCTGTCCTTAGGCGCACTTTGGCAAAGGTAGCAGGTGTAAAACAGGCTGCTGTGGTGGGAGGAATGGATCCTGTCGATCTGTTAAACCAACTTCGTGAAGCAGTTGGACAGCCACCGGTTGATATAAATACACCAAAAGGGGAAGTAGAGGCGGAAGAAGCACCGGAATGGATACTTAAAGAGCCAAAACAGACACTCAACGCCAATGAAATACTTGATGAAGAACGTAACCCTTTGGCAGAACTGTATAAAGCACTCAAAGCAATATCTGAAGACGAGATAATTACGATAGAAGCAGATTTTCAGCCTGAACCGCTTATGGATGAGATGTTGAAGGCAGGACACGAAGTCTTTTCGCGTGAAGTTAGACCAAATCATTTTATTACCTATATTAAAAAATAGATAATGAAAGTACATACTTCTTTCTCTGTTGTTATTCGTCTTTTGCTGTGGTTTGTGATGATCGTGGGAGGCACAGTCTATGCCTTGATAAGTGACTGGCATAATCCGCTTTTTACAAATCTTTTTTTTCATCTTGTGTGTGGAATAGTGGGTATTGTTATCCTTAAACTAGCATTCAATGCTGCGGGAAATGGAGGGAAAGAATTGGCTAAAGGACGTGTGGGTAATATTCCTCGTTTGGAAACTAACCGCTTGGTGACTACAGGAATTTTTAGCTGTATGCGACATCCTATGTTGTTTGGGTTGATGCTGCTGCCTCTTGGCTGGGCATTGTTGATAGGCAGTCCTACATTTATTACGTTAGTTGCCCCATTTGAGATGCTGTTCATCGTTGTGATGGTTACTGTATTTGAAGAGTGGGAGGCGGAGCAGAAGTTTGGGGATGCTTACCGGCAGTATTGTAAAAATGTGCCAATGGTTTCTTTCAAGCTACAATGTCTGAAACGGCTTTTTGCATTTAAAAAAAGTATAATATGATGAAGGAGTATATATGACATTCTCAGATGAAGATATTTATGCAGCGGTAAAACATCATTTGCCGGAGGTAAACGAATATATCGCCTCACACGGTGGTACAATCAAACTACTTGGTGTCAAGAATGGGACAGTTTACATTGAACTTGCCGGAACTTGCCATGGATGTTCCATGAGTCTGATGACGACTAAAATGGTTGTACAAAAACGTCTCAGAGAGCTAATTCACCCTGAATTGACAGTGGTCAATGTGGATGGAACTCCAGAAAATGCACTTCCTGATGATGTGTATCGTGAAGACGAACCTGAAGAGAGCGAGGAAATCGATGAAGAGATCTCTTTGTGGGATAAAGCTAAAAATCTTTTTGGAAAGGAGCAATAGCAATGGAATTTGATATGACGAAAATGGAAAACAAAAACGATATTTATAAATTGATGTCCCAGACTATTATTCCACGCCCCATCGCCTGGATTGTTACTGAAGATGATGGCGTTGTCAACATTGCTCCCTTTAGCTATTTTACGGGTCTTTCTGGAGAACCGGCGTGTGTTATGGTTTCGATTGGTCATAAAAATGATGGAACACCAAAAGATACGCTCTTAAACCTCCGTAAACATAAAAAGTGTACCCTTTGTATGGTTGAAGAAGATGCTCTTGAAGCAATGCACCTTTCTTCAAAATCATTGCCTCACAATGAGAGTGAATCAGATCTATTTCACATAAAAGTTGATACGATTCATTCTGACTATCCACCAATGATTGCATCCGTACCGGTTGCTTACTTCTGTGAGCTCAATCAGGAGATCGATTTGGGAGGAGGCACAACGGTTCCTGTTGTTTTGAATATTAACAAGATATATGTTCGCGATGATGTAATAATAGATAAAGAACATCTAACGATTTCTTTTTCGCCGGTTGCCCGTATTGGGAAAAGTTATGCTTTTTTAGGTGAGGAGATCATACCTCCGTCAATACCTTAAGCAATCTTGGTTAAAATCAATCTTATCTACGCACTGTTGAGGTATGCATGATAATACGTAAATTGTTTAAATTTGAAAATGCACATATCGTGAGGAACTGTTCTACCCGACGTTGCAGTGAGAATATACACGGGCATTCCTACAAAATCGAAGTCTTGCTTGAGTCGAACTATCTTGACAATGGGCAGATGGTCTATGATTTCGGATTGACCAAATTATATATAAAGACTCTTATTGATTCCTTTGACCATGCGATTACCCTTTGGAGCGAAGATGAAGCGGGATATCTTGATGCTATGAAGAGATATTCACAGCGATGGGTAGAGCTTCCTGTTTCCCCATCAGCAGAGCAGTTTGCCCGGGTATTTTTTTTAATGATTGAGAGAGTACTGGTTTCCACACAGAAAAAAAATGGTGAAAAAGAGGTGAAGCTGCACAGCATTATTGTCCATGAAACCGATACCGGGTATGCACAGGCATTTGAAGCGGATGCTCACAGTACACTGATGGGAACGATCAATCTGAATCAGATTGTATTCTCTTCGCAGGTTCGAAGTGAGTGGGGTGATGGAGAATTATGGGCAAAATTGTTGGCCGGTGAGATGCTTACTGTACCGGAAAAGGTGTAAGGAGGGAAGGTGAAAAAAACATATGTATATCTTTTGATGATAATAGCTGGGATCTTGTTTCTGTCCGGTTGCAAAGACAAGGAAACGAAGCAGGCGGTTGCCAAAGCAACAGCACAGAGTGCCAGGTTGGTGAAAGCACATGATACAAAGATCAGTGATGCAACAAAACAGACAGCGACACAATTGGCAAAAGATACGACACAGATTGCAAAAAAAGCTGTTGAGAGTGTTGCAGCACATGCGGCATATACAATTGCTGAAGCAAAGAAGACAATTCAAAATGTTGTTGTGGCTCAGGCTCCCGGAGACCGTGGCAAAGAGCTCTATCATAAATGTGCCGGCTGTCACGGAGAGCATGGTAAGAAGCGGGCTTTGGGAAAATCTGCACTGCTTGCCGGTCAGTCCGCTTCTGACCTGGCAAATAAGCTGATCGCATACAAAGAGGGGAAACGCAATGTGGCAGGAATGGGAAATTTAATGAAAACCCAGCTTGCCTCTTTGCAAAAAAGTGATATATTGGCGCTTGCGGAATATATTTCAACATTTCAAACTAACAAAGGTAACACACAATGATAGAACAGATGATTACGGCACACAGTATTTTGGTAAAGATCTTTTTAGTCTTTCTGGTCGGGGGATTTTTTATTCCCTTTGTAACAAAAAAGAATCCGACCGGATTTAAAAAGGCAAGTTTCGTCTACACAATGAGTTTTCAGGCACTGGCAACCATGATCGCCTTTACAGGTCTTGTTATTATGGCTATGAATGATTTTCATTGGACACTCAGTGTGATTGTCATGATCATTGTTTGGGCACTTTTGATGTATATTGAGATCAAAAAGTACAAACTGATCAAAGTTGCCAACCTTGAAGATAAAACAACAGACAAACTGCTTAGAAGTGCATTTCTGAAGATCACTTTGGTTCAGGTTATGCTTGTTGTGATGATAGTAGTACTTAAAATTATGGAAGCCAAGGGTGTTATATCTTTATCATAAGGAGGCTGGTGCCTCGACACTGACACTCACTGGTGAAGAACACCGGTACATCTTCAAGGTACGTCGTCATAAAGCCAATGAGAAGCTTCATCTTCGAAATCTTGAGGATGGCTACCTCTACACCTATGAGGTGGTATCTATTGACAAGCGTTCAGTCGTACTCTCATTACTCTCCAGAACACTACATGAAGTCAAACCACCGCGCTCTCTGCACATAGGCTGGTGTGTCATTGACTCTAAAAGTATTGAAAAGGTACTACCGTCACTGAATGAAATAGGTGTGGAGAAGATCACATTCATCTACTGTCAGCGTTCGCAAAAGAGTTTTAAACTCGATTTCAAACGACTACATAAAATTTTGATTAATTCTTCACAGCAATCCGGCCGCACTGAAATGATGGTACTTGAGATAGCAGATAACATAGATTCCTTTCTTGAAAAACATCCGGAAAGTTATATGCTAAATTTCAGCCAGACATCTCTTGATACAGTACGTGAGAATATTGAGACGCTCATTATCGGATGTGAGGGCGGTTTTACGGATGAAGAGTGCGCACTTTTTGAAGAGCATAAGATTATAGGTTTCTCTACACCACTGATACTTAAAAGTGAAAGTGCCGCCTGTGCAGTGGCAGCAAAGATTTTGCTTTAATTCTTTTTTTCATCACCCACAGCAATTCCACAAACAATACATATATTAGTAACCGAGATAAAGATTCCTCCCCCTATCACAAACATAATGAATCGGTAAAGTTTTACTTTCATAGATAAAAGAACGAAACAGAAACTTCCCGTAAAAAGTGAGTAAAAGTAAAGAAAAACAAAGCAAAGGCAGTAAAAAAATTCTTATATAATGTAAGTAAAAGAAGAAAATAGAAAAAAAAACGAAAAATTTCAAAAAAAAACGCAAAAACCCTTGACAAGGGAGGGGTTCGGTGCTATAATACGCGTCCACAAACACAGAGACCTTAACCGAGTTGGTTGAGAGAGTGTGAAGTGAGTGATCTTTGACAA
>JALWHT010000070.1 GCA_026983515.1 Sulfurovum sp.
GGGAGAGCAGTCTGAGCTACTCCTATAGCAAGCACACATACGATAATGATCCTGTTTTGGGTGACAATGAAATCGCAGGCGCTCCAAATCATCTTGCCAACGTAAGACTCTTCTATATGCCTGAGTACCTAAGCGGGCTGACCCTGATGGCGGAGTGGCAGTATGTCGGTTCCTACTGGATGGATGATAATCATGAAGCGGGAAGATACAAAGGTTACAGTATTGGCAATTTGAAAGCGGATTATGTCTATTCTAAACACTTAAGCCTATTTGGCAAAGTTACCAATATTACGGATGAAAGGTATGCCGTCAGTGCACGTTACGCCTACGGAAAAGAGGATTATACTCCGGGTGACCCAAGAAGTTTCTATTTTGGACTGGAATATAAATGGTAAAAAGCCACATCCTGCACAAACGCTCCGGCATAACTGCCGGGGTGCTTCTGCTTTTACTCTCTGTCAGCGGTTTTTTTCTCGATCACAAAGGGTGGGGCTTCCTCTACACTACTACCTTTAAGCAGGTGCCCTCACATACACTGCAAGCCGAAAAGAGGCTCCTGACAAGTTACTATCGTGACAAAGAGCATCCCAATCACATTATTACAGGCGGGTATCGCGGTCTATTTGAAAGTTTTGACGGTGGACGAAGCTTCTCTGCTGTCACTGCGTTGCAGATTTTGTCTATGGTGCCTTACCGAAATCAACTCTACCTTGCCACTTCCGACGGGCTATACAGCTACAGTAACCGTCAACTCCACCAACTGGCGCTACGCGGCAAGTATCTCACGGCACTGAGTGTTTCAAACAATACCATCGTCGCAGTTATAGAGAAGCGTACGCTTGTCGTGATGGAGAGAAAAAATCTCAAGGTATTAAAACAGACTCAGGTGAAGATACCCAAAGCGTTGCTGCAGGAAGACATCACGCTCTCACGCTTTGTCAGAGACATTCACTATGGGCGCGGTCTGTTTGAAGGGGATATATCACTGCTCATCAACGATTACGGCGCACTTTTGCTGACCTATCTGGCACTAAGCGGCTATCTCATATGGTTTTTGATCCGTCGCAAAGGGTA
>JALWHT010000071.1 GCA_026983515.1 Sulfurovum sp.
GTTGACGATCACTTCGGTGTTGACCCTGGGGATAAACATACTTCCCCATCCATCCCCTGCGCTGAAGTTTGCAAAGCGTATGTAGCAGCACATTGACTACTGTTTTATCTTCCCCATAATCAAATAGGTACCTTTTTTGACACCTTTTTTACCAAAGACATACGCTATCATATAGATACGATTATTACCGTATCCTGTATCCGCAGTATCCCAAAAATAGTGCGGCAAAACCTCAAACTCCCACGTTTTGCCATAATTCATCGTCCAAATATGCGTCAATATGCCCCGATATCGAATAAGCCCTCCTATGTAGTTGCCTCGCACATTAAAGTGTACTTCTCGATAAAGACCTTTATCAAACTTCACGAATATATCCTCAAACGGGAACCAAATCGATAATTGAGGAAACTTGCGTTTTTCTGTAGGTTTAAAATCGGCATCTTTGGTAAAGATATAGAGCCTTCCGCTTTCAGGATCAACATCCATACCATCCAAGAGTTGATGCGGCGGCTTTTTGAGGGGGATGCTTTGCTCTTCAAGGGTCTCCATATCTATACTTATGAGCTTATCCTCTACCAAGAAGAGAAGCCTTCCTTGATAAACATGAAATAATCTGTTGTATGATAATGATTTGGATTGTTCAAGATAGCTTAGAAGTCTATCATTAAGCGGTGTTGCTGTCTTCCCTCCGTCTTTGGTGTAATAGTAGTAGGTTTTTCTATTGGCAATTGTGGTAGTTACGATAGTTTGGCTATAGATAAAACGATCGGCATCAAAGAGTGCTTCGATGCGAAAATCCCCAAGCTTGCTCCAGTGCTCCCCGCGATCATCGGAGATGTAGGTGCGATCCTTGAAAGTGTCGGCTTCATGGACATTGAGGTAGTAGCGGCTACCCAGCTTTTTAACCCCGTCAACAACGCCGTGCCCCAGAGACTGCCTCGTAAAACTCTTGCCGTCATCGATGGTACGGAAGAGGTAGGCGGTTTCATTTTTTTCTCTACATTCCAAACCTCCATGGTCACGACATAGCTCTCTCATTGCTCTTCTATCGCTCCCC
>JALWHT010000072.1 GCA_026983515.1 Sulfurovum sp.
TGGTAAACCCTATGCAGATTTTGATGAGTGCCATAGGCGAGAATGCGACCGAGGAGGACAAAGCCTCTTTCCCTGAACGCTTTCAGGCGATGGTCAAGAAGATCTTCGATAACAGGGAGCTTGTCATAGAGATTGTTCCAAACAGGTAAAACACTGGGGCGGCTGCAAAAATTTAAAGAGGAGGAAAGAAGTTTGCAGCTACCTCAGCATTCGGAGGGAGCCTATTTCCCAGATCGGGGCGACCTGGAAAGAGGAGAAAAACTATCGCTTTCCTTTCCCTCCACCTCTGTGCATCATGCCGCTACCGGATCCATCTCTTAAGCGCAACTGCTTCTGCTGTCCCTGATTGGAATTTTCAGTGCCATATTGGTACTGGTACTGATTACGGTTTTGATACTGGTTTTGTGATTCCTGCCCGCCGGAAGCAGCACCGTATTTGTGCATAGCGCCGTTCTGATTCCCGGCAGCCAAAAGTCCTGCTGTAAGAAGAAGGGATGTAAGTATAACTTTTTTCATGATATGTCCTTTGTATTGATTTTCAAGAGAAGCTTCTCTTGAACAGTAAAAGTATAGGCTATGCATGTTACCTCTGTGTTACCTGCAGCAATTTACATGCCGCCACGCATACCCATACCTCGTCCCATGCCACCCTTAAAGCCCGCTGGTGGGAAATTGTCATACATCCACGAGGTAATGACTTGAAGTTCTTCTTTAGTAACATTGCCCTTTTGTGAAGGCATCAGACCGAATCTTTGAATCTTTTGTGGCATACAGACTGCCTTTGCTCTACTGGGTTCAAGTACATAGTCAACCATAAATGCCACGGCAGCATCTTTGGTAGGATACTTCATTTTGACATGACGCATTACACCCATAACCGGTGGTGCTACTAAAGAGGACATGTCAGAGGGTCTTGTCTTGATGTGGCAAGCAGCGCATTTATTATTAAAGAGAGTTTCGGCATCTTGTGCCGTTGCTGCGGTAGTAGCGGAAAAAAGTAAAGCTGTGGCAAGAAGTAGTGTGTTTCGTTTCATGGTAATCCTTTTTATTTACTTATTAGGATTATAATATATATTTATGAACTGAATGTGGATTGGGTAGTATATTCCCGCCTGTATTCAGGCGGGAGGGGAAAGGTGGAAGGGTGAATACCTTTATTGGTTTACACCTCTTTCATTTTGCGGATACTCTGGATGGCAGTACTCTGCTCCGAGAGAACAACAACCGTCACCAATACCCATATTCTTAAGTCCTGTATCAAATGCCCAGTAGTGGTTATAGCTACCGCTAAGCAGTACGTTCCATACGGCAATGAGATCCTGTGCATCAACCTCTTCGGCGATAGCGATCTCTTCAAGCAGATCCTCTACATCGGACACTTCCACTTTACATCCTACTTCAAGGGCAGCCTGCTGTGACTGTTCCCCCTCTGCATAGAGCGTGTCGTAAAGATCCTGTATCTCCTGAACACCGAACTCTCCAGGGGCAAATGCTCTGAGTTCCTCTTCGGAGTAATTCTCTTTGTAGTCCACAAGATTCGTTATGTTCAGGTCGTAGCGTTTTACGAGATCTTCGACCAGAGCCTGATGCATCGGCTCCGATCTGGTACCGATATTCTCCAGCTGCTGAGTAGGGTAGATGAGGTTAAGTTCAACGTAGAGATCTTTCGCCAGCTTCTCTTCGTTCCACATAAATGCGATAGTGTACTTCTGCTCATCTGTCAGGTTGGAGAGTGGATACTGTGAAAGGTCAATCCCCGCACCATTAGCTTGTATGTTCATGTTGCGCATGGTCTCTCTAAGGTGTTCTTGCGCTTCTGTTTGCGTACGTAATGCAATAGAGGTCTGAGATGCATATTGCTCAAGATTTGCCTCTGTAAAGTGTTCATTTTCGAACAGTGCTTTGTCCTCTTCTGGGATCTGAATGCCATTGGTCAGGTCACTGTCTTCATCAAGCGACTGTAGAAGCTGTGCCATAGCAGTTACTTTGGGGTCTGTAACAGCCTCTCTGTTCACACCTGCAATGTCTTGAGGTAGTACATAGCCATCCTGGGGCAATCGGTTTATCTCTCCCAATACCAACTCTCCGATTCTGAAGCGTACCTGGTTCATATTGCGGCAGGTGAATGCACCGTTGGCACCGGTTGTTTTGTTCATATCGTTATCAGCGACACAGTCGTAGTCGAGGTTTTGTACCGCGGAATCTACGACATATCCTGTAGTGCTTGCATCGGTCGTTGTTGTACTGTCACCACCGCCACACCCTACCAGCAGCAAGGAAGCTGCAGTTGCTGAAGCGAGTATATATTTATTGATCATCTGTATCTCCTTATTTTCGATAAAAGTAAGAGAAGTATAATCCTGGAGTGTTACCTGAATGTTACCCTGGAGAGATGGAGTGTTACTTGCACAACCTTGTCTTCGACCGTAAGCTCTGTTTTGATCTTCAGCTGCTCTGAGAGCACTTTGACAATGTGCAGCCCTATGCCAAGTCCACGCTCGCCCTCTTTGTAGAAGCGCTCGAAAACTTTGGCAGGTTTCTTGATGCCGTGGCTGCTGTTGGAGATAATCAGTGCGTCTTTTGTAGTCTCTATGCGTATGAAGCCCTCAGAAGTGTTGTATTTGCATGCATTGCTAAGAAGATTGTAGATAATGCGCCCAAAGGCGTTGCGGTCAGTCAGCAGAATGCGTTCATCCACATCGATGTACCATTGAAGATAGTGGTACATAGGGGCAAAGAAAGCCACCTGCTCCGCTACCGCTTCTCTAAGTGTGAAACGTTCACTTTTGTTTCTGCTCTTTTCAAGGTAAGCGTTGAGGTTGTTGTGAAGCATCGAAATAGCTTTCGTGCTGCGCGTAATACTCTCTACCTCTTCATTTTTTTCATCCATCATCTTGAGGTTGATGAGAATGTTGCTAATAGGCGTATTGAGGTCGTGTATGATGTCTTTGATGAACGTCTCAAGCAGAGAGAGGGATTTTCGCAGGGGACTTAGCGCATAAAAAGAGAAAAGCAGGGAGATGATGAGTGCAAGCAGCGTCAGCAAGAGAAACTGGTAGAGGATCCCCTCTCTTAGCTGTGCAACCTGCTTTGTGAATGCGGTTTTGGAGTAGTAAACCTTGAGCATATCTTGTGGAGTGTCGGGCATGGGTACGAGGATGTAGAGCGACCTGTCATCCATAAAGAGTTCGTAGGGCGGTCTGTTCTTCTTGTTGGTGACAATATCAATATCGAAGCGGTCACCATTAAAGAAGAAGCTGTAGTTCTTCATCTCAAGAAACAGGTTCTCTCTCAGGTGCTCTTCTTCGATCTTCTCATACTGGTAGAAGATGAAACCCAGAAAGGCCTCTATCACCAGAAAGAAGAGAAGGAAACTCTTGATCAGCGACTCTTTTTCAGATAATTTTATAGCCGACTCCTCGTACGTTTTCTATAGAGATGTCCAGACTCTTCTTGAGCTTGGTAATGTTCACACGAAGAGCGACATCACTGGGATTCTCATGCAGCAGCAACAGCTCCTCTTTGGTGACTGGGTTGGGGTGATTCTTGATGAGTGCCAATAAAATGCTCTTTTGTACCTGTCCAAGATGAAGTTCCTCACCGTCTTTGTATATCGTATCGCTTTGCAGGTCGACCTCAAAGTTCTTGAACTTTACTCTCTTTTTGAGCCCCGATGTCTTAGACTGTATGCGTACGAGAAGTTCGTCTGGGTCAAAAGGCTTTTTTAGGTAGTCATCGGCACCTGCGATGAAGCCCTTTGTTACACTTGCCACATCGACCAGTGCCGAGATGATGATGGTGGGTGTTGTGTCTTCAGCATCACGCAGGTTGCTTAGGAGGTCTATGCCGTTGATGAGTGGGACATTGATGTCGAAAAGATAGAGGTCGTAGCTGTTGGCGTAGGTAAGCTCCATCGCCTCCTCTCCGTCTTTTGCCCATGTTACACTGTAGCCGTTGCGTTCGAGATACTTCTTGAGTGTTTTTGCAAGGCTGGGGTCATCTTCAAGTAAAAGTAATTTAATCAAAATAGACACCTATGCTGAAGCTTACGATGTGGGTGTAGGAGACATCGTCAAAGGTATGGGCATAGTTGAGTGTGGCATAGAACGATTCATTGAAGCGGTAGGTGTTGTACCATGAGAGTGCCCTGTAATCATCCGTATCCGGGTAGTAGTTTTGTGCATAGTTGTATGAAAGAGCCGTGTACCACTTGTCAGTGGCACTGTAGCCGTAGCCTACCGAAAGGGAGTGAAAGTTTTCATAGTCGACCGCATCGCTGTCTCCACTGATGGTGTAGCTGTAGTAGAGGAAGAGGGTGTGTCTTCGCCCAAAGAAGTATTCGACATTGAGTGAAGTGTAGAGGTCGTTGTTTCTCTCTTGGCTGCTATCGTCCCAGTCGGAAAGGTCGAACTTGGTTCCGACAGAGAACTGGGTACGCAGCCTCTCCACATGGAATGTGTAGCCTGTGGTGAGGTAGAGGTTGTTTTCTGAAACGTTGTTGGCGAGGTTGGTGACGTAGTAGTTGCTGTCAGAGAGGGAGAAGTTCCACTTTCCGATTGTATAGTTAAGATAGATGTTTAGATTGCTTACGGTATCGTCTATCTGGTTGAAACTGGTATCGCTGCCTATCTGCAGGGTGAGCCTTCCGGGGAAAAATCTGTTCAAGGAGCAGCCGTTCTTGTCAACGAGCTCGTCAAAAGGGGTATCGGGACAGAGGTCAATGGTATCGTCTACGCCGTCAATATCGCTGTCAGTGTAGCCAAAGAGCAGTACACTTGTAATGAAAAATATTGAGACAAGACGAAGTGCCATTATCTGCGACCCCCTTGCTGTCTCGGGTGTTGGGATGGACTATATAGTATTGTAGGGGCACTAGGTGTAATTGTTTGTGGTGAAACGTTCTGTGTGTGCTGTTGTATATCTCTTTGCATACTGGCATGCTGTTTGGGAGCAAAATTCTTTTGTAAGTCTATCATCACCTTTTGGCGTGTGGCATGATTCATGGATCGTAGCTGTATTTTGAGGGCATTCATTGCTTTTCGGCGTTTGTCACCTTTGCTTTGCTTAACCTTCTGTACAAGCTGTTTTATGATCCTGTCATCGGATTTTTTTTCATCAGCTTGTAACTGGGTAATGGTGTACAACAGTGATATGAGAATAATAGTCATCTGCTTCATATATACTCCTTTGACATTATAGTATAAAATCTTTGTTAGTTTAATGTTACTTTGGTATGATAGTGTCCTTAAATGTTCGCAATTTCACTTCTCGTCTTACTAGGCTGCACTTTGCAGCAACTCCTCACGCTTAACCATCACCAGTTCCAGCTTTTGTGGTTGAATATAGCTTCTTTCTACCTCCC
>JALWHT010000073.1 GCA_026983515.1 Sulfurovum sp.
TCTACTTCGTTTTCATCAAGGGTGACGGTGTTTGAGATGTGCAACATGCTATTTTCCTATTCTCTTCTCAAGATCACGATAGACAGCACCATCTTCTCTCTTTCCTACAGAGAGCACCACAACAACAATCTTATCATCTACAACTTCATATACCAATCTAAATCCGGAACTACGCAATTTGATCTTGTAAACATTTTGGAATCCACTCAATTTATCATGACGCACATGTGGATTTTCAAGCCTCTCTTTGAGCTTTTTCTTAAACTGCTCTCTTATCGGGGCATTGAGTTTCTTCCACTCTTTTTCTGATTTTTTGATAAAGAGAAGTCTATATGCCATCTTATAAATCTTCTAAAGAGACTTCTACCAGATCTTTCTCGTCATAGTCAAGTCTCTCCCTGACTTTCTGTGCCAAATAGTAGTCATCGATAATATCCATCATCTTTTCATATAGACTGCTTGGTACAAGGTAGGCACTGGGTTTGTTATGGTTGAGTATGGCAACGGCTTCATTGCCTGCCTCTTCTATGATGGTTGAGGGACTCTTTTTGAGTTCGGAGATACTGGCAGTATAGTTCGCTAAAATCTGTGTCATATAGTATATCCTTTTAGGTACTTTATTTTATACTATATTAGCTACTTTTTATACAAATGTCAAATCTATGCATATGATGTACAGCCCTGATCACAAATCAAAAGAGAGATTGGCAAACGCCCCTTCAACACTTGCGGCACTCTTGTAACGTGTTTTGAGGAGCCTTACGTTCTTGGTTACCATATCACATATAGCAATGCGAAAGCTCATACCCATTTGGGGTTCGACAACGCAGACAATTTTCTCGTTGTACTCCCGTGTGGCGTGGATGATGCCCTGCAGTTTCGGAAAGAAGTATTTGGGATAACTCAACGGTGTGATCTCGACGATCTTGATGGTGTCCTTTTTCTCAAGGGTGTCAAGCACCAGCTGCGCATCTTCCATACTCTCAAACTGCACACACCAGTCATCGAACTCTTTATTGAAGTGTGTGAGGTCTTCATCCAGGAA
>JALWHT010000074.1 GCA_026983515.1 Sulfurovum sp.
TATCCTCTTCAACAGGGTTGAGCCGGTGGTTTTCAATCACGCCGACGACTCCCTCTTCAAGGTATTTCACCGGTGTGACTTTAAAACGTTTTAAAAAACGGGCAATCTCTTTTTGCGTAAATATCTGCTCTTTGCCAAGCAGCAACAACTTTTTGCCTGCAGAAGTTTCAAGCAGCGATTTGAGTGTCGGTTTTTCGTTCATCATAGAGTGAGTATAGCATAGTGGGTTTTAAATAGGAGTTAAAAACTCCTATTTGTACAAAGGGGAAGTAAAATCAATACTTCTCCAGAGGATCGTAACGTACCACAGTCGCTTCTGAGAAGTTGGGTACATCGTCATAGGTAAATACAGCATAGTATTTTTCTTTGTCAAAGGATCCGAAGTTATCGTATGTCCAGGTATCTTTGCCTACACCCTTTCCAAGATGGCGTTTCCTTGACTCTCCAGATATTATTGACAAGACCTATGACTACCTTGATAAAGATGAATACGACAAGCTCAAACACTCCCCAAAAATCCAAGCCCTCTACGCGTTGGATGCGAAGCTGAGAGCAGCGCTTAAAGCCAAAAACCCGCAAAGTATTATCGATCTGTTTAGTGAGAGGTTTGAGGAGTTAGGGGCTGCTTTTTATGATACTCCACAAAATATGAAAAAAATCCAATTAGACGCTTTTATGGAAAAGTTAACACCTGATTATACACTCTTAGAGATAGATAAAAATAATCACTACTTTGTTATAGAAGAGAATCGAAAGCTTGCATGGATAAAGCCAATAGAATATTATAATAAACGAACGGGTATTTATACTACTCTCGAAATCAAATACCGCTTCAACAAACAAGGCGAATGGGTGATTACGCGTTAGATGTGTGTGCGTCCTGTCATTTACAAAGCCACTGCCAATAAACCAAGCCGACACACCAAAGCAGAGCTCAAACTCGATGCTATCATCACCGTCACCTCCACAGGCAGCATCTCGGGTAAAATCACCTTCGCCATCGTAGGGCTTATAGAAGCGGGGCTACACTAAGAAAAAAGAGTTT
>JALWHT010000075.1 GCA_026983515.1 Sulfurovum sp.
ACTGTGAGGGATTTGCAGGAGAGTATCGCAGTGGTTTTGATCTGGCATTCGAGCGACTGGTAGAATTAATGGATCCACCTACACCTCGCAGCAAAGCAGAACTGGCTGATGCTGTCAATATAGTAGGCGGCCGTATGGGGCCTGAAAGGACGGAAGTAGACACGGATGTCAAGGAACTTGTACGATTAATAAAAGAGTTAGGAGCAAGAATAAATGCCGTTATTGCCGGTTACTGCACCCTGGATGAGATCAGGCGTGCGCCTAGTGTGGCAGTTAACTGCACAAGATGTCTTGACTTCGGTTACGCCATTGGCAGGAAAATGCTGGAAAAATTTGGCACGCCACTCAACTCCACGATTCTCCCCTATGGTATCACTGCAACTCAAAAATGGCTTGAAGGGGCAGCAGAGTACCTGGGTATGGAGGACAAGGCTGAAGCATTGATGGAGAGGGAATACAATGCCATTAAGAGGGAATTCGAGGAGGCCAAGAGACATCTGGAAGGTAAGACGGCAATCGTGGAAGGTCACGATGCTATAAGGTCTTTATCAATTGCCCACATGCTGGAAAGCGATTTCGATATGGGAGTGATAATCTACAACTTCCATCCGTGGAGCACGAAGGCGAGAAGAACAAGCATAGATTACATACTTGAGACAGGTATGGATCCAGAAATACTGATTACGAAGGGAACACTCGCTTTTGGTAAATACGAGTCAATGCGGCAAACAGAAGAAGAGCTGCTGGAATTTCTTGGTGATCTGGATTCAAAGTCAACAGTTTACTTTGGTTCTTCTTTGAGTTTTCCAAGTATTCCTTTGGTGGATCTAAATGCTATACTGAATCGCCCCAGATTTGGTTATCGCGGTGCCCTGAAGGTAGCAAAGTGTATTAATACGGCATTTCGCTATGCATTCAGGCCCAGAAGCCGGTTATACAGGGAAATGGTATTTCCCAAGAATGCTGGTCTGGTCTCTGCCCGATCTCTGACACCAAAGCTGGCCTGCGACCTGCCCGATACAACTTTGTATGCTGGAGGTCGAG
>JALWHT010000076.1 GCA_026983515.1 Sulfurovum sp.
ATGGGCTTTGCCAAAGGGCTCATCGAAAACGGTCTGAAGGTGGTTGACCTCTCCGCTGATTACCGTCTAAAGCTTGATACCTACGAAGAACACTATTGCGAGCATGAAGACAAAGAACACCTGAATGATGCGGTCTATGCACTCATCGAGTACTACCGTGAGGAGTTGAAGAACACCGACCTTGCCGCAGGTCCCGGGTGTTACCCTACCGCTACGTTGCTTGGCATTTTGCCTCTCATTCCCTACCTTGAAGAGGGAGCTCCTCTTTTTGTCGATGCGAAGTCGGGTGTGAGCGGTGCAGGCAAGAAGCTGAGTGAAACTACACACTTCGTGACGGTCAACGATAACATCTTTGCCTATAATCCGCTCAAGCACCGCCACGCACCGGAGATCGCCGAGAAAATAGAGAAGATTCATGGTGTAAAGATGCATGTCAACTTCGTGCCACACCTCATTCCTGCTACACGCGGCGAACTGGTTTCGGTCTACGGTACGCTCAAGGTCGATGTCGATCCGCTGATGATCCTCAAAGAGCACTACGCCGACGACCCGTTCATCCGCATTCGGGAGAAGCCGGTGGACATCAAAAGCACCGCAGGCACGCACTTCTGCGATATCTACGCGGCAAGCAACGGACGATCGCTCTTTGTCAGCTCCGCCATAGATAACCTGCTGCGCGGCGCTTCTTCACAGGCAGTTGCTGCGGCCAACCTGATGTGTGGGTATGAAGAGGGGATGGGGTTGCCAACGATTGCATATATGCCGTAGTTATTGCATTAGATACTAATAGAGATACTTATGGAGAGTCAACTGCAGCTAAAGCCCCTCTTTCAAACTTATAACACCTTTTGCACCATCTATCAAGATGCAGCGGAGCATCTCGCCTTTGATAGAGAGAAAATCACAGAATTCTGCAAGCAGAAACTTTTAAATGATGCGCAGACAGAAAAAAAGCAACCCCTTTACGCTCTCAAAGCCAATGACAGTACGAATGCATGGTATGGTTATCTATGTTTTTCTAAAGGGGAGGCACTT
>JALWHT010000077.1 GCA_026983515.1 Sulfurovum sp.
TCATTCTCCCATTCGCTTGAAAAACAGCTCATGTGACTTGCTTTTCAATACTATGCCGTCAACACCGTGACGAGAGGCTTTTTCAACAGTGAAACCTTCGTCTATGGTCTGGTGCAGACGTTGGCTGACGAAGCTGAAGAGGTTGCCGCGGCATGCCATGCGGGTAGTGCGAAGGCGGCTGGTGTAGGTGCCGTCGGCTTTTTTGATCAGTTTGCCATTGATACGGTTACACGCATCGAAGCCGTCAATGATCATTTTTGAGGGTTCGAAGTCGAGAATTGCCCGGGCTTTACGTACTTCATAGCCGTCAAGCTCACGCAGATGCCAGTCACCCTGGAGTTCGTTCAGCTTTACCGGGGCAGCATAGGTGCTTTGAATCAAGAGTGTCAGTGATGCCATGGTGTAAAAAATGCTGCGTTTCATAAGGCTTTCTCCATTTTGAGGTAGAGTGTGTATAATTGTTAAAACTATACAGAATGACAGTTAACGGAGCGTATATATGAAGACGATAGCGGGGATACTTTTTGTTTCGGTATGGCTGATGGGGGCGTCACTGAACATTTCACAGCAGCAGGCAGCCTACATTGCAAAGAAGATATGGCAGAACGAGGGTGCAGGCAAAGACAAGTATCTTGTATGGTGGAACAAGGGAGAGGATTTTGCTTCCGTCGGTATTGGACATTTCATTTGGTTTCCAAAGGGGCATACGGAACGCTTCAGAGAAGTTTTCCCCATGGTAGTGGACTACATGCAGCAAGAGGGTTTGGCAATGCCCTCATGGCTGACCCCTCAGACAGATTTGCCCTGGCAGACGAAAGAGATATTTTTTAAGGCTAAAAAAGCCAAAACCAAGCGTTATAGAGAACTTTTTTCATTTCTGAAACGAACGATGCCCCAACAGGCAGCGTTTATGGCACAGCGTACAGCCAATGCTCTTCCGCAGATGCTTGAGAAGATTGACGATCCGAAAAAAGCGGATGTCATCAAACATCGGTTCGAGCATATGCTCTACAAAAAAGACG
>JALWHT010000078.1 GCA_026983515.1 Sulfurovum sp.
TTATTGCCGGAAACCTTGTCGACAACACTGACGACACATACCGGGTTACAAATATGGTCGAAAAACCCGCCCCCGAAGATGCCCCTACCAACATGGCCATCATCGGCCGCTACATCCTTACACCGGACATCTTCGATATTCTCTGCCGCACCAAGCCCGGCAAAGGTGGAGAGGTACAGATCACCGATGCACTGCTTGAACAGGCAAAAAATGGTAAAGTCGTAGCTTACAAATTTAAAGGAAAACGGTTCGACTGTGGGTCTGTGGACGGGTTTGTAGAAGCTACAAATTATTTTTATGACAAGTCAAAGGAACAAAAATGAAAGGTATCATCCTCGCAGGCGGCAGCGGTACGCGTCTCTACCCTATTACCAAAGGCATCAGCAAACAGCTCGCACCTATCTACGACAAACCGATGATCTACTATCCACTCTCGGTACTGATGCTTGCAGGCATTACTGAAGTACTCATCATCTCTACACCCGAAGACCTTCCCCGTTTTGAAGCACTGCTTGGCAACGGCTCGGACATTGGTATGCAATTTTCCTACAAAGTACAGCCCTCCCCAGATGGTCTCGCACAGGCATTCATTCTGGGAGAAGAGTTCATTGGTAACGATGATGTCTGCCTTGTCCTCGGAGACAATATCTTCTACGGGCATGGTCTAACTGAGATGCTCTCATCTGCTGTAAAAAATGCCACTGAAGCACAAAAAGCCACTGTTTTCGGTTACTACGTCAAAGACCCGGAACGCTACGGTGTAGCTGCTTTTGATGAGAACGGCAATGTTACCAGCATCGAAGAAAAACCGCAAAACCCGCAAAGCAACTATGCTGTGGTCGGTCTCTATTTTTACCCTAACGATGTTGTCGATATTGCAAAAAAGGTCAAACCTTCAGAACGTGGAGAACTGGAGATCACCTCGGTTAACCAGGCATACCTTGAAAAGAACGCACTGAAGGTCGAACTGATGGGACGCGGATACGCCTGGCTCGATACCGGTACCCACGAGAGCTTTCTGGAAGCCTCTAACTTCATCCAGACCATTGAAAACCGCCAGGGACTGAAAGTTGCCTGTATTGAAGAGATCGCTTTTGAGATGGGATACATTACCAAAGAACAGCTTATTGCACTGGCACAACCCCTGAAGAAAAACCAGTACGGACAGTATATGCTTCGCAGAGCCGAAGAAGGTGTGGTAAAACGATGACATTTACAAGAACCGAGATTCCTGATGTTGTAATTGTCGATCCACAAGTTCACGGTGACGAACGGGGTTATTTTGTAGAAACATTTCGCGCAGATAAGCTTGAAGCGTTTTTAGGCTACCAAATAAACTTTTGCCAGGACAATGAATCTAAAAGTGCAAAAGGTGTACTGCGGGGGCTGCACTATCAGCTTCATCCTGCGGCACAGACAAAACTGGTACGCGTTATTCAGGGCAGTGTTCTCGATGTGGCAGTCGATATTCGAAAAGGCTCTCCTACCTTTGGCAAACATGTTGCGGTTGAACTCAGTAGTGAAAACAAGAGGCAGCTTCTCGTTCCAAGAGGATTTGCACACGGCTTTGTTGTTCTTGAAGAGGATACTATCTTCGCCTACAAAGTTGACAACTACTACTCTCCGGAAAATGACAGAGGCATCGCCTTCGATGATCCGGAACTCCATATTGACTGGCAGCTGCCTCATAACGAACTGAAGCTTTCACAAAAAGACAAAGTACAGCCCAAACTGCATGAGACCAATGATCTATTTGAGTATGGAGTGAACTACTATGCCTAAAATTCTCGTGACTGGAAGTAATGGGCAACTCGGAAGTGAGATAAAAGAACTTGCCAACAATGATCATAATAATCTCTATTTCTTTACAGACAGGGATAGCCTGGATATTACCGATCAGGAAATGATCAAAAGTTTCATAGCAACCAACCGTATCGATACTATCATCAACTGCGCCGCCTACACAGCTGTTGACAAAGCCGAAGAAGATGAAGCCAACGCAAATGCGATCAATCATTTGGCAGTAAAATATCTTGCAGAGATCGCGAAAGAGAAGAACATCAAGCTTATTCACATCTCCACAGACTATGTCTTTGACGGCACAAACTGCAGACCCTATGTCGAGAGTGATCCAACCAACCCTACAAGTATCTATGGCGCTACAAAGCTTACTGGTGAAAAAGTCATGCAGGAAATAAACCCGGCAAATTCCATTATCATCAGAACATCATGGGTATACAGCAGTTATGGTAATAACTTTGTGAAGACAATGCTGCGTCTTGGTAAAGAGAGAGATGAGCTTGGAGTGATATTCGATCAGGTAGGAACCCCCACTTATGCAAAAGACCTGGCACAAACGATCTTAGATATAGTGCCACAGATTGCAAATGAAAAAGTCGAGATATATCATTATAGTAACGAAGGAGTACTGAGTTGGTATGACTTCGCCAAAGAGATTATGCATATGTCAAAATTAGAATGTCATATAAAGCCTATAGAGACCAAAGAGTACCCAACTCCTGCAAAACGTCCATACTACTCTTTGCTCAATAAAGCAAAAATAAAAAAAGAGTTTGGTATCACCATCCCTTACTGGAAAGATTCGGTTAATGCGTGTTTAAAAGCTTTAGGAGAAAAAAGATAATGAATGATACAAACAAAACCATATTGGTTACAGGTTGCGCCGGCTTCATAGGTTCAAACTTTGTACCTTACTTTTTAGATAAGTATGAAAACTACAACATTGTCAATCTTGATCTGCTCACTTATGCAGGCAACCTTGAAAACCTCAAAGAGGTAGAAAATCATCCAAGGTATAAATTTATTCAAGGTGATATCTGTAACCGTGAACTTGTAGAATTTATCTTTACGGAATATGACATTCAGGGAGTCATTCACTTTGCAGCAGAAAGTCATGTTGACAACTCCATCAAGAATCCCGGTATATTTGTAGAGACCAATGTAAACGGTACCTTCACACTCCTCGATGTTGCTTACAAACATTGGATGGACGCCCCATTCCAATTTAAAGAAAAATATTCACAAACGAATTCAACATCCAACATCCAACATTCAACACTACCAAGATTCCACCATATTTCTACAGATGAAGTCTACGGAACACTCTCAGATGATCCGACAGATCTTTTTACTGAAGAGACACCATACGCTCCCAACTCTCCCTACTCAGCTTCCAAAGCAAGCTCCGATATGATAGTCAGAAGCTATCAAGAGACATATGGGCTCAATACTGTCATCACAAACTGTTCAAACAACTATGGACCAAAACAGCATGATGAAAAGCTTATTCCCACTATTATCCGCAAATGTTTGGCAGGTGAGCCTATTCCTATCTATGGTGACGGCAAGAATATCCGTGACTGGCTCTATGTACTTGACCATTGTAAAGGAATAGATTTAGTCTATCATACAGGCAAGGAAGCAAATGTATACAACATTGGTGGAAGAAATGAGAGAACGAACCTCCAAATTGTAGACAGAATCACTTCTATACTCGATGAAAAAGTACCAAGAGAAAATAACAAAAGCTATAAAGAACTTATTACTTTTGTAGAAGATAGAGCAGGACATGACAAACGTTATGCCATTGATGCCACCAAACTTGAGAATGAACTTGGATGGAAGGCAGATGAGAACTTTGACAGTGGTATTGTAAAAACGGTTGATTGGTATTTGGAGAAGTATAAAGGTGCATAAATGCAGTTTAATAAAATAAATATAAAAGATGTCAGGAATATAGCAAAAGAAGCCGGTGATGCCATTATGAAAATCTATAAAAAAGATTTTCGTATTGAGTATAAAGATGACAGTTCTCCTCTAACAAAAGCAGACTTGGTATCCAACCGAATCATTTGCGATGCACTTGAAAAACTAACCCCTGAAACCCCTATAATGTCGGAAGAAAATAAGGTCATAGATTACGATGTAAGGAAAACATGGGAATATTATTGGTGCATCGACCCTATTGACGGCACAAAAGAGTTCATTAAAAAAAATGGTGAATTTACAGTAAACATAGCACTTATTCACAAAAACACACCTGTTTTAGGGGTAGTTTATGCACCGGCTCTCAATGCAATATATAGTGCCAAACAGGGAGAGGGTGCATATCTTAACGGTAAGAAACTTCCACTCTCCAGCAATACCCAAAGAAATGAAAAACTTTTTGTTGTTGCTTCAAAGTCACATCTTTCTGTAGAAACGCAAGAGTTTATAGATAACCTTCAGACAAAAAAAATTGAACAGGTAAGCAAAGGAAGTTCCCTGAAACTTTGCATGGTTGCCGAGGGAAGCGCAGACATCTATCCACGTCTTGCACCGACTATGGAGTGGGATACTGCTGCTGCAGATGCCATAGTACGTGAAAGCGGAAAGATGACGTACCAATTTGAAACCGACACTCCCCTTGTTTATAATAAAGAAAACCTGTTAAACCCTTGGTTTGTGGTGAAATAGATGGATAAAAACATTGTGTGGCACGATCAAAGGGTAACGAAAAAAGATCGAATGAAATTAACAAAGCAAAAGCCTTGTGTACTTTGGTTTACCGGACTAAGTGGAAGTGGGAAATCAACCATCGCCAACGCCCTGGAAGAGATGTTGTACCATAACGGTAATTTTACATATCTGCTAGATGGTGACAATATCCGTCACGGGCTTAACAAGGATCTTGGGTTTAATGAAAGTTCAAGAATTGAAAATATCCGCCGTGTCGGTGAAGTAGCAAAACTATTTGTCGATAGCGGACTTCTAGTTTTAACGGCTTTCATATCTCCATTCATTAAAGATAGAGAGCTTGTCAAAAACCTGTTTGAAGAGGGGGAGTTTCTTGAAATTTTTATCGATACCCCCCTGGAAACCTGTGAAAAACGGGACCCCAAGGGACTTTACAAAAAAGCAAGAGATGGAAAAATAAAAAACTTTACCGGCATCGACTCTCCTTACGAGCCACCGAAAAATGCACAAATTCATATAAAAAATGATAATATAAGTATAGATGAAGCCTGTCAAAAGATTGTTGACTATCTCATAAAAAAGAAGTATATCCAATGGAGTAACACATAGATGATAAACAAAGAAAGACTGACCCATCTCAAACAACTCGAAGCCGAGTCCATCCACATCCTTCGTGAAGTTGCCGCTGAATTCAGCAACCCGGTCATGATGTATTCGGTAGGCAAAGACTCTTCTGTGATGCTTCACCTTGCCAT
>JALWHT010000079.1 GCA_026983515.1 Sulfurovum sp.
GTGCCTATGCACGTAAATTCCAGGGAGAGGAGCATGGTGTCATGGCTGTTTTCGGAGACGGAGCCACCAACGGCGGCGCCTTTTTCGAGTCGCTCAATATTGCGGCTGCCCAAAAACTGCCGTTGCTGTTTTTGTGTGAAAACAACGAATATGCCATCGGTACGAAGATCACCCGTGTAGCCCCCTTTGAAAAACAGGCAAAGAAAGCCGAGCCTTACATGCCTGCCATCGAGGTAGACGGTATGGATGTGGTTGCTGTGTATGAAGCAATCAGCGAAGCGCAGCAGTATCTTGAAAAGGGGCATGGTCCCATTTTTGTGGAGGCGATGACCTGCCGCTATGAAGGACACTCCATGAGTGACCCCAACAGTTACCGAAGCACACAGGAGATGGCGCTTTGCAAGGTGCGTGACCCGATTGAACGGATGAAAAAGGTGTTGCAGGAGCAGTATGGTATGGATGCTGATGCCATTGAATCATTGCAGACAAAAGCACAAAACGAGATTGATGAAGCCGTCAGATTTGCAGCAGAAGCGGCAGAGCCAGCTCCTGAAGCGCTTATGGCACACGTGTTTACAGAAGGAGGAACCCATGCTATATCGTGAAGCATTGAACAAAGCCCTGGATGAAACCATGGCAATAGATGATACCATTGTTGTGCTCGGAGAAGATGTCGGACTCTACGGCGGAAGTTACCGTGTGACCGAAGGGCTTTATGCCAAATATGGTGAAAAACGCCTCATTGATACGCCTATTGCCGAACTCTCCATTGTCGGTAACGCCGTAGGCATGGCCATCGGCGGTCTGCGTCCGGTAGCGGAGATCATGACAGCCAATTTTGCACTGCTGGCGTTTGACCAGATCATCAACCATATGTCCAAGTACCACTATATGAGTGCAGGCAAGATCACCTTGCCGATGGTTGTGCGCTTTCCGCAGGGTGTCAGCAAACAGCTTGCTGCCCAGCACAGTGAAAGCTACGAGCAGATGCTCTCTGCCGTACCGGGATTGAAAGTAC
>JALWHT010000080.1 GCA_026983515.1 Sulfurovum sp.
TCAAGAAACAGCAGGAGCAGATGAGACTGGAAGGGCTGGATCTCTTTTCCAAAGAGAGTGCTTCGGTTTTTGGTTTGACACGTAAAGAACTGCTGGTCACCGGTGCCAGCAGCGGAGCGGTGACAGGAGCGGGTATTGACCTCGCCTTTGCGGGGCACACTTTTTTTGCAGGGGGTATCATTGGTGCCGTGGTAGGAGGCGTGGGTGCCTACATGGCTTTTAATGAGTTGGCAGATATTAAAGTGCTTGGTCGAAAAATAGGCAAACGAACACTGCAGATGGGTCCGATGCAGAACCGTAACTTCCCCTATATTCTGCTTGGGCGCATACTGTTTCATACCACCACAGTTGCGCAACTTTCGCATGCCGTACGTCACAGTGTCAATTTCGAGATGGAAGAACATTTCCGTGAGCGCTGGCTTACAGATACACGCAGAAAGAAGCTTGAAAAGTATCATAAACAGTTCCGTCAGGCAAAACGGATAGATGAAAAGGTACTTGCAGAATATGAAGCACTGATTCTGGAAATTCTTAATACACTGCTTGGAGAAGGATGAGAAGCAAAATAGGGCGCTGGAGAGTTTTTGCAAGGCGCATGGGGCGAGGTATCTCCGTGGAGTGGCGTGAGACCAAAGAGATTCCTCTGCTGCTGCGTCAAAAAGAGTTTAAAAAAGCCGGAGAGCAGGTACTCGATCTGTGCAAAATGGCGGGACTGGCGACGATTTGGGTCATTCCCGGCGGTGCAGTGATCACTGCGGTCATTGTCAAAATGTCACACAGGGCAAGACCCAGTGCTTTCCGTCCCAAACCCAAAATGAATTTAGAAGAATTTTGCGAGAAGTGTGAGAATCAAAGCGGCAAGTACACCTGATGCAATGCCTGCCACTGTATCGGCCAGTACAATACCGAGCCCTCCTTTGAGTTCTCTGTCCATCCAGCCGATGGTCGAGGGTTTTTTTGCTTCAAAGCCCAAAAAGGCAAGGTAGGTCAGCAGCAGTGCCAGCAGTTGTGCGTA
>JALWHT010000081.1 GCA_026983515.1 Sulfurovum sp.
GCAGCATAGACTGCATTTTCATATAGGTCTTTTGGGAAGACGCTGAATTCATAGTGTTGTGCTTGTTTTTGATCTCCACATATATCTTCTTTGCTTCATTGACAAGATCAAATCCCTGTTTGGGTACCTGCCACTGGGGATCGATGTATTTGAAAATATTTTGATGAAAGTAACCGATATGGTTGGTATTGGACTTATCCATCTGACGGATAATCTCCGCTTCGATAATTTCTTCAACAGATTTCCCGTATACCTTGGCATCAAAAGTAAGTTTGATCGGATCGATCAGATTTTTGTTAAACCGTGTCAGATCGATCTTGAAGCGGTATTTCTCTACGGTCTGTTTGACATGATCAAACAGATCTGCATCAGCGATAAATCCAAGGTTATACGACTGCATCGACTTTCCCTGACGCCTCTATGGAGCGTATCTGATCAAGTGTCTTAACCAATGACCTGCCCAGCGCATACGCCAAATTGACAGGTACCGCATTACCTATCTGCTTATACTGCTGCGATATAGAACCTTCAAACTCCCAATCATCAGGGAAGGTCTGGATACGGGCATACTCTCTGACGGTAAAAGGTCTGGTCTCTTCGGGATGACACCGCTCTGTCTGCTTTTGTGCCGGAGAGCAGGTCAGTGTCAGACACGGCTCCTCCCAGGCAATGCGACGGGCGATGCCAGTTTTGCCTCCGCCAAGATAGAAACTTTTCATCATATAGGACTTTTGCAGCTCCAGAGGAAGATCGCGCCAGTAGCCTCCGGGAGGAACAAGATCAAGAACCTCCTTCTTTTTTTGCGGGTACTGCTGTCCGGAAGATGCGGGGACATCGCTTGCATACAGTGACCCTTTTTTCAGTGCATCTTTGAGTGTATAGATCTTGGACTCCGGCTTGGGCCATGCAAAAGTCACATCCGAAGCATAATCCTCTCTAATGCCTACAATAAAGAGTCTTTCACGCTTTTGGGGAACACGGTAATAGATCGCTTTGAGCACTTTGGGTTC
>JALWHT010000082.1 GCA_026983515.1 Sulfurovum sp.
TAGAGTTTGGCGACATTGCTGTAGGTTGCTTGCTCTTCTCGTGAATTGCCTGTGCCGTCAAAGAAGACACCCATTTGAAATACTTTGCATCCCATGCTATTTTCTCCTTTTAGTCGTTGAGTCTTGGGTAGGGTTTTTTAGGGTAAGGGAGTTTGCCGATGGCTCTACCCATTGACCAATCGGTGATTTTTGTACCTCCATAATCATGAGTTTTATCAAAAAGAGTCCAGTCTAAGTACCTAATAGCATACACGACATGATTTTGAGGATCCTCTTCGATAAATTTGACTATATAATCCCACTTCGGATCTTTATCAAAGTCCAGCCCGATACGGGCGCAAAGTTCAATCATTGGTTTATTTTGTTTTGGATCACTTCCAAACCTCTTCGCCTTATTCATCGCCCGTTGTATCCAGCGGTAGCGTACCTTTTTGGGTGTGTCTCTCCAGAAGCCGGGGAACTCTTTTCCCAGGTCTTGTTCCATATCTACCAAGAATTGTTTTGCGGCAACTCTTTGTAAAAATTTTTTATCTAAAGCACTAACTAACATTGGTTCTTTTTCTCCTTGTTTGTGAGGTTTTGCGTGGTATTCATCGTAACGTCTTTCCCATTCACGTCCTATGCGTTCACTTTTACTTAATGTTTCTTTGTTTAGTTCAAGCGTATCTATTCCATTTTCAAGAGGCTTCTGCCACCGTTTGGTGTCGTTGCTCTCAGGCAGACACTTCCATAGCAGCTTGTCGCAGACCCTGCCTTCACTCCAGCCTTTGAAGTCTACATAGGTATCTTTGGGTTTGCTTTGGCAGCCTGATAGCAGCAGTAACATGATGAACAGGGATGCTTTAACCTTCATGTATATATCTCTTTGGTTAGATTGTATTTTGTATTGGAGGAATATGCGGTTTAAAAACCGCAATAAAAAAACGGCAGCTATAGCACCTCTACGCTTCCGCTTGTTACGCAGGCTTTGCGTGTGCCGTCACTCAGGTGCCAGAGTCGGATG
>JALWHT010000083.1 GCA_026983515.1 Sulfurovum sp.
TTGGGCACCAGATTAAAGTCAAGATCGATGCGGGACCTTCCGGCAAGCCGCTTTCCGGCGGATACCTTGAGTATGCTGGAAAAGACGGTGGCAACGTTGTGATGACCGATACACTGGTACCTGCTGTAAAAAATGTCAAACTGATCCTGACCGCTTCCCATATCTGGGATGCACTGGGACTTCCCCTGACTGCTTTTAACGACAGCACCAGAAGAGGTACCATCCGTTCTATCACACAAAAAGACTTTCAGCCTTTCCAGTATTCACAGGTTGAACTCCATACAGATGCCGGTACGGCGATCACTGATAAAAAAGGCAGGACTTACCGCTATTTCGGTACCAACCCGGTCGATATTCCAAACTGTTACGCCTGTCACTCCAGAAACGGCAAGGCGGCACAAATGGCAAGAGACGAGGGGCTGAAATTCTCCGATCAAGAGTACGCCTACTGGAAAAGTTACCCAGATGAGAGTGAGTATATGGCAAGGCTTTCCGAAGCGTCCATCAACATTCTCTCACTCCACGATGCACACCACGGCACCAAATTTCTCAGCGACTATCAGTCTGATGCACCGGGTAATCGTCTTGGAAAAGTTGGAGAGGTCAACTGTGCTGACTGTCATGGTGACAATGTTTCAGGAAACCTCCAGGAACCAAGACCTGTTGCTACAGGATACAAAGCGGTCAAAGCCAAGCCACTTACCGAAGCGATCCACAGTTTCCACCTTGGTATGGTGCCAATGCCCGATGCGGCTGGAAGAACCCAGTCATGTCAGAGCTGTCACCCAACCCACTTCCAAAATCCGAACATGAACGATGACACCAACCCATTCCGTGTTACAGACAGATACGGAGAAGGACGTTTCGCCAAAGGTGACATTAGAAAGTCTGGCGGTGGATGCTACGTAAGACGTGACGCACACTCCAACCCTAACGCAAAACCTCCGTTCTTCCTGAACGCATACGGAAAATGGCAGCTGAAAAATGTTTCTATGAAAGACGAGCATGGTAAACCGGTAAAACAGCTTAGAGGTCTCTACTGTACCAACTGTCACACTAAAGTGGCTCAGGCAATGTACAGGCATGATGATATCAAGCATGACTCGACACAGACTGGCAAAAGCATCAGAAACAAATCACTCAAAGAGATTGTCAAAGCTGTTGCAGGTGGGAATATGAAGAAATTTGCGGCTATTGCCGATCCTAAAGCCATTGGTGCAGACAACGAAGTACTTAAGTATTATACAGAACACAAATCTGCCACACTGGTGAAAAATGTGGGCAAAGACGGTAAACTCAACCTGAAACCATGGAACCACCCAAAAGGTGGAAAAGTACCGTACAAAGCAGCATCCGGCGGTAATGACTGGTGGCTTTCAGCTTCCGAACCACATTGTGCTGACTGTCACCTTGCACCATTTGTCGAGCAGAGTACAGGCGGGAAATACTTCCCAATCGACCAGCCTAACAAGTATTCACTCTTCAGGTACTCCAAAGCACACGGCAGCATCGCATGTCAGACCTGCCACGAATCGGCACACGGGCTCTACTCCACAAGGTTTGACGGCAATGAAAGAACAGTCGACGTCACAACACACGAGCAAGCACTACAATACTCACCAGACGGGAAATATGCTGGCCCTGTTACCTGTGCGGCATGTCATACTGTCAACAAACACGGTGTACCCGTACAACTTTCAGGTACCAAGTATGCCAATGACTATTGGGCATCTGTCACACTTGCGCACTATATGAGAGAAGGTGACCAAAAACTTTCAATCAAGCAGCTTGTCAAGAAATATCCTTACAAGAAATCGGCAAAAGTCGTTAAAGACGGTTGGAAATAACCATTCTTGTCAAACACATTGAAACTCCCTGAAACACGGGAGTTTCGATCCATTTACTTCATAAACTTTTCTATACATTCGTTAGGGTATAATAAGTGTAAACTTATATGCGGAGATTACCCCTACTATGCAAGATCACAACTTAGATGACCTCATTATTGATACGCCCCGATCTAAAGAGAGTAAAGCCAAAGGCATCCTGACTATCATCGCCCTCCTGATCGTTGTTCTCATCGTTGCGATCATTCTGACAAAAATCATTCTCAAAGATCCTGATACCGGCAATACCGCACTTAATGACGATACAACAGAAATGATTGATCCGGAACTGACACTTGAGAACACCACACAGGCGCAAAAAACAAAAGAAGACAACCAGGCAGAACTCTCAAAAATGATAGAGAGTGAAATCAAAAGCCCCGAAGCAAAAGCGGTAAAAGAAAAAACCGTTACCGTTGAAGAAACATCAAAGGCACCCAAGGCTGCCAAACCCTCACCTGTGAAATCTGCGCCAGTACCTGTTGTAAAAACACCCGTCAAAAAAGAGGTGGTAGCACTTCCGAAGGATACTTACAGTACACCTAAAAAAGATGCGCCATCCAAACCAAACCCCGCTCCTGCGGCTGTGACAACAGGAGGATACTATATTCAGGTTGCTTCCTACCAAAACATGCCTGCTACCAATTCCAGACTGATCAAAACACTTCGAAAATACCACTACTCTTACAAAATCATGAATGAAAACGGTATGCACAAGGTACGTATTGGACCATACAAGAGCAGAGAGGCTGTGGATCGTGCCATTGTACGTGTCAAAAACCTCATCAACAAAAGCGCATTTGTCGTCAAGAAATAGGAGCGTTTATGCATAAAACAGTACTATTCGACCAACTTACACCCGTAGCTCTGTATGGTGAGATCAAATCACGTTTTCCCAATGAGATCACCATGCTTTTTGAAAGTGTTGTGAATACAAATGACGGCAACTTCTCCTTTATCACCATCGGTGCCAAAGAACGTGTGGTTTATAAAAACAAAATTACCACCCATACCGACAGTGAAGGGCATGTGCGTGTACTCGAAGAAGATCCTTTTACGTTCCTCAAAGACTACTATGCCAACATCAACCAGACTATTTACAAAAAAAAGGCTGAAGAGGTCGGTTTCTCCTTTGTTGACGGTTTCATCGGTTTTATTGCTTACGATATGGTCAAGGTCTTTGAACCGGTACTGGAAGCAAGCATGGATCCTCTGCTGGACACGCTCAACACACCTGACTTCGATATGGTACGACCGAAGATCATCATTGCCTATTCTCATAAAAGTGCCAAACTGACTTTCATTCTCAACGATAACTCTATGGCTGAAGCACTCGAAGAGATAGAAAACCTTGTCAACGAACCCTTTTCACCCATGCCACTCAAACCGGTAGAGCTCGAGGGTGAGGGTGAGTTCAGTATTGATGAAGAACGCTTTAAACAGCTGGTTGTCGAATCAAAAGAACATATCCGTTCAGGAGATATTTTCCAGATTTTACTTTCCAACCGATATACACAAAAAGGGAAGATCGACCCGCTCAGCTTTTACCGTATACTGCGTTCAAAAAACCCTTCTCCCTACCTCTTCCTTCTTGACTATGAAAAGTTTTCCATTTGTGGATCGAGTCCGGAAGTGATGGTACGGCTGACTGAGGGTGAAATACTGCTGCGCCCTATTGCCGGAACACGCAAACGTGGCAAAGATGCCAAACGGGACAAAGAGCTTGAAGAAGAGATGCTCAATGATCCCAAAGAGTGTGCAGAACACTTGATGCTCATCGACCTTGGGCGTAACGATGTGGGACGTGTAGCACAAACAGGCACAGTTGAAGTGACCGATATGATGCGTGTAGAACGCTACAGTCACGTCATGCACATGGTCTCCGACGTTGAAGCCAAGCTCCGTGATGACAAAGACATGTTCGATCTCTTCGCTGCAACCTTTACCGCCGGGACCATGACAGGTGCACCCAAGATCAAAGCAATGGAACTCATTGCAATGTTCGAAGGCCTCAAACGCGGTTTCTACTCCGGTGCCGTAGGCTATTTCGCCTTCAACGGCAACATGGACTCCGCGATTGCCATCCGTACCTCTCTTATCAATAAGGAGGGCATCGTTCTGCAAGCCGGTGCAGGTGTCGTTGCCGACTCTGTCCCGGAACTGGAGTACCTCGAAGTCAAGAACAAACTGGGTGCGCTTTTGGCAACACTCAAAGAGATGGAGTCACTTTAGCACACTGCCCTGTTGCATGATATGTATATTCTTTCCACCGTCTCCATGGCGGAACAAAAGCTTCCCTTTTCTGTCGAAAACCTGCTTTTTTAGATTTTACCCAGCTTCCCAACATTCATTAGTTTTCTTTTCTTTGTGGCGGTAAATGGCTGCAAAAAGAAGGCATCATCCAAGCATATCCTAATATTACCATGCTTTCATTCACATTCAACCAACTCTTTTTTTCCGGTACATATACGAACAGCGTGCCAATCGTTCTTCCGTATATATCTGTTCCATGCCTCTTCAGTTTGACTGTTTTCCTTTCACCAATCAACTGAATAAGACCCATCGTTGCAATATGCCCCCATTCCTGACCATCTTTAGGGCAGTCAATCGCATCCAGCCTGATTCGTTCATGCACTTCATTACAGACAATATCAACTGTCTCTCCATCAATAATATTGTCCACAATGACGGAGGGAAGTTTTTCTATCTCTCTGAAATGCTGCGTTAATAGTACCTGCCCACATTGATCAGGACTGTTTATTCCTACACTTTGACATGCATCACTATGCTGTCCTTTCT
Source organism: Sulfurovum sp. (assembly GCA_026983515.1). GTDB lineage: Bacteria > Campylobacterota > Campylobacteria > Campylobacterales > Sulfurovaceae > Sulfurovum. The sequence continues at coordinate 4,686 of JALWHT010000083.1, forward strand.
CTTCTCTATCTTTATCTACACATAAAGGCTCTCTATTCTTGGCTATAAAAATAAGCCCCACTACTACTAAAAAAAATAATCCAATCACTAATTCGATCATATGTTACCTCCTATGGTTTGTCAGTATATATGTTTCCGTCACTGAAGTGAAGGTCATTTTCAAAAAAAAATAGTTTTTAAAATGCCTACTGTTCATCCAAACTTTGCCATGAAAAACGTATACGCAGCAGTTGACTACATGCCACTATCAGGCACACAAGGTTTAGAGTGCTATAATTCTAAAACTCTCAATGGAAGGATCCCGCACTATGTCCACACGCTTTTTTGCTATCTTCGGCAACCCCGTCTCACACTCCAAATCACCCCTGATGCACAACCTTGCATTCAAGGGTCTTGGATACAGCGGATGCTATGGACGCTACCATCTGGAGGATGGAGAAAGGCTCCGTGAAGCCTTTTTTGCACTTGGACTCA
>JALWHT010000084.1 GCA_026983515.1 Sulfurovum sp.
TCCATCTCTACCAATGCCCCGATGATCGATACCCAGAATGACAAAGGCAAGCTGGTTGTTTTTGGGGTAGAGAATGCTATTGATACTGTTGATGACCTGAGAGAGCTCATTATTGCAGAATATATGGGCTCGCCGATCTACCTTAAAAATATTGCCGATGTAGAGTACAGCTACGATATCCAAAACTACCAGGATGCGCTCATCGATTACCAAATTGGCATGTCCAAACATCCTGAAAAGATAAAAAAGAACGAACATCGAAAAAAAGAAGGCAGTGATGAACTTGACAGTGAAGTGACCTTTAGGCCGTTGACAGAGCAGATTACAATGACAGTCTCCAAACTCAAAGGTACCAATGCCGTATTCATTGCCAAAGAGGCCATAGAAAAAATACAGGAGGCCAAAGAGGAACTGCACAGGGCAGGTGTGGGTTTCATTATTACCCGAAATTACGGAGAACGTGCCGATGAAGCTGTCAATGAGCTGGTGCACCATTTGGAGATCACCATTTTCATTATTATGCTTATTCTCATCCCTTTCCTGGGATGGCGCGAATCGATGGTCGTTACCATTGCTGTGCCGATGATTTTGGCAACCACACTTTTCATTGCCCAGTTGACAGACCAGACGATCAACCGGATCACGCTCTTTGCCTTCCTGCTGTCGCTGGGGCTTATTGTCGATGATGCCATCATTGTCATCGAGAACATCCACCGTCGACTTCACCTTGATATTGACAAGAAGAGCGTCGATGAGATCATTGTACAGGCGACCGATGAGATAGGCCCTTCGACAAACATTGCGACTATTGCTATCATTCTTACTATGGTGCCTATGGCATTTGTCGGCGGTATGATGGGGCAGTTTATGAAACCTATTCCACTCAATGTACCCGTTGGGCTTGCTGTATCTCTCTTTGTTGCCTATGTTTTTGCCCCATATTTGGCACGAAAGTTTTTGAACTTCAAAAAGATCAAAAAAGAGGTACTTGCCCACCATGCACAGGAGCACCATGAGCATAAAGAGGAGAAAAAAGAGGATGATACACCCAAAGGAGAAGAGCAATGATCAAGTTTGAACCATTTCTCTACAACATCCTTGAAAGCCGCAAAAAACGCTGGATCGTCATAGGACTGGTACTGGCTGCACTGATGGGGTCGATCATGATGATTCCTACCAAACTGGTATTGGCAAAAATGCTTCCGGGCAAGAGTGCCAATACCTTCAGTATTTACATTGATACGGCTACCAATGCATCCATTAAAGAGACGCGGGAAGTGGCGGAGTGTGTGGTGCATGAACTTGAAAAAGAGCCTGAAGTGACTGATATGGAGATTTTTTTGGGGCAGGGGGCACCGCTTGACTATGCAGGGCTTGTCAAAGGAAGTGCTTTTAAACGTTTTCAAAATCAGGCTGAAGTAGTAGTGAACCTGACTGACAAGCATCACCGTGATGAGCCGTCCTTTAAAATGGTACACCGCATCCGTCCTTCCATTCAGCAAGTCTGCGGACATCTGCATCCGGATACAAGCATCAAATTCATTGAAATGCCGTCAGGACCTCCGACACTGGCAACGGTTGTGGTGGAAGTATATGCCAAAAACGATAAAGAGCTTCGCCATGTTGCCAAGCGTGTCAGTCAGATATTGGCCGAAACCGAAGGCTTGGTCGATGTTGATGTCATGCTTGATGATATTTACGATACCTATATGCTCTCCCCAAACAAAGAGAAGATCATTCGAAGCGGTTTGAGTGTCGACCAGGTCAACCAGATCATATATCTGGCTTTCAAAGGGATGCCTGTCGCAGTCAAAAACACGAAAGACCAGCAGGATCAGGTGCCTATTTTTGTCCGTCTTGACAAAGATGCCCGCATGATTTACGGCCAGAGCAAAGAGGCGCTTGAAAAGAAGCTCTCCAATCTGCGTCTGATGAACCGCCGTGGTATGATGGTGCCGCTCATTGAAGTAGTAACACTCAAAAAGCGTAAGTCAAGCCCTACCATTTTCAGAAAAGATTTGAAAAATATGGCTATTATCACTGCCGAATGTGACATGGTTTCACAGGTTTATCCGCTGCTCGATGCACGTGAAAAAATACTGAAAATGATGAGAGACGAATACAATATCACCAAAGCCCCCGGTATATCTACTTTTATGTTCGATCTCAATGCCATTGACAAAAAAACGGGTGAGAAAGTACTCATCCGATGGGACGGAGAGATGAAAGTCTCACTCGATACGTTTCGTGACCTTGGCGGTGCCTTTATTGCTGCACTTATTTTGATGTTCCTGCTGATGGTGGTTTACTACAAATCGTTCGCACTGAGCGGTATTGTACTGGCGGGGAGTTTCCTCTCCATTATCGGCGTCATTGTCGGTCACTGGATCACCGATAAAATATCGCTTTTTTTTGGCGATATCAACTTTTTTCTTACCGCTACCTCACTGATCGGATTCATCTCCCTTATGGGAATCAGCGCTCGTGGATCATTGCTCCTGATCGACTTTTCGAAATCGCTGATGAAAGATGAAGGTATGGAGAAAAATGTGGCTATTGCAAGGGCCACAGCAACCCGTGCAAAACCCATCCTTATGACAGCGGTGGCGATTATCCTCGGTTCCCTGCTACTTTCTACCGACCCAATTTTCGGAGGTCTTGGTATTGCACTTATATTTGGAAGTATCGCTGCAACCCTTGTAGCACTCTTTTTCATTCCTGTGCTTATGAGCAACGCTAAAGCTATGGATCCTCATGCACCGGGAGAGTGTGAAGCAGAAGAGGAAGAAAAAGACGGGACTTGGTGTATCTTGACCAACAACATCCGCTCACTCATTATGCGAAGAAAAAAGCATTGTGATGAAGAGAATAAGTAGATAAGATACAGTAATTTTGATCTTGAGAAAAGGTGGCGTGTTTTTGTGTAAGCATCAATATCCCGGATCAAGTCAGGGATATTGAAATACTGTTACTCCTTCGGCAACAGTGCCGGATTGTACTCTATGGAGACCTTTGTATACATTCCCGGGTAGATCTTTTCGTTGTCGCGGTTGAACTTAATGCGGATAGTGAAGGTATGGGTCATGGGGTTGGCGGAGGGGACGATGGATTTGATGCGGCCTCTGCCTTTGTAGTGAATGGCCGGAATTTCAAATTTGACAAAATCACCTTCGTTGACCTTCAAAAGGTCACTTTCGGAAATTTGTGCTTCAATCTCAAGATGGTCAAGGTCGACCAGTACCATAACAGGAAAGCCCGGCATGACCATGTCGCCGACATGGAGGTTCTTCTGGACGATGATGCCGTTGCTGGGTGCCTTCACTTCAAGGTAATGGGAAATGACACTTATCTCTTTGGCTTTCTGCGCTGCGTTCTTGACAATCGCCTGCATCGCTTTGAGCATGGACTGTGTATGTTCGGCTGTAATGGAGAGGTTTTCATTCATATCATCGAAGTTCATGACATTGCTCTTGTTTTTAATCAGCAGTGCACGGTTACGGCGTATTTCATCGAGTTTACTGCGGTAGACATCGGTAAGAATTTCAGCCTGTTCCAGCCCCAGATTGATCTGCTCTTTCATAATGTCAAATTCGGCAGAATCCATTTTGAAAAGGTCATCTTCCCTTTTGACCTTGTCCCCAATATTGACATAGACCTCTTTCACATATCCCATGTAACGTGCACCGATATATTTTTGGTTGTCCGAGACAATGGTGCCGGTAAGGTTGATGGTGTTTGCAAGCAGTGCAGAACCAATCAGTGAAGCGAGTAACAAAGGTTTGAACATGGCATCTCCTTTTATATCATTAAAATAGATTAAAATGATTTATTTTAATTTGATTATTTTATATTTTATAATAAATTACTTAAGAAGATAAGAGGTTAAAAGGGAAAAGAGAGGGTTTCTCCCCGGCTGGGGAGAAAGGGTTTTTAGAATGCGTAAGTCAGCTGGAAAGAGAGACTTGATTCTTCGTGCTCAGTTGTAATGGTGTCCATACCAATACCAGCAATGTTATATGTTTCAGTATTGTTGTCTGCATAAACATATGCAAGGTCAACAGAGAATTGCTTTGTAAATGCATAACTACCACCAATGGTGTAATGGTTTTCGGCAGTTGCCGGGAAGCCCATTAGGTTGAAGAAGTTCAGAGCTGCTCCCGCAGCTGTTGTTCCATCTTGTTCTGTTATAGGGTTTGAAGCATGGTTGTAACCGAGTCTTATTGCCCAGTTATCCTGTGTATATTGGTAACCAATCGCATAAACATCTTGGTCTTCCCAACCGAAATCTTTGTAGCCTTCTGCATCACCCCAGTAAATGCGCTTCCAGTCGAAGGCGAAGGTATGCTGTCCCATTACGTAAGAAAAACCGAGTCCAAATTCTGCTGCCTGCTCAAGTGTGTCTGACATTGGCGCTGGAAATGCCCATGGTGTAAATGGAGCTGTTGCTGATGAAAGTTGACCATCATAGCTCATTTTGATTGAAGATTTATACACTGCACCTACAGTCAAGTCGTTAAACTCATAGGAAGCACCTGCTGACCAACCGAAACCAAAGTCTTGTGCAAGACCGGCACCAATATTATTACCACCAAAGTTATAGTTAATATCCAAGTTTCCATACTGAAGAATCGGTGCTACAGCAATACTGAGACCATCCGCTTTGTAAGCAACCGGTATAGCAAACTGCATAAGCTGAAGGTTGGTAACCATATTAAAATTGTTAGATATGCTGCCTGATGCCTTGCTGTAATCAACACCCATTCCGGCAGTTCCCCACATACCGATACCGATGTACCAGTTGTCATTAATCTTGTGTGCGACTGAGACTTCCGGGATCATGTTCATATCTGCATCACTTGTGTACTGTGGATCAGCCATTCCTGGAGCATAAGAAATTTGTGACTTTACAGTAGGCATAAAGACAGTACCACCGAAAGAGATCTCAGTTCCTTCGATGGATGTGATCATTGCAGGGTTGCTGATGGTTGACTCTGCACCATGGCTGACGGCGATACCGGTACCACCCATACCTCTTGCTTTAGTGCCAACGGCGATAAGTGTATCTCCGTTTGTTGCGTGAAGCATAGTTGAAGCCACGAGTGACAGTGTAATACCGGCAGTTACTTTTGTAAA
>JALWHT010000085.1 GCA_026983515.1 Sulfurovum sp.
TTCATTTTAATTCAAGGTTGGACTATGAGAGATCTCTATACTTCATTTAAAGACAATTGTGGATTTGGGCTGCTGTGCTCTATCGACAATACACCGTCACATCAAAACCTCGAGGATGCGGTTACTGCGCTCTCGCGTATGATGCACCGCGGCGCGATCGCTGCTGACGGAAAGACGGGGGACGGCTCCGGGCTGCTGCTCTCCATGCCCAAAAGTTTTTTTGAAAAGAAGGCTTCCCAAGCGGGTGTCGATCTTCCGGAACAGTATGGTGTGGCAATGGTTTTCTCCCGCAATGAAAATGACTTTGCCATTATTGAAAAAGTGTGTAACAACAATGACCTTGATGTGGTCTATACCCGTACTGTTCCTGTCGACACCAATGCGCTTGGCGAGCAGGCACTCTCTACCCTTCCAACCATCAAACAGGTTTTTGTCGCACCACAGGGTGTCGTTGCTTCTGAACGTTTCGATGCGCTGCTTTACCTTTCGCGTAAAGAGATCGAACATGAACTCAAACACGATAGAGACTTTTACATTCCTTCCTTCTCATCCAAAGTGGTCTCTTACAAGGGACTGGTCATGCCGACGCATATCAAAGAGTTCTATCAGGATCTCGCAGATGAAGACTTTAAAATCTCTTTCTGTCTTTTCCATCAGCGCTTCTCTACCAACACACTGCCTGAGTGGAGATTGGCACAGCCGTTCAGAATGATCGCGCACAACGGTGAGATCAACTCCGTGACGGCCAACCGGTTTAATGTGAAGGCCAAAATGGCTGCTGTCAAATCCACTGTCTTTACTGATGAAGAGATGAAACGTCTGACCGATGTCATCCAGGACGGTATGAGCGACTCGGCAAGTCTCGACAACTTCATAGAGTTCTTGCGTGTGAACGGTGTTGACTTTTTCAAAGCGGCACGTTCGCTCATCCCTGCACCATGGCATAATGCATCGCAAATGGATGGTGATCTGCGAGCCTTCTACGAGTATGCAAGTACCTGCTTTGAACCATGGGACGGGCCTGCCGCGGTAAGTATGACCGACGGACGTTACATTGGTTGTGTTCTTGACAGAAACGGTTTAAGACCTTCAAAGTATATTGTTACTACCGATAATCGTCTGTTGATCTCTTCGGAGTATGGTGTACTTCAAATTCCGGAAGAGCAGATTGTAGAGCGCGGCCGTCTGCAGTCTGGTGAGATGATGGGGGTTGACCTCAAGTATGGTAAAGTGCTTAAGTCCAAAGATATCGACGACTATATCAAGTCGATGCATCCGTATGACAAGTGGCTGAGCCAAAACATGAGCTACCTGCAGGAGTTCGTCCCCAATACCAAAGTCGATGTTGTCTCAACAGACCACAAAGAGATGGAGGCAAAACAGCGCTACTTCAACTTTACCCTTGAAGTGATGCGTGAAGTGATCAAACCGATGGTACTTGAGGGCAAAGAGACCACAGGTGCAATGGGTGACGATACGCCGATTGCTGCATTCTCCACCCATCAGCGTAACTTTACAGACTTCTTCAAACAGAAGTTTGCACAGGTGACCAACCCTCCGATCGACCCAATCCGTGAAAAGACCGTTACCAGCCTCAATACCGGATTTGGTGAAGTACGTAATGTTCTTTCAGATGATGCAGAACACGCAAAGCGTCTTAAGACTGTACTGCCGGTGATGTCAGCAGAGAAATTTGCCATTTTGCAGGAGTTTGGAACAGAAGGAAACGAAAAATACGATCCTGCATACAAAGTTGCCAGTTACGATACTACCTATACGCATGACCTTAAAAAGAGTCTTGATGTACTTGTAGAGAAGATTGTTGCCGATGTCCGCGACAATGGTATTAGAACAGTCATCCTTGATGACAGAAATCTTTCTGTCGAAACAAAAGTTATGCCAATGACCATGGTTATTGGACGATTGAGCCAGGTGCTTCTCGATGCAAAGCTTAGACATCTTGTCAGCATTGTCGCTGCAACGGGTGAAGTGTTCGACCCTCACTCGGCTGCCTGTATGATCGGTTACGGTGCGGCAGCGATCTACCCATATTTGCTTTACTATACTGTCGAGCAGCTGATGAAAGAGGAGACGGACGATATGGCAATGACGCTCAGACGTGTCAGACGTGCCATGGGTGCAGGACTGCTCAAAATTATGTCTAAAATGGGAATTTCAACGATCTCTTCCTATCGAAACTCCAAGCTTTTTGATGTTATCGGTTTGAGTGACGAGATTGTGAGCGAGTGTTTCAACGGTTCGGTAGGATTGCTTAAGGGACTGGGGTATGAAGATATTGACCAGCGCCTTAACACCTATCATGACCGTGCCTATACTGATGAGTTTGAAGGAAAGAAGAATGCGCTTTACAAAGGCGGATTCTACAAGTACAAAAGAGGCGAAGAGTATCACGACTTCTCAAGACCGGTCATCTCGGCTATTCAAAAAGCAGCAGAGACAGGCAGCAAAGAGGATTACAAAAAGCTCTCGGAGATGATCGACAAGCGTGACAAGAAGTTCATCCGTGACTTTTATGAACTGAACTCTCCAAGGGGACCTATCAGCATCGATGAGGTGGAGCCGGTTGAGGAAATCTTTAAACGCTTCTCTTCTGCGGCAATGTCTATGGGATCCATCTCCCAGGAAGCACACGAAGTGCTTGCCGAAGCGCTCAACACACTTGGCGGAAAATCCAACTCCGGTGAGGGAGGGGAAGACCCGGTGCGCTACGGCACTATCAAGAACTCCAAGATCAAACAGATCGCATCGGGACGTTTTGGGGTAACACCTGAGTATCTGCGTTCGGCTGAAGAGATCCAGATCAAAGTGGCACAGGGGGCAAAACCGGGTGAGGGTGGACAGCTCCCTGGAAGCAAAGTCTCTCCGCTCATCGCTTCGTTGCGTTATACCAAACCGGGGGTGACCCTTATTTCACCACCGCCACACCATGACATCTACTCCATCGAAGACCTTGCACAGCTGATCTTCGATATGAAGCAGGTCAACCCAAATGCCAAAGTTGCGGTCAAACTGGTTTCCACTGCGGGTGTCGGTACCATCGCTGCGGGTGTTGCCAAAGCCTATGCGGACAAGATCATCATCTCCGGCGGTGACGGCGGTACGGGTGCAGCGCCTATCGGCTCCATCCGTTTTGCGGGGAACCCGTGGGAGCTTGGATTGGTAGAGGCACACAACGCACTCAAAGCCAACAATCTGCGTCAGCTTGTTACCGTAGAGACTGACGGTGGTCTTAAAACGGCACTCGATGTTGTCAAGGCGGCGATCTTCGGTGCAGAACAGTATGCATTTGGTACCGGTGCACTGGTCATCGTAGGCTGTATGATGCTGCGTGTCTGCCACCTGAACACCTGTGGTGTCGGTGTCGCGACACAAGATCCACATCTACGTGCCCGCTTCAAGGGGAATGTACAGAAGGTCATCAACTACTTTACGCTGCTGGCGGAAGAAGTACGTGAAATTCTGGCACAGCTTGGATACAAGAGCCTTGAAGAGATCGTCGGCAAGACTGAATTGATGAAGGTGATCGATGATGAATTTGCCAAGAAATTCGATTTTGAACAGCTTTTGCAAAAAGTTGAAGGTATCGATACATGTCAGGTACCGTTCAATGAACCGTTTGACAAGAACGAGTATGAAAAAGCGATTGTCAGGGAGCTTATGCCTACCATTGAAGACCCAAGTAAGCCTGTAGTTATCGAACGTGCCATCAGCAACCTCAACCGAAGTTTTGGTACACGTATCTCCGGTGAGATTGCGGCGCGTCACGGCAACAAAGGGCTACCAGACGATACTATCACCATCAACCTTACCGGTGTAGCAGGCCAGTCGCTTGGTGCATTCCTGGCTGAAGGAGTGAGTATCAACCTCAGAGGAGCAGGTAACGACTATATCGGTAAAGGGATGAACGGCGGACGTATCGTGATTACATCAAGCAAATCCGGTCCTCACTTCGCACTGGGCGGAAATACCTGTCTTTACGGTGCAACCGGCGGTACTCTTTATATCAGTGGAATGGTCGGTGAGCGTTTTGCAGTGCGTAACTCGGGGGCTACAGCCGTTGTTGAGGGAACGGGAGACCACCCTTGTGAATATATGACCGGCGGTACGGTTGTCATTCTGGGCAACACCGGTGTGAATTTCGGTGCGGGTATGACCGGCGGTAAAGCCTTTGTTTACGACGAAGAGAATACCTTCTACGAAAAACTCAACCCTGAATTGGTTGAAGCGATCCGTATCGATACAGACGAGTGGGATTTTGAGATGTTCGAACTCAAGCGTCTGCTCAAAGACTATGTTGCCAAAACAGGCAGCAAAAAAGCGCAGGAGATTCTCGACAATGCCAGAGTTGCCGTACGCAAGTTCTGGATGGTCGTACCGCGTGGTGCAAGACCAACCCTCGAGATGAACAAAAAAGGCGAGTAAATCGCGTAGGGTGCGTAATCACGCACCACTAATGGTCACATAACGAAAGAAGAGAGACGTAGTTGAACAGTTTTGTCAAAGCCTGCATCTGTGCCAATGAGGAGATTGCCAAAGCGATAGAAGCAGGTGTTGATGCATCGTGGTTTGAAAAGACCGAAGTGGGTGCAGGCGGTGATGTGAGTTCGCGTCTTGACCTTTTTGCCGAATCGGTTTTTGTGAAGCATCTTTCCTCTTTCGGTTTCATTGAATCTGAAGAATCAGGTATTATTGGCGAAGGGGAGGCTCATATTATCATCGACCCTATTGATGGGTCCTCCAACGCGCTTTCCTCTTTTCCCTACTATGGTACTTCTGTTGCCCGTGTCAATGCCGATGGTGTACTCGATGCAGCGATTGTCTGCAATCTTGCCAACGGGGATATTTTTATCAAGACTCCCGAAATTTCCCTTTTGCAGGGAAAACTTTATGCTTCACAATGGCATAAACCCCAAAATGTTCCCAATGCCGAGATTGGACTTTTTGAAAAAGCCTATGCCAACCCGAACCTTGTTGTGCAGCTTGATGCATCAGGACTGAAGTTTCGTGCACCAGGTGCCATTGCGCTTTCGCTTGCCTATGCACACAATGTGAAGTTTGTTCTTTTTGCCGGAGCGTTTCGCATTTATGACTTTGCCGCGGGT
>JALWHT010000086.1 GCA_026983515.1 Sulfurovum sp.
GAGTATCATCGTGTTTTTTCTCTTGCTTATCCTTGCAAATCAGGCGGCTACTCAATATGTAGCCAAGGTGTTTGCCTATCATCCTAATTTGGGCGAACCTATTTACGGTCATATCTATTGGTTTTGGAAATGGATCCCCTGGAGTGCTGAACATTTCAACACTTATGGATACATATTTAAAATGGTGTATGTCTCAATGGCAGCAGCCATTATCTTTTTGATTGTGGTGTTTGTCATCTTGAGGCTTTTGGTTATACGAAAAGCCAAAAAGCATACAGATGTTCACGGTACCGCTCATTGGGCGGAGGAGGACGAGATCAAAGAGATGAATATCCTTGATCAAGATGAGGGTGTCTATATCGGAGCATGGAAAGACAAAAAAGGAAAAATCCGGTATCTCTGCCACAACGGACCGGAGCATATACTTGGTTTTGCCCCGACCCGTTCCGGTAAAGGTGTCGGTTTGGTTTTGCCTACTTTGCTATCGTGGAAACACAGTGCGGTTATCCTTGATATTAAGGGCGAAAACTGGTACCTCACTTCCGGCTGGAGAGAGAAGTACGCAAAAAATACCGTTTTGAAGTTTGACCCATCAAGTTCTGATGGGTCAAGCGTTAAATTCAATCCGTTGGAGGAGATACGGCTTGGTACTCCTTACGAGGTTGGAGATGTGCAAAACATCACGATGATGATTTTGGACCCGGAGGGGAAAGGTTTATCCGATTACTGGAGTAAAGCCGGTTTCACATTTGGGGTTGCCCTGGTACTGCATCACCTTTACAAAGAGAAGCACACAACCGGGAATGTCGGATCTTTGCCAAAGTTGTATGCAACTTTGAATGATCCCGAACTGAACATTACCGAACTCATCGAGGAGATGCTTGAGTTTAAGCATATCCGCCACCATACAAAACAATCGGTTAATGAAGCGGATAGACCACTGCCCGAAGCTCAGTGGCATCCGCATCCAACAGTAGCGACCGCTGCAAGAGAAGCAGCGAACAAAGCCGAAGCCGAACTCTCCGGCGTTGTTTCCACCGTTGGATCTAACCTTGGTTTGTATTCTGATCCCTTGATCGCAGAAAACATCAAGTGCAGTGAGTTCAAGATTAAAGACTTGATGAATCAAGATAAGCCGGTGAGCTTATACCTGGTCATCAAGCCTACCGATATGGATAGAATGAGACCGCTTGTTAGGATCGTAATGAATCAGATCCTTAGAATCTTGATCGAGGAGATCAAATTCGTTGAGGGTCAATCGGTCAAGACCTATAAGCACCGGTTGCTTTTGATGCTGGACGAGTTCACAAGTCTTGGAAAGCTGGAGGTTTTTCAAAACTCCCTTGCTTATATGGCTGGATACGGGATCAAGTCATATATCATTATCCAAGACCTTACGCAGCTTTACAACGCCTACACTAAAGATGAGGCGATCATCTCTAACTGTCACATCCGCATTGCATACGCACCCAACAAGGTAGAAACGGCAGAGCTGCTATCAAAAATGGCAGGTACTACAACGGTGGTCAAATCCTACACTACCACATCGGGATCACGCACAAGCGTAATCTTGGGTCAAGTAACCGAAAGCTATCAAGAGGTATCAAGACCTCTTTTGACCCCCGATGAGTGTATGACTTTGCCCGGAGCGAAAAAAGATGCAGAGGGTAGGGTGGTAGAGGCTGGAGATATGTTGATCTTTATCGCAGGTAAAGCCCCTATCTATGGTAAGCAGATTCTCTTCTTCCAAGATCCGGTGTTCCTGGATCGATCCAAAGTGGCAGCACCTCCGAGAAGTCAGTTTATTGTGCCGTGTAAAAAAGAAAAGAGTGCCGGTGATGCAGAGATAGTTGAAGAGGGCGGCAGTGATGTTAAAAAGTCTTTTAAACTCAAGTCGATCTCAAAATTTGACAAGTAACCTTTTTGCCATCATTGCCGGTGCTTTGACCGGCTATGTGGCTTGGGGTCACGGTTTTGTATTTTCGATTCTCTCCATCGCCTTGCTTTTTGCATATTTGAGATTCCCCCGGAGGCTTCCGGTGTTTCTCTTTGCACTCTCTTACTATCTTTCGGCATCAAGAGGTTTGCTTATCGGCACTATGCACTACTATGAGGGTATCAAAGTAGCTTTTGTGGTGTGGTTTGGTGCCGCTTTTCTCTCAAGCTTGGCTTGGTTTTTGATATGGCACCGGCAACGCAAAGTTAGGTATTTACTTTTGCCGGTGGTCCTGCTTCTTATTTCGGTGCCTCCTATCGGTTATATCAACTGGGTAAACCCTCTAATCTCTGCCGGCACTGTCTTTCAGGGGGTTGGGTGGTACGGATTTGGCTTACTTTTGGCGGTGGTGGTTTTTGTCGATCTTCTCTTTGATGAGAATCGTTTGGTCTCTTTTGGCATTGTTTCGGTGGTTTTGCTATTAGCCTTTAATATGCCAGGACCAAAGATTGATAATCGCTTCGCTTCGGTGCGGTCTCATTTTGATTATGCGACCGGTCATAATGATTTTCAAAGCAAATTCTTCCGGCTGGAGAAGTTTGTATCTATGGCAAACGATTCCAACCGTTCCTTAGTTGTGCTTCCCGAAAATGCCCTGGGCATTTTCTCAGAGCTTGATATGATGGTGCTTGACGGCTTTTATCATAACAAAACCATTTTTGCCGGTGCTAATATTGATTTGCCTCTTTCAAAACTTTATGCCAATGTTTTGATGCAGTTTAAAAACGGTCGTTTTGAGGTGGTTTATTGGCAGCGTGTGCCGGTGCCTGTATCTATGTGGGGCAACGGTGCGAGAGCTTATCTTTTTAAAAATCCGGTGGTTAATCTTGAGGATATCCGTGCCGGTGTTTTTATTTGCTATGAACAGCTAATCGCTTTGACTTATGCACAGACTTTTTTAAATGATCCTCAAGTGCTTATCGGGGTCTCTAATTTATGGTGGGCTAAAAGTACTTCGATTGAGAGTATTCAGCTGGAGACGATACAACTTTGGTCTGCTCTGTTTGGAGTACCTTATGTTTTTTCGGTCAATGAATAATCTTAGTTCGGGGCTTGCCCCTGCGGTGCCGGGCTTGTGTCGTTTTGCGGCCGCTTTATCAAGCAGCTTCAAAACGATGAGTACACGATACTCTCCTGCGGCACTAATCCCATATGCCAGTTGCAAAAGATTTTTGTAATATAAGGGCGGTCTATGAAAGCTTGGCATCGCTCCTACTTATTTTATCTCCTACACTATAACCATAACCGCTTTGCTTGAGTTTACCACAAAATGAAACAAGTTTCAGTTTGTGCCAAGCTCATTATGCTTCCCGCTTCGTCAATAAAACAAGAAGGAGCTTAAAAATGTCAATCGTTCACATCCCTTACCATATATACACCAAAAAAGAAATTCTTAATGAGGTGATCGAGGATCGCCAAAAGGGAAATGAAAGTTATGCTTTGTTTTTCGAGTCAGGGTATTTGGAATTTGCAGTGATCTATAGACCGAATCGTATGTTTAGATCTGTTCATTTTGCATTTCACGCGTTGTCTGCCGGTTTTGATGCCTTTACGGAAACTGGGTACAAATCTATCTATGCAGCCAAGATTGGTATTGGATCGCGGTTGGAGATTGAGGAATATATCATCGAGCAGTTGGCAGAGGATGGAATTTCATTCAGAGAGCCGGTGCCGGTGCAACTTACACTATTCTAAAAGGAGGCAGGAATGTTAAAGCTAATCAAATTGGAGATCCTCAAAGACGGGGATCGGCTTTGCTTGATTGAAGAAAGCACGATACGAAAACAAGATCAAAGAGTTAAAGAGCGGTTCTATACCGTTGGGAGATTGCCATTTTTGCAAGGTTCGGACTTTTCGGGTGATTGGGTAATTTCACTATCGATGCTTTATTCTGTATGGCGTTTTGGTTTGGTGTGTGTAACTTTTTGTATATACCCGTTTCTATAATCTTCAACTATTTCATATCCATGCAGCAAGTTTGCAAGTGCCATAATGAACATTATTGTTTTTTTCATTGTTTATCCTTTAATCTGCAAATTCTGTTTCAAGTGAGCCATTGGATTTTTCACTCAAAGTACACTTGATTTTGTAATCTTTACCGGCTTTACTCTTGCGAGTAAGCGTTACACTCCCACCATCAAGCAGTTTCTCTGCTTGAGATTTCGTAAGGTTTTTCCCCCGGAACTCTTTGAACACAAAACGACCATTCTTTTTGAATGTTTTTGCCGTTTCAATGAGCTTGGTATCATCAACCTTTACTGCTTTATCAAAGATTGTGGTGATGTAGTATTTATTTTCCGGGTCAAAGAAAATAGCGTGAGCCTCTTCTTTCATCGGATCCTCTTCGGTGGATTTAAAGAGCTTTTCAAGATCTTCAACCTTGAGAGGACGACCAAAGAATTTACTTTGGTCTTTGAAGATTGAAAACTTACATCCGTTTTGCTTGCCGTTTTTGAACTCATTTTTAGAGCATCTAAAAACTTTCTCAGTCTCAACGAGCGGTGCATCACAAAGAGGACAGCTTACATCGATCTGCTCTCTCATAGACTGTTTCTTTTCTGCCACTGAAACTTCTTTGCCGAGATTATGGATGATTTGAGGTATCATCTCATCCATAATTACGCCATCGATATTCTCAATGGCTTGATCAAGATCAATCTCTCCTCTTCGGATCTCTTCAAAGCTATTCTCCCAGTTGGCGGTGAGTACCACACTCTTAAGTTTTGCCGGTAGAACTTTATAGAGTTCCCAACCGGCTTCAAGAAGTGCCAGTTTCTCATCTTTGCCGCTGCTGCCAATCATTGCGTTGTCGATGAGATCTTTGATGATTTGCTCTCTGGTCCTATCGGTACCGATCCCCTCAGCATTTTTCAACTGCTTTTTGACTGCTTTGAGCTTTTTGATGTATTCAGGATCGTCCGATTCCTCAATCAACTTATCGACTACCCTTGTGACATTAAGCAGCGTATCAAGAAGCGTTTTAACGGTGTACGGTGACGGGCATTTTGTCTTGGAGGTTTTAAGAGTTACTTTATCCAAATTAATTGGATCCCCCTCTTTAAGAGGCGTTTCGCTCTTAAATGTGGTATCTTTAACCTCCATACCCATAAATGATCGCC
>JALWHT010000087.1 GCA_026983515.1 Sulfurovum sp.
GTGCACAACTCATCGTGGCAGATTTCGGTGCGGAGAGCTGTGGGGATGCGGTACGTCTCTACTGGGCGGTTGATCCAAAGACCGATGTCATTTTGGAGAGCAAGTTCAAGAGTTTTGGCTGTGGTACGGCAATTGCCTCATCTGACACGATGGCTGAACTTTGTAAAGGTAAAACGGTCGATGAGGCGGTAAAGATCACCAACATCGATGTTGAAAAAGCGATGCGTGATGAGCCGGACACCCCTGCCGTACCGCCTCAGAAGATGCACTGCTCGGTCATGGCGTACGATGTCATCAAAAAGGCAGCCGCACAGTACAAGGGGGTTGATATGGACTCGTTTGAAGAGGATATCATCGTCTGTGAATGTGCCCGTGTCAGCCTCTCAACACTGCGTGAAGTGATCCGCCTCAATGACCTTACTACCGTAGAACAGATCACTGATTACACCAAAGCTGGGGCTTTCTGTAAGTCTTGTATCAAACCGGGTGGTCACGAAGAGAAGGACATCTACCTTGTAGACCTGCTCGAAGAGTATGAAAAAGAGAAGATGGCAGCAGCTGCGACTATTGGTAACGAAAGCGGCGGCGCAGGATCATTCAAAGAGATGACCATCGTACAGAAGATCAAAGCCGTTGACAAGGTCATCGACGAAAATATCCGCCAAATGCTCATTATGGACGGTGGAGATATGGAGATTCTGGACATCAAAGAAAACGGTGAGCACATCGACATCTATATCCGCTACCTCGGTGCATGTAGCGGCTGTGCCTCATCAAGTACCGGCACACTCTTTGCTATTGAGAACATTCTCAAGGAAAAGCTCGACCCGAATATCAGAGTACTTCCTATCTAACCTTTCTAATTTCAGACAGCTCCCGATATGCAACATATCCGGGAGCTGTCAACTATAGTTTTATTTTCTTCTCCGATAACTCAACGCTTCAAGCATGTCACGTTTTTCTATCTGCTCATGACCCTCTATGTCGGCAATGGTACGCGCTACCTTTTTGATGGAGCCAATACTTCTGTGGGAGAGGGCAAATTTTTCAATGGCACTCCGAAGAATTTTATGCGCATCGGCACTTAATACGCAGTAGTTCTCTATTTCCTCTTCATTAAGTTTGCCATTGAGATGCCACTGGCCTCTTTCTTTCTGGCGCACAAAAGCTTCCAACACCACTTCATGCATCGCTTTTGAGGTGACATCACTCCTATCTTCTTGGGTCACCTCCTGCATTACTACAAAGAGGTCGATACGGTCAAGAAACGGGTCTGAAAGTTTGTTTTTGTAGCGTTTTATCTCTGACTCGGAACAACGGCAAACTTTTGCAGGGTTTTTGGAAAGCAGGTTGCCGCACGGACAGGGGTTTTGTGCTGCAACGAACATGATGTCCGCCTCATACTCCACTTTACTGTTTACCCTCGAGATAAGCACCCTGCGATCTTGAAGCGGTTCACGCATCGCTTCAAGCACCTGTTTGGAGAAGTGCGGTACTTCATCGAAAAAAAGCAGCCCGTGGTGGGCCAAAGCCACTTCTCCTATTTTTGCAGTACCCGATCCTCCGCCAAAGATGGAGGCTGATGTCGCAGTATGGTGTGGAGAACGGAATGGTCTTTTAGGTGCAAAGGTCGGGGTCTGTCCATCGAGGAACTGATGCTTGGCTATACCCAGCAGTTCGGTTTCACTCACCGGCGGCAAAATATCACACAGCCGTTTGGCGATCATACTCTTGCCACATCCGGGATTACCCTCCATAAAAAGATTGTGCATCCCCGCTGCAGCGATGAGTGCGGCTCGTTTGGCAACCATTTGCCCTTTGACATCGGCAAAATCTGCCGTATATGTGGTATCGTAATAGTAAGGTATCCCGCCAACATCCACACTTTTAGCGCTGTAGGCAAACTGTGTCGTTTCAGCTTCAAGTCTGCCGCTTTGCATCACTCCAATGGCTTCACTGAGTGTCTCTACCGGGATAAACGCCACACCGGAAATGTGTCTGAGTGACGCCATCGCCTCTTTGGGTACAATGGCCTTTTTGATACGCCCCTGCTGTTTAAGCGACAAAATAAGTGGAAAGAGCATCGAAGAGCTCTTGATGCGCCCATCCAGCCCCAGTTCCCCGAAAACATAAAGCTGAGGCTCATCAAATGCCTTTTTGTTCATGGCAATCAGCAGTGCAATGGGAAGGTCAAAATGACTGCCGGACTTCTTCAGCTCCGACGGCGCAAGTCCTATCGTTATTTTTAACGGTGGAAAAACAAAGTCGTTGGTCAGCAGTGCTGACTTCACCCGCTCCTTTGCCTCCTGAATATCCGAACTGGCAAGCCCTACAACCGTAAAACCAGGCAAACCTTTTGTAAAGGTTGCTTCAACTTCTACCACCTGTGCATTGACACCCTCCAGTGTTGCACACAAAACCCGGTTGACAATCGCATCCTCTTTGGGCTTCTGCTTGATTTTGATCTGTTTTTTTTCTACATTGTTTTGTTTTGCATTCATAGTGCTATTATGCAGCAGAGGAGAAGAAAAGTGTAAAAATATGACATATTGTCATATTTTTACACTTATGGTTAGATATTATGAAGGGTTTAAAGGATGTATTGAAGGCGTGTCCAAATAGATCTTCATCATTATTCTACGACGCTTTTTTTCTTTTTTTCCACTCTTTTTCAAACTTTTTACGTTTGATGAAAGAGAGCTTTTCAATAAAAACGTGCCCTTCGAGGTGATCAATTTCATGCTGCATCGCAATGGCGAGGAAGTCATTATCTTCAATGATATGCTTTTCACCGTGGCGGTCATAATATTCGACTTTGACATGTTTGGCGCGCTCCACCTCTTCGTAGATACCAGGAACCGAGAGACAGCCCTCCTGAAACTTGGTAGAGCCGTCTTTTTCGATAATAACCGGGTTGATCATCTCCAGTGTATTTTCGCGCGGCTGCTCCTCTTCACCTTCAGGGATACCTTCAAGCGGGATGTTGATGATAAGTACGCGTTTATCGATACCCACCTGAATAGCAGCAAGGCCAACACCGTTTTTTGCACGCATCGTGTCGTACATATCATCGAGCAGTGTATGAAGTTCTTCGTCAAAATGCTCCACCGGTTTGGAAACCTGTTTCAGCCGTTTGTCCGGATAGACAACGATCTCTCTGACCATACTTCTACCTCCGATCTATATAAAGCTTTTGGTCAGTACCTGATCGATCAGACCATACTCGACTGCCTCTTTGGCCGACATAAAATTGTCTCTGTCGGTATCTTTTTCAATCTGTTTGACCTTCTTGCCTGTCTTCTCCGCCAAAATATGGTTGAGGGTATCTTTTAAGCGCTTGATCTCTTCAGCCTGAATGAGAATATCTGTCGCCTGACCCTGCGCACCGCCAAGAGGCTGGTGGATCATAATACGTGCATTTGGCAGGGCGTAACGCTTGCCATCGCTACCCGATGCCAGCAAAAACGCACCCATAGATGCCGCCTGCCCGATACAGATGGTAACAATGTCAGGCTTGATATAGTTCATCGTATCGAAAATGGAAAATCCGCTGGTGATCACGCCGCCGGGGGAGTTGATGTAAAAGTAAATGTCCTTATCGGGATCCTGCGCTTCAAGAAAGAGCAGCTGTGCAACAATGGAAGAGGCGACAGCATCATTTATCTCGCCGCTGAGCATGATGATACGGTCTTTAAGAAGTCTCGAATAAATATCGTAGCTGCGTTCACCTCTGCCGGTCTGTTCGACTACGTAAGGGATATAACTCATAGGTTTGCCTTTATTATGAATGGTATTAAAGTGATTTATTGATATGTAAAGAATATACAAAAAAAAGATTAATGGGAAACGGCGGCCGGTTAACGGCACTTCCGCATGCTTACTTCTCGTCGAATCCGAGGAGTTTACCGAAGAGTTTGTCTTCGATCATTCCCATCTTGACTGCCGGAAGCAGGTTGTTCTCCTGGTAGTACTTGATGATCGCCTGAGGATCCTGTCCACTGATCATCGCCTCGTAGTAGATTGCCTGGGAAACTTCCTGGTCATCAACAGTGACACCAAGCTCTTTTGCCAGTGCATCAACGATGAAGGTCGCTTTGACAGACTTTTCAGCCTCTCCTCTGACTTCTTCACGCAGCTCTTCTACTTTTTCAGGATTCTCCTGATATGTTTTAAGCTCCTCTTCACTCATCTCTCTTGCTTTGGCATTGATCTTCTGGTCGATCTCCTGCTCAACAATGTTGTTCGGCAGTGCAAAGTCAAACGCTTCTACCAGTGCTTCTACCAGTTTTGGCTTGAGCTCTTCCTGATAGAGTTTGGAGAGTTTCTCATTGACGATCTGATCCTTAAGTCTCTCTTTGAGAGTCTCTACGGTCGCTTTTTCATCATTGAGGAGTTTCTGAGCCAGCTCATCGTTGATCTCCGCAGGTACCTGCTCCTGAATTTCGTGAAGCTTCACTTTGAAAGTTGCCTCTTTCCCTGCAAGCTCTTTTGACTGATACTCTTCGGGGAAAGTAACTTTGATCTCTTTTTCTTCATCGTATTTCATACCGATGATCTGATCTTCAAAGCCGGGAATGAACTGTCCGGAACCGATCTTGAGTGCAAATTTCTCCGCTTTTCCGCCCTCGAAAGGCTCTCCGTCAAGGAAACCTTCAAAGTCAATAATAACAGTATCACCGTCTCTGACCATACGCTTACGCTTGATCTTTTCCAGTTTTCCCTGCTGCTGGGCGATCTCTTCAAGTTTTGCTTCTACCTCTTCTTCCGTTGCTTCAGGCTTTTCATAAGAAGGCACTGCTTTTTCATACCCTTCGGTATTGACTGCCGGTCTGAGAGAAACTTCGAGTTCAACATCGATCTTTCCGTCTTTTTTGTCGTACTTCTTGAAGTTGGGTTCACCGATGATGTCAGCTTTGTCAATCCCCGCCTGGGAAATACCGAGGTCGATCAGTGCTTTGAGTGCGTCCGCTTCGGCATCCTGTTGCAATTTGTCACCATGCAGTTTTTTTACGACATTTGCCGGTACTTTGC
>JALWHT010000088.1 GCA_026983515.1 Sulfurovum sp.
CCGCCCGGTTCGATGATGGCGCTTACACCTGCTTCGGCAGCGGCATCGACAGAGTCACGGAACGGGAAGAAGGCTTCACTTGCCATTGCTGCACCGGTAACGTCAAGTCCCATTTCTTTGGCTTTTTTGAGCGCACACTGTGCAGCATCAACACGGCTGGTCATCCCCATACCCACGGCCACCATAGCTGAGTCTTTGATATAAACGACACAGTTGGACTTGGTAAGCCCAGCTACCTTCCATGCGATCTCAAGGTCTTTCATCTCCTGCACAGTTGCCTCTTTTTTTGACTTTAGATGCGCATTGTGTACTTCGTTGTCACAGATGCAGTCTGCATTTTGGAAAACAAAACCGCCATCGACATGTTTGAAGTCATACTTATCACCTGCCATTACCAATTTTTTGCCACCCTGTGCAAAGAGTTTGATACGCTTCTTCTTCTCGAACACTTCCAGTGCGTCAGCTGTAAAGTCCGCCGCCATGATCACCTCAAGGAAGATCTCGTTCATCTTTTCAGCCAGCGGCTTGTCTACCACACCGTTAACTGCTACTACACCACCAAAGGCTGATACCGGATCACACTTAAGCGCTTCAGTGTAGCTCTCAAGCAGTGTATCTTTGATGGCAAAGCCACAGGGGTTGCCGTGTTTGACGATACAGACGGCATTCTCGTCTCCGAAGCTTGAAGCGATCTTGAGTGCGCCGTTGACATCGGTGAGGTTGTTGAAGCTCGCCTCACCCTTGAGCTGTTTGAAGTTCTCGCTAAAGAAACCGTCAAACTCATAGAGTGCCCCATCCTGGTGCGGGTTCTCTCCATAGCGTGTCTGGAACGCTTTTTTACCTGTGATGAACTGATACTCTCCAAAACCGTTGTTGAAACGTTGATTCATATAGTTAGCGATCATACTGTCATACGCTGCGGTATGCTCAAAGGCTTTGATCATCAAATCACGTCTAAACTCGAAACTGTCTTCACCTTTTTCAAGTACTTCAAGCACAGGAGCGTAATCTGCCACATCCGTCACGATGAGGACATCGTTGAAGTTCTTCGCAGCCGAACGTACCATTGTCGGCCCGCCGATATCAATGTTTTCGATGATCTCATCAAAGTCATCGGTACGTTCGATGGTTGCTTTGAACGGATAGAGGTTGACACAGACAAGATCAATACCCTCAACGCCTAGTTCCTTAGCCTGTGCAACATGCGCCTCATCACCACGCTTGTGCAAAATCCCGCCATGCACATACGGGTTGAGTGTCTTCACACGCCCTTCAAAACACTCAGGAAACTTCGTCACTTCATCAATCTCGATGACCTTCACACCCGCCTCACTCAGCTTCTTGTAGGTACCGCCCGTTGAGATGATCTCCCATCCAAGCTTCTCCAACCCCTTGGCAAACTCCACAATCCCACTCTTATCACTTACACTCAATAATGCTCTCATTTTCTCTCACTTTTTCTAATTTCTAATTGATGCCTCTGAATCATTAAACACTGAGGTTTCATTCGATGGCGACAAAGGAGCACCCAACCCGAAGGGCGGCTCTGCCGTTTGCGACTGCCAGAGCTATCGGATGAAACCGGACGTTTTCAGAGAACGCTATTTCCAAATAAGGTGCGTGAATACGCACCCTACATTCACACCATCTTAAACGTTACAGATCCTGTTCAATCGTTCTTGCAAAGGTATTAAAATAAATATCTTTAACACGATCCAGCGGCATCACCACCTCATTGACCTTCACATCTTGACCACCAACATTCCCGATGACTTCTGCTTTGAGACCCAGCTCGTTTGCCATCGCCATCACCGCATCAAGATCTTCGATGCTGCCTACTTCAAGCAGTGCACGGCTTTGTGACTCATCAAAGATATCCCTGCTGTTCTCCAGTTCAAAGTCAACAAAGACACCCTTATTGCCCACTGCTGCCATCTTGCTCAGTGCTATGGCAATCCCTCCGAGATTGACATCTTTGGCGCTAAGCAGCAGCCCTTTTTTGTTCGCTTCAATGACAAGCTCCCAGAGCGCAAGCTCTTTTTCATACTCAAAGCTTGGCAGTTTGCCTACTGTCTCGCCGTAAAGCTCTTTGATGTAGAGCGATCCGCCAAACTCCCCTTTGGTCTCACCCACAAGGATAATGTGTGATCCCTCTTTTTGGAATGAAGAAGGCAATACCTTGTTCTCGTCATCATTCAGCCCTACCATCGCGATAGCCGGCGTTGGAAATACGGAAACACCATTGGTCTCGTTGTAGAGTGATACGTTTCCGGAAACTACCGGCGTGTTGAGCGCGCTACACGCCTCTTTGATCCCCTCACACCCCTGGGCAAACTGCCACATCACTTCAGGGTTTTCCGGGTTACCATAGTTCAGACAGTCGGTAATGGAGAGCGGTCTCGCACCTGTCATCGCTACGTTACGACCAGACTCTACCACCGCCAGTGCCGCACCGCCTTTGGGGTCGATGTAGCAGTAGCGCGGGTTACAGTCTGAGCTCATTGCCAGTGCTTTGCCGTTCTCTTTGACACGGATGGCAGAAGCATCAAGGCTTCCGGGGTGCTTGGTGGTGTTGGTCTGTACCATAGAGTCATACTGGTTGTAGACCCACGCCTTGTCCACTACTTCAAGCGATGCAAGCAGCTTTTCATACGCTTCCTGATTTGCAACCGGTGTAAAGTCATCCACACTCTTGGCATTGACCTCGTCAAGATATTTTGGTCTCGCCGTTGGTCTGTCCAAAACCGGTGCCTCTTCACTCACCGGAGCGATCGGCATATCACACACCTTCTCTCCATGCCAGAAGAGCTCCATACGTGCTGTATCGGTCACTTCACCGATGACTGCAACATCAAGTCCCCACTTCTCGAAGATATCGATGATCTCCTGCTCACGTCCCTTTTTGGCACAGATGAGCATACGCTCCTGAGACTCGGAGAGCATAAAGTCGTACGGGGTCATCCCCTCTTCACGTGCAGGCACTTTGTCAAGATCCATGCGAAGTCCTGCACCGGTCTTACCCGCCATCTCAAAAGAGCTTGAGGTAAGCCCTGCAGCACCCATGTCCTGAATCCCTACAATCGCATCGGTCTTGAAGAGTTCAAGACACGCTTCAAGCAGCAGCTTTTCGGTAAAGGGATCGCCCACCTGTACGGTCGGTCTGAGTGACTTAGACTCTTCGGTAAAGGAGTCGGAACTCATCACCGCACCCCCCAGTCCGTCACGTCCGGTTTTGGAGCCGACATACATCACAGGGTTGCCCACACCGGAAGCGACACCAAGGAAGATCTCATCGGTTTTGACCAGTCCAAGAGAGAAAGCATTGACAAGGATATTGCCGTTGTAGCTCTCATCGAAGCTCACTTCACCGCCAATGGTAGGTACCCCCATACAGTTACCGTAGCTTCCGATACCGTCAACCACACCGCGTACAAGATGGCGTTGGTATTTAGCTGTCTCGTCATCGCCTCTTACCTTTCCAAAGCGCAGCGCATTAAGGTTGGCAACTGGTCTGGCACCCATAGTAAAGATATCACGCAGAATACCGCCAACACCTGTTGCAGCCCCCTGAAAAGGCTCAATAAAACTCGGATGGTTGTGACTCTCCATCTTAAATACTGCTGCCATACCGTCACCGATATCAATAACGCCGGCATTCTCACCCGGCCCCTGAATGACCCACGGCGCCTTGGTAGGGAAGCCGTTAAGGTATTTCTTGCTCGACTTGTACGAACAGTGCTCCGACCACATCGCAGAGAAGATACCGATCTCGACAATGTTTGGATGGCGCCCGTCAAGAATACGGAGAATATCTTCATACTCCTCTTTGGAAAGCTTGTGGCTCTTGAGTACTTCATCTAAATTTTCAACTGGTTGTGACATAAAGTGTGTCCTTTGTGAGGGTAGAATAAGGGTACTATTTTACTCAAAATGTGCTAAATATGCGCTTTTCCGGCAAGCGGACGATATAGCTGTATGTTTAAGAATACGTGGTATCATTATAGACAAAAAGATAACGCTAAAGGCAAAACAATGACCGAGATACTCCAAATGCTCAACCTCCAGCAGCAGCTTAACGACGCTACAAATGGCGAAGGGTGGGAGAACGGCATTACCAAAAACGGAAAGCTGATAGACTGGAAACGCTGCGCCTATCTTGAATGTGCCGAACTGATAGAGAGCTATCCGTGGAAACACTGGAAGAACATTGATGCTGATCCAGACTTTGAAAACATCAAAATTGAAGCTGTGGATATCTGGCACTTTATTATGTCACAGGCACTGGCTGACTACAAAACGAAAGAGCTTGGTACCATAGAAGCACTGGCAGACAATATCGTCAATCTACCCAACTTTGATAGGTTCCGGGAACCGACAGTAACTACGGAAAAAGACAACTACGAACAGATCGAAACTGTAGAAGAGATGATGCGTACCCTGCTCTGCGGCGGATCGACCGAAAAACTGGTCATGCAGTTTATCGATGTTGCTATGCAGTCAGGACTTAACCTCAACAGCCTTTACAAACTCTATATCGGCAAAAACATCCTCAATCAGTTCAGACAGGATCACGGCTACAAAGAGGGAAGTTATATCAAAGAGTGGAACGGTGAAGAGGACAATGTGACAATGCAGCGTATTCTCGACCATACACCGCAGATATCACCGGAGGAACTGTACCGGAAGTTGGAAGAGGCATATCCTGAATAAGCAAGTGGCGCAAAACAGTTGCCACCCCGCACATCATGCGGGATCTTAATGTGGTTAGCCAACCTTAGTACATGCTCCCTACAAGATCTTTCTTGACTACCTGGTTGCCTTTAACCGTTACAAGAGTTGCAATACGGATATTCTTTGGTACATCATAACCACATTCCGTACCGCACTTGACTGTACCTATCAGGTAATAGCTGCCGCTTGGTACACCGTAGAAGGCGAAATTTCCGTTGGCATCGGAAGAGGTAAAGCGCAGATAGTTGAAGAGTCTGTCATCTGCCTTTTGCATCTTGTGACCGCCGATATAAC
>JALWHT010000089.1 GCA_026983515.1 Sulfurovum sp.
TCTTTCAGCCATACGGTACCGTTTGTCAGCTCGTCTTCGCCAATGAGCAGTGCGAAACGTGCATTAGCCTTGTCAGCTCCCTTCATATGACTCTTGAAGCCTTTGGAAACATACTCTACAGTTACCTTTTTGTGTTTGCGTTTGGTACTTGCAAGCATAAGTACTTTTTCGATAGCTTCAGGTGCCATGGCACCCATGTAGTAGCCCTCTTTGGTGCTTTCGGGCATCTTGACCAGTTCCATAATGCGTTCTATACCTATCGCAAATCCTACAGCAGGGGTCGGTTTGCCATCGAGGTACTCTACCAGTTTGTCGTAGCGTCCCCCACCGGCGATGGCAGACTGTGCACCGATCTCGCTGCTGACAAACTCAAAGGCAGTTTTGTTGTAGTAGTCAAGACCACGTACCAGGTTGGTGTCTATTTCATAGGCTATGCCTGCATCATCAAGCAGTTGTGTCAGTTTTTTGAAGTCTTTCTCACAGGAACTACAGAGATTGTCAATAAGTTTTGGTGAGGTGGCAAGCAGGCTTTGGCACGTTTCATTCTTGCAGTCAAGCACACGGATGGGGTTGGTACCGATACGGCGGTTGCAGTCTTCACAAAGTTCCTCTTTGATGTCTGTCAGAAAGTGTACGAGATTTTCGCGGTAGGGCGGCATACATTCCGAACAGCCGAGGGAGTTGAGCTTGAGTTCAAATCCGATGCCAAGTTCCTCAAAAATCTGTGAGATCATCATAATGAGTGTGAAATCTTCATAGACGGAGCCCTCTCCGAAGCTTTCACATCCGAACTGGTGAAATTCACGCAGACGGCCTTTTTGCGGACGTTCATAACGGAACATTGGTCCATAGTAGTAAAACTTCTGTTTTACCGGCTGGCGGTCAAGTTTGGCAGAGATAAAGGCACGCACAACACCGGCAGTCCCTTCCGGACGCATACAGACATCGTTGCCGCCTTTGTCCTCGAACTGATACATCTCTTTGGTAACGATGTCGGAACTGTCGCCGACCGAGCGTTTAAAGAGGGCTGTTTCTTCGAGAATGGGGGTTTCAATGTAGCCGTAACCGTAGCGTTTGGCCACCTTGATGGCTGTTGTGATAATGTATACGAAGCGTTGGCTGTCCTCAAACATTAAATCTTTCATGCCGCGAAGAGGGTTGATCATGATGATCTCCTTCAAAAATATATTGGCGTAATTATACCTTGTGGAGATTAAGCCCTGAAAAAAGCAGATGATTGTCCCTGGTTTAACGTGGTAAGTAATATTGCGGTAATGTTCTCATGGTAGAATGGTAAAAAAGGAAGAAAAATGGCTATTGTCAAGCAGTCTGCTTTGGTGATTTTGGCAACGCTGGGGCTTCATGCCGCTATTTTGGATGATCTTGTGGAAAAAGTAGGCAACTATGCAACGCACGCTTCACATAAAAGCCATCATCATGCACACCGTAAGCATCACTCTGTACATACCATATCACAAGAGCGTCAATGGCAGTATGCATTGAAGTTTCTGGGGTATTACCATGGTACTATAGACGGTGATCTGCTGACACCAGAGTCTTACCATGCTATTGAACAGTTTCAGTTTGCGCACCAAGCCTTGGCAACTGGTTTTTTAGATAACGGATATAAACCCTACCTTACAGATATTTACAGACAAATTACGTTGAAACACGATATTGCGTATGACGGCAAAAAGAAAGACCGGCTCATACGAAAAAAACAGGCTGCCCTCCTGATTTTAGGCTATTATAACGGAAAAATAGACGGAAAGTTTGGAGCAAAGAGCGAAGAAGCATGGGTACATGCGATTGCTGCACTCAAAGATGAGCAGACACTCTTTGATCAGGCACAAAAAGAAGTAGAAGAGAAACTGCAGAAGATGAAAGATCCCCACTACTTCTCCCGCCATTACAGCGATGAAACATCTCAATCGGATGAGGTGTCCCTGTAGTTTTTCTAATGCTTCAGGTATGCATCTATCTGTTCATGGATAGTCTTTATAGACTGTGTTGCATCGATAAAGAGATGTGGAATATCAAGACGCAGTATACTCTCTTTCATATGTTCCTGCACCTGCAAAAGATACTCCAACCCTCTTTGTTCAATGCCGTCAAGTGTTTTTTCTGATGTACGGGATTTGAGTGTCTCCATGTCTGTCAGAAAAAGTATGACGCGGTCTGGAAGATCGTCATGGAGTGCGAACCTGTTGAGCGAGACCAACTTGTTAAAGTCAAAGTCTCCGTTGGCAAGTGCATAGCCGATACCGGAGATAAACCCTCTGTCTGAAACTACAAGTTTGTCTCTGTTTGGTTTAACGATTTCTTCGTAGTGTTCTGCCCGGTCTGCAAGAAAGAGGAGCAGTTCAGCGCGTTTGGAGCGTAGACTGTCTTGCAGCAGTATTTCTCTGGCGTGTTTCCCAAAGGCAGTACCGCCGGGTTCATGGGTTGTGACAATCTCAGGATATTTCTCTTTGAGCAGTGCAATTTGAGTGCTTTTACCGCATGTGTCAACACCCTCGAACAAGATATACATCAGCTGCGTATCTCCCGTATGATTCTGTGTACATCAGGGGCAACGAGGTGGTCTATCTTGCCGTCATAGGCAAGAATGGCTCTTACAACCGAAGAGCTGACAAAGGCATGGTTGAGGTTTGGCATGAGGTAGATGGTTTCAAGGTCAGGCTTGAGTGATGCATTGGCGTACCCCATTTGAAGCTCATACTCGAAGTCACTGACAGCCCGAAGACCCCGTACGACAATGTTGGCATGCAAATCGTCCGCAAGGTCTACCAGCAGTTTGTCAAAACCAATGGTTTCAACCTTGGGAAACGCTTTGGTTGCCGACTGTACCATCTGGATACGCTGCTCAAGGGTAAACATCGGCTTTTTGGCTTCAGACGCTGCAACCGCGACAATAATACGGTCGAACATATTACAGGCACGGCTGATGATGTCAAGGTGTCCGTTGGTGATGGGGTCGAAGGTGCCGGGGTAGATAGCCGTTTTCATTGGATTTCTCCAATGAAAACGGGAGTGAATAGTGTTGGTATGCATTGCTTTGCAATGCTTTTATTGGAATGAGTCATTGCATTCTCTTTCAAATCAAAGCTTTTCTTGGAAAGAAAAGCATACCATAATTCCTCATTCCTCATTCTTAATTTCTCATTCCCAACGGTCATAGAGTTCATTGGAGATACCCAGTACATCATACCATTTGCCTATGAGAAACCGTTCCATCTCTTCAAGGCTTTTGGTATTGGCATAATAGCCCATGACCGGTGGGGCGATGATGACGCCAAGAGAAGCGAGTTTATGCATATTCTCCAGGGCAATGGCGGAAAAGGGCATTTCACGTGGGGCAAGCAGGAGTTTTTTCTGCTCTTTGAGTGCGACTGCCGCGACACGGGTGGCAAGATTGTCACTGATGCCGCAGGCGATCTTTGCCAGCGTATTCATGGAGCAGGGAATAATAGCAGTTGCATCAACACCGAATGAACCGCTGGAGACGGAAGCGGCAATATTGGTGCTCTCATGCAGTGTGACATTTTTGTTCTCAAACTGCTCCACTGTGAGCGCATTGTCAGAAACCACCACGTGTACTTCGATGCTTTCGGGCAGATAGTCGACAAACTTTTTGCCAAGTCCTACGCCGCTGGCACCGGTGATGGCTACGACAAGTTTCATGGACTTAGAGCATTCCCATTGCCAGTTTGGCTTCATCACTCATTTTATCTTGGCTCCATGGCGGGTCGAAGACAAGTTCCACATCGAGACACTCGAGTCCTTCCATACGCTTTGGTATGGAGCGTACAAGATCAACAATGACTTCACTCATTGAACAGGTTGCCGATGTAAGTGTCATAATTACTTTGCAGCCGCTGAGTTTGCTTGTCGGGTTCTTCCAGCAGTCAATGTCGTAGATGAGACCGAGGTTGTAAATGTCTACGGGAAGCTCTGGGTCGTAGATGGTCTTGAGCTGTTCTTCTACTTTCTCTTTCATTGCTTCATCTGCTTCTGCATTTTCAGGTTTTGTACAGCTGTCTTCTACCTGGTCGAAACGGTTATCCACGCCACCGACAGGTGTATCGTTTGCTTCGGCTCCATTGCCGAATTTGCGTTCCCATGCTGCCATCTCTTCGGCATTACTTGGGATATCGTCAAATTGAATATCGTTTGGGTCTTTCATGGATGATCCTTTGTTTGGATGTATTTTATCAGAATTGTTTTGATGATTTAACATCGATTTGGCTATCTGTTCATTTCTTTTTTTTTGTAGCAGCACAAAGCAAAAAAGGCTCTTTTAGGGTGTTGTCCACTGACAATACCAATCATCAATGAGCAAAAACATAAACGGTGTTGTGAGGGCACAACACCCTACAAAGCATTTTGTTCTTTACACTTCTGCGCATACTCATACACCTTCTTCAAAAACGCTTCCATGCTCTGCTGTCTGACAGGGGAGAGAAGTTCGACAATGCCAAGATCCTGCAGCTTTGCAGGGTCGAATGACAAGATCTCGTCTGGTGTACGGTTGGAGAAGATGTCCAGCATCAGGGTCATCATTCCTTTTGCCATCTCTGAGGTGCCTTCGCCTCTTAAAACGAGTTTACCGTCCTTGCATTCGCCGACCAGCCATGCATCCGAAGAGCAGCCGTGTACGTAGGTTTCATCATTTTTCTCTTCGGGTGGCAGGGTGGTATGTTTTTTGCCAAGATCGAAGACATATTCGAGCTTGCTGTTGTCATCGGGAAAGAGTTCGAAGTCTTCCTTGTACTGTTTGAGTGTCTCTTCCATTGTCATGTTTATGTCCTTCATATTAGAAACTACATTGTAGTTTTATAGTAGGGTGTTGTCCCCTGGCAACACCAATCATCAAAAATATAAACGGTGTTGTGAGGGCACAACACCCTACAAATTAAAAAAATTTAAGGTTGGTTTTAAGCATAAAATACAAAATTTCTACCTTCTACCTTCTACCTTCTACCTTCTACCTTCTACCTTCTACCTTCTACCT